>DAOTTM010000273.1:0-9611 GCA_034437915.1 Dehalococcoidia bacterium | reverse complement strand
GCGAAAGTGGTGAAGGGCGGACGCCGCTTCAGCTTCAGCGCCCTCATCGTCGTCGGTGATGGCAACGGCAGCGTCGGCATCGGCCTTGGCAAGGCCAACGAAGTGCCCGAGGCGATCCGCAAGGGCGCAACGCTCGCGCGCAAGACGATGATTCGCGTGCCCATGAAGGGTGGGACGATCACCCACCCGTTGCTCGCGCGGTACAGCGCGGCGCGCGTCATGATGAAGCCGGCCAGCCACGGCACGGGCGTCATCGCCGGTGGGGCCGTGCGGGCGATCATGGAAGCGGCTGGTGTCACGGACATCCTCGCCAAGTCCCTCGGCAGCCGGAACCCGATCAATGTGGCCCGGGCAACGATCGAAGGTCTTTCGAACCTGCAGGATCCGGAAGGCGCTCGGGGCCGCCGATTGGCGTTGGCGGCGGGGCCTCGCCAATGAGCACCGTGAAGATCACGTACAAGAAGAGTTCCATCGGCTACCGCCAGGACCAGAAGGACACGATCCAGAAGCTTGGCCTGAAGCGCATGAACCAGACGGTGGAGCACGAGGATTCGATCACGCTTCGGGGCATGATCGCGAAGGTTGTACACCTCGTATCCGTTGAAGAAGGAGGGGCGTCATGAGAATTGACCCCAGCGAACTCGCCCCTGACCCGGGAGCGACACACGCCAAGAAGCGCGTCGGCCGCGGCAACAGCAGCGGTCACGGCACCTATTCAGGCAAGGGCATGAAAGGCCAGAAGTCCCGCAGCGGAAGGAGCGTCGGCCTCCACTTTGAAGGCGGCCAAGCGCCGCTTTCGCGCAAGCTCGCAACTCTTCGCGGCTTCAACAATAAGTGGCGCACCGAATATCAGCCTGTCAACTTGTCGGCGCTCGACCGTTTCGAGGCGGGTTCGACGATCACGCCCGAACTCCTCCGCGATGTCGGCGTGGTGAAGCACCTGCGGAACCCCGTCAAGGTCCTCGGCGAAGGCGAAATCACGAAAGCCTTCAACGTCCAGGCCCATCGCTTCAGCGAAGTGGCGAAGGCGAAGATTGAAGCGGCGGGCGGATCCGTGGTGGCGTTGACGCCTCCGAAGGTCAAGGAAGAGAAAGCCGCTTCATGACCGCGCAGCCGGCCTCGCGGCCGAAGCTCTTGCAGGCGATGGTGGACGCCTTCCGACAGGAAGACGTGCGGCGGAAGCTCATCTTCACATTGATGATGCTGATTGTCTTCCGCTTCGTCGCGCACGTGCCCGTGCCTAACGTGGACCGCGATAACCTGGCGACGGCGTTCGACAACAATTCGATCCTGGACTTCTTGAGCATCTTTTCTGGTGGCGCCCTCCAGAACTTGAGCGTGGCGGCCCTCGGTGTGTACCCGTACATCACGGCTTCGATCATCATGCAAATCCTGACGCCGCTCGTGCCTGCATTGCGGGCGCTTTCGGAAGAGGGTGAGCAAGGGCGGCGCCGTCGCGAACTGTACACGCACTGGCTTGCTGTGCCGATGGCCTTCGTCCAGGGCTACGGCCAGATCCTCTTCATCAACAGTCAGAGCCCGGTGATCGCGAATTTCGGCCTCCAGAACGACCTGCTCGGGACGCTGGCTACTCTGTTCACGCTGGCGGCGGGGACGATGTTCCTCGTGTGGATCGGTGAGCTGATCACGGAGAACGGCATCGGCAACGGAATTTCGCTGATCATCTTCGGTGGCATCGTGGCCCGACTTCCCTCGCTCATCCCGACTATCACGACGCAGTCGATCATCGCTGTCCTGGCGATCAGTGCGTTCGCTCTGGTCTTGACGGCCCTCGTCGTGTTCTTCCAGGAGGCGACGCGCCGAGTGCCGGTGCAATACGCCCGCTCGGCATTTCGCGGCGGACGCATGTACCGCCAGCAGGGGCAGAGCCATATCCCGTTGCGGGTGAACATGGCGGGCATGATCCCGCTCATCTTCGCGTTCTCCATCATGATCCTCCCCGCGACGGTGGCGGCATCCTTCACGAATTCCGATATCGGGTTCATTCAGTCCATCGCAGACTTCTTCGTGAACCAGTTCCAGGGCGGGCGCGGCGGCGTGGGTGCGAGTCCGGTGTACTGGATCGTCCTCTTCGTCCTCGTCGTCGTCTTCACGTTCTTTTACACGATGGTGCAATACCAGCAGCAGCAGATGGCGAAGACGCTCCAGCGCCAGGGAGCGTTCATCCCGGGCATCCGCCCCGGACCGCCAACCGAGGCTTACCTGATGCGCGTTGTCACGCGTATTACCTGGGGCGGCGCGTTCTTCCTCGGCTTCGTCGCCATCCTGCCATACTTCATCGGCCTGATCAGTGACGTCCAGGCGCTGACCATTTCGAGCACGGGCTTCCTGATTGTCGTGGCTGTCGTGCTCGATACGATGAAGCAGCTCGAGGCGCAGCTGCTCATGCGAAACTACGAAGGGTTCATCCGCTAGATGTTTGTCGTTCTCCTCGGTCCTCCCGGCGCTGGCAAGGGCACGCAGGCGCAACGCATTTCCGTTGCTTCGAAGCTGCTGCATCTTTCGACGGGCGACATGTTCCGCGAGAATGTCAAGAACGAAACGGAACTGGGCAGGCTCGCGAAGACCTTCATGGACAAGGGGGACCTTGTGCCGGACGAAGTCACGATCCGTATGCTGCTAGAGCGCGTCTCGCGGGCGGATGCAAGCGGGGGCGCGATGTTCGACGGTTTCCCCCGGAACGTTGTCCAGGCGGAAGCGCTTGACAAGGCTCTCGGCGAGAACGGCAGGCGAATCGACCGCGCGCTGCTCATCAGCGTCCGCGACGAGGAACTGATCAGCCGCCTCGGCGGCCGCTGGATCTGCCGGCAGTGCGGCACGTTGTACCACGAGCGCAACGACCCCCCGAAAGCGGTGGGCGTTTGCGACAAGTGTGGCGGCGAGCTGTACCAGCGCGAAGACGATCGCCCGGGGGTCGTCCAGAACCGCTTGGACAAGCAGAAGCCGCCAGCCGAATTGATTGCCCACTACGAGCACGCAGGCGTTCTGCGGCGCATTGACGGTGAGCGTTCGCTTGATGCTGTGACGGCGTCCCTCCTGGAGGCGCTCAAGTAGTGGCGGTAAAACTCAAATCCGAAGACGAAATGCGCAAACTCCGGGTGGCTGGGCAGGTTGTCGGGCAGACGCTTGAAAAGCTGCGGGAGATGGTGCGCCCTGGCCTGAACCTGATGGCCATAGAGGAGTTCGTCTATGGCGAATTCAAGGCCAAGGGCGCGACCAGTCCGTTTCTCAACTACCAGCCAGCGCCTCGCTACCCGCCATATCCTTCGAACATCTGCATCAGCATCAACGACCAGCTGGTGCACGGCATTCCGACCGAGCGTCAGCTGAAGGAAGGCGATCTGGTCACGTTCGATCTCGGTGCAACCGTCAACGGTTACGTCGGTGACGCGGCGATCACGGTCGCCGTGGGTGAAGTATCTCCCGAGGCGAGGCGGCTGCTGAAGGTGACGGAGGACGCGTTGTGGGCGGGTATTCGCGCTTGCCGAGCGGGGCGCCATCTCAACGACGTATGCGCCGCCATTGAAGACACGATAGTGCCCAGCGGGTACTCGATCGTGCAGGGATACGGCGGGCACGGGGTGGGGCGGGATATGCATGAGGAACCGCACATTCCCAACCATCGCATGCGCACCAAGGGCGTGCGCCTGCAGCAGGGCCTCGTCATCGCACTTGAGCCGATGGTGAATGTTGGGGCAGCCGATGTCGAGGAGTGTGAAGACGGCTGGACTGTAAAGACGAAAGACGGTAGCTTGTGTTGTCATTTCGAGCATACAGTCGCCATTCGTGAGGGGCGTGAGCCAGAGGTGCTGACGCTCCCTTAGGAGTGTTTGTCGAAAGAAAGGTATATGGCGAAGAAGGACGCAATCGAGGTCGAAGGGGTAATCACTGAGCCACTGCCGAACGCAATGTTCAAGGTGGAGTTGGCCAACGGGCACGAAGTGCTCGCCCATGTCAGTGGCAAGATCCGGATGAATTTCATCAAGATCGTCCCCGGGGACCGCGTCCTTGTTGAGCTGTCACCGTACGATCTTAGCCGCGGGCGGATCACTTACCGGTTCCGGTAGGTGGCAGGCGTTTCCCGCGGGTCGATTTCAGGAGAACTATGAAAGTCCGAGCATCCGTCAAGCCACGTTGCGACAAGTGCAAGATTATCCGCCGGCACGGGCGCGTGATGGTGATTTGCGAAAACCCCAAGCATAAGCAGCGGCAGGGATAGGTAAGCATGGCCAGAATTTCCGGCGTTGATATTCCGAACGACAAGCGCATCGAGGTCGCACTGACCTACATTTTTGGGATTGGGCTGACACGGTCGCACGCGATCCTCGCGGCCACGGCCATAAACCCTGATACAAAGGCGCGCGAACTGACCGACGAAGAAGTGATTCGCATCCGCGAGTTCATCGACAAGCAGTACACGGTTGAGGGAGACCTCCGCCGCGAAGTGCGCCAGAACATCGGCCGGTTGATCGAAATCAACTGTTATCGCGGCCAACGCCACCGCCGAAACCTGCCCGTACATGGACAGCGAACGCGCACAAACGCCCGCCAGAAGCGTGGCGCGCGCAAGACGGTTGCCGGCAAGCGCCGCGCCGGGAAGAAGTAAGAGGACTAACGCACAATGGCCGATGCAAAAAAAGATACCAAGCGTGGCGGCGCCGCCGCGCGGCGCGTCAAGCGTCGCGAGCGTAAATCGATCCCACGCGGCAAGGCGTTCATCAAGAGCACCTTTAACAACACCATCGTCACGCTCACCGACCCGAACGGAAACGTTGTGTCATGGGCAACGGCCGGAGCATCGGGCTTCAAGGGTTCGCGGAAAAGCACACCCTTCGCCGCCCAGCTCGCGGGTGAGAGCGCCGCGCGCCGCGCGATGGAGCACGGCATGCAGCTTGTCGAGGTCTATGTCCGGGGCGCGGGGGGCGGCCGTGAGGCGGCTATTCGTTCGCTCCAGTCGTCCGGCCTTACAGTGACCGCGATCCGAGACGTTACCCCCATTCCGCACAACGGTTGCCGCCCTCCGAAGCGGCGCCGGGTTTAGGAGCCGATAACCCTACATGGCACGATATACAGGTCCTGTTTGCAGACTTTGCCGCCGCCACGGGGAGAAGCTTTTCCTCAAGGGTGAGCGTTGCTTCACGCCAAAGTGCAGCTTCGACCGGCGCCCAAATCCCCCTGGCCCTCGCCCGGCCCGCCGCCGCAAGGTGAGCGATCGCGGCCTTCAGCTGCGCGAGAAGCAGCGCGCGCGCGTCGCCTACGGCGTCCTGGAGAAGCAGTTCGTTCGTTATTACAAGGAAGCGATTCGGCGCCCCGGCGTTTCCGGCGAGAACCTGGTTCAGCTGCTGGAAACGCGCCTCGATAACATCATCTACCGCCTCGGGTTCGCGGATTCCCGCAACCAGGCGCGGCAAGTCGTCCGCCACGGCCTCGTTGCCGTGAACGGCAAAAAGATGGACATCCCATCGGCCCACCTCGCGGAGGGAGATACGATCGGCTTCACCGCCCGCGGCGTGCGCTCGGAGTTCTACAAGGTGGTCCAGCTCAGCATCAAGGCAAAGAACCCGCCGTCCTGGCTCACCCTCGATATGGGCGCTATGTCCGGTCGGATGAACGGGATGCCAACCGTCGCCCAGGGCGAAAGCCACCTGTTCAACGAGAACGTCATCATCGAGTACTACTCGCGGTAACGCGAGGACCTCATGGTTAGTCAACTTGGAGTAGACATCAGCATGATGGATTCGTTTGAGCCCGTCGCGCTGGCCCCGGAAGAGGTCAGCCCGCAGCTTATCGTGGAAGACGAAAGCGACACCTTTGCGCGTCTCACGGCGGGGCCGTTGGAGCCCGGATACGGCATCACGCTGGGCAATGCCCTTCGACGCGTGCTGCTCAGTTCACTGGAAGGCGCCGCCATCGAATCCGTGCGCATCGACCAGGTGCATCACGAATTCTCGACTATTGCCGGGATGCTTGAGGACACCACGGAGTTTCTCCTCAACGTGAAAGAGATCCGGATCAAGGCGCTCAGTAACCGCCCGGGCACCCTCGCCCTCGAAGTTGAGGGTCCGGGAATCGTCACCGCGGGCGACCTCCAGGTCCCAGCGGACTTCGAAGTCGTGAACCCGGAGCTTCGGCTCGCCACGTTGGACAACAAAGGGGCGAAGCTGAGTGCGACGTTCCACGCCCGTATCGGCAAGGGCTACGTGCCCGCGGGAAGCGTGGAAGGGTTGCCGATTGGCGTCATCCCGGTCGATGCCATTTTCTCTCCTGTCCGAAAGGTGAACTACCGGGTCGAGAAAACGCGCGTAGGCCAATCGACGGACTACGACCGCCTTATCCTTGAAGTGTGGACGGACGGCACGATTAGCGCCGTCGATGCCGTGGGACAGAGCGCCGATGTGCTCATGGACCAATTCTCGCTCTTCAGCCAGATGGGTCCGATGGAATCCTACGTGCCCGTCTACGACGGCCGCCCTGGCCCGGCGACAGGCGTGGCCCTCCCCGGGTACGGCACGCCCATCGAGGACCTGGCACTATCCGTGCGCGCCTACAACTGCCTCAAGCGCAGCGGCCTGATGACGGTCGGACAGGTGCTCGAGAAGTCGGAAGACGAACTGCTCGCGCTGCGAAACTTCGGGCGGAAGTCGTACGACGAGCTGCGGGACAAGCTGATCGAGTTGGGTTACGTCGATGGCGAGGCAGAAGGGCTCGTGCCGTTGCCAACCGCGCCCCTCAGCGCTGCCAGCCGTCCCGTACGCGCGGTACACGGCAGCCGGCGTCCGGGTGCCGTCATCCTCGATGAGGACGACGAGGAACAGAGCCTCGGCGCGCTTGGGAAGGCCCTCAAAGAAGCATTGAAAGAGGTTGGCGACGACGATTTGCTCGGCGCCGACGACGAGGACTAACCCATGCGACACCGACTTGCCGGCCGCCATCTTGGTCGCGATACCGCCCATCGCGTTGCTCTTTATCGCAATCTCATAACGGACTTGCTCCGCTATGAGCGCATCACCACCACCGAGGCCAAGGCCAAGGAGATTCGGCCCATGGCCGAGAAGGTGATCACGCTTGCCCGTCGCGGCGATGTCCACGCGCGTCGCCAGGCGCTGAAAGTTGTCTATGACCCGAAGGTCGTGAAGTATGCCTTCGACGAAATCGGCCCGCGCATGGCCAACCGGCCCGGCGGCTACCTCCGTATCACGGGCCTGGAGCCGCGCAAGGGCGATGGCGCGAAGATGGCGGTGATCGAGCTCGTCGATTACCGCAACGCGCCCGCAACACCACGCCCGGAACGCGTGACGGCTGCGCCGTCTGTCGTCCGGCCATCAGTGCCTGTGGCTTCCGCGGCGCCGGAACTCGTCGCCGAGACTCCGGAATCCGTCGTGGAAGAGAGATCCGCCGATTTGACCGCGGAGGACAGCGTGACTGAGGACTCCCCGGAAGTTGCCACCGAGGCAGAAGCCGCTGTGGAAGAAGCATCGGCCGAAGTCGTCGATACGGTCCAAGCCGCCGTCGATGAAGGCGAAGCGGCGGCGAAAGAGTAGCAGCCGTGTCCGCGAAACGGTTCGCGGCAACGGTGGCGTACGATGGCGCGGAGTTCGCGGGGTCGCAATTGCAACCGCGCGTACGAACCGTCCAACAGGAGCTGGAAACCGCGGGTCGCGCACTATTCGGTGTGGCAACCCGCGTGGCGTTGGCCGGCCGCACCGATGCGGGCGTCCACGCACGGGGCCAGGTGGCCGCTTTCACTGTGGAGACGCGGCTGGAAGCGGCAACCGTCGAGAGGGCGCTCAATGCGTTGCTCCCGGCGGACGTGGCGGTGCGGTCGGTTCAGGCCGTCGATGAGGGTTTCGACCCCCGCCGATGGGCAAGGCGCAGGACGTATCGTTACACCGTTACCCAGGGGGTGACGCGCGATCCGTTGTCGCGACGATTCGCCTGGCATATCGTGCAACCGCTCGATGTGTCGGCGATGTCGATGGCGGCGGGCGCGCTCATCGGTCGGCAGGATTTGATTGCCTGCTCCGGGCCAATTGAAGAAGGACGGACCTCGGTCCGCACCGTCTTCGAGGCGAGATGGCATCGCGAAGGCGAAATCATCACGTTCGACATCACGGCGGAAGCGTTCCTGCCGAACATGGTGCGCCGCATAGTCGGCGCGCTTGTGCAGGTGGGACGCGGGACGCTGGAAGGAGACGAATTCTTACGCCTGCTGTTGCAGGCAAAGCCAGCCACGGTTGGGCCTTTGGCTCCGCCGCAGGGACTTTGTTTGCAACGCGTGGAGTACGATGAAGGGTACAGACCATGAACACGACGGTTCGAATCAAGGCATCCGAAATCTACAAGGACTGGCACGTCATCGACGCAGCCGGTCGCCCGCTGGGGCGCGTCGCGAGCGAGGCTGCCATCCTTTTGCGCGGCAAGCACAAGCCCACGTATGAACCCCACCTGGATGATGGTGACTTTGTGATCGTCATCAACGCTTCCCAGGTGAAGCTCACTGGCCGCAAGCGCGAGCAGAACAAGTACTACACGCACTCTGGGTATCCGGGCGGCTTGAAGACGCGCACGTTCGTGGAACAGCAGACCAAGTTCCCGGATCGCATCATCGAGAAGGCCGTCTGGGGCATGCTCCCTGGCGGAACCCTCGGCGAATCGATGCAGAAGCACCTGAAGGTGTATCGCGGGCCGAATCACCCGCACGAATCGCAAGTCACCGGTTCGGCTCGCGCGCAGGCAGCTCGGGCCGACGGCAGCCAGACCCTCGTCTGGGCGCCGACCAAGCTTCGCCAGCTGCGCGGTGTGCTCCCGGAATATGTGCTGACGCCATTCGAAGATGCGGCGCCGGTCGTAACTACAGTGCCCGAAGCACCGGTTGCCGCCGCTCCCGTCGTGGCAGACGCGGTTATCGACGAGGCAACGGCCGCCGACGCGGCAGAGGATCAGGAGTAACCAATGGCTGACCAGCAGTACTTTTACGGTACGGGCCGTCGCAAGACGGCGGTCGCGCGCGTGCGCCTCTACCCGGGCAATGGCGCCGTCGTCATCAACGGCAAGCCGCTCGAAGAGGTATTTGGGCGCGACATCCATATCGCCGAGGCTCTCTCCCCGCTGCGCCGACTGGGCCGCGAGACCCGCTTCAGCGCGCAGATCAAGTGCGCCGGCGGCGGCATCACCGGCTGGGCGGGCGCCATCCAGATGGGCATAGCCCGCGCTCTCGTTGCCTCCGACGCGACCCTCAAGCCAGCACTGAAGCGTGGCGAAAACCTCCTCACCCGCGACCCTCGGGAAAAGGAACGCAAGAAGCCCGGCCTCAAGCGCGCCCGCAAGGCACCTCAGTTCACGAAGCGCTAAGGCGCGTTCTTTCGCGCCAAAGCAGAAGGCCCGTCGAGTTCCGACGGGCCTTCTGCTTTCCGCCGAGCGTTGCACGGCGGCCGAAGCCCGGTTCGCTGATTTCGGCGCGATTCGCTCTTAGCTCCCGGAGACGAGCATCGACGACAGGATTCGTTGAGACGTATGCTTGGAGACATGCGAACACTGATCGATGTGGATGATGAACTGCTTCGCCAGGCGCAAGCCGAGGCAGCACGTAT
>DAOTTM010000272.1:0-21615 GCA_034437915.1 Dehalococcoidia bacterium | reverse complement strand
GTCGATGGACGCATTGCCGGGTATGGCGGGTTGCATCGCAACTCCTTGCGCTGGACGGCCCACGTCGCGGATATGCGTCTCCTCCTCGCGCCCGAACAGCGGGGATTCGGTATCGGCGGCCTCCTCGCGCGCGAGATCTTCCGCCTTGCCCTGCTGGAGGGCATCTCCAAGGTCATTGGGCAGCTCACCACCAGCCAGCCCGCCGCTATCGCCACCATGGAGAGCCTGGGCTTCCGCCCCGAGGCGATCCTCGGCGGCCACGTGCGCGACCGCCACGGCATCACACATGACCTTGTCATCTTCAGCCGCGACCTGCGCCATGCCGCATGCCAGCTCGACCTCATGGGCACCGCGGAAGTCGTCGGCGCGTAGAGTGAACCAATCCGTAGCGCGCACGGGAGCAAACGCCGGGATGTCCGCACAAGCGAATGGCTTTCGTGGTTAAATCAAACCCATTACCGACCGGGGCCGCCCATGGACTTCTCCATCCCACGCGACATCCAGGACTTTCTCGTCGAACTCGATGCCTTCATCGAACGCGACATCCTTCCTCTGGAACGCGCCAACATCCAGTTCTTCGACCACCGCCGAGAATACGCACGCACAGATTTCGAGAACGACGGCATCCCCCGGCGTGAATGGGAAGAGCTGCTCGCGGAGATGCGCCGCCGTGCGGACCGCGCCGGCTTCCTCCGCTACGCTCTGCCCAGCAAGTTTGGTGGTCGCGACGGCACGAACCTCGGCATGGCCATCATCCGCGAGCACCTGGCAGCGAAGGGACTCGGCCTCCACAACGACCTTCAGAACGAGTCGTCCGTCGTCGGCAATTTCCCCACGGTGATCATGTTCGACCGCTTCGGCACCGACGCCCAAAAGGCGGAGTTCATCGAGGGCATGATCACGGGCGCCAAACGCATGGCCTTCGGACTGACGGAGCCGGACCACGGGAGCGACGCCACCTGGCTGGAAACGAAGGCCATACGCGATGGCGACGACTGGGTCATCAATGGGGCCAAGCGCTTCAACAGCGGCATGCACCACGCCACGCACGACCTTGTGTTCGCGCGCACCTCTGGCGATGAAGGCAAAGCCAAGGGCATCAGTTGCTTCATCGTCCCCACGGAAACGGCCGGGTTGAAGGTCGAATACATGCATTGGACCTTCAACATGCCGACAGACCACGCAGAGGTCAGCCTCACGAACTTGCGAGTGCCGAACGACACGATCCTCGGCCAAGAGGGTGACGGCCTTGCGCTCGCGCAGACGTTCGTGCACGAGAATCGCATCCGCCAGGCCGCGAGCGGCGTCGGCGCCGCGCAATACTGCATCAACGAAGCCGTGGCCTACGCCAAAGAACGGGTCACCTTCGGGCAGCCGCTTTCCCAACGGCAGGCGATCCAGTGGCCGCTTGCCGAACTTCAGACCGAGTGTGAACTCGTCCGCACGCTCATCCACAAGACGGCATGGCAGCTGGACCAGCAGCACCACATGGAAATCAGCGACAAAGTGTCCATGTGCAACTACCGCGCGAACCTGCTCGTCTGCAACGCCGCTGACCGCGCAATGCAGGTTCACGGGGGCATCGGTTACACCCGCGCCAAGCCCTTCGAACACATCTACCGCCACCACCGGCGCTATCGCATCACCGAAGGCTCCGAAGAGATTCAAATTCGCCGCATCGCCCAACACCTCTTCGGCTATGTTCGCTAACTCAACGCTGCCGCGTGACTGAGCCGCTCACCGTCGTCACCCTGAACCTGCGCTCTGTGAAGGACCGCTGGCTTTGGCGCGCGCCCCTCGTTGTGGAACAGATGCGCGAACTGGCGCCAGACGTTATCGCACTCCAGGAGGCGAGCACGTGGGCGATGCAGGCGCGCTGGCTTGCCTGGCGCATGAATAGCTGGCGGCTTCGCGGTCCGTACTCGTCGTGGCACGTGGCAACGCCGGGCCGGATGGCGGTCCTGGAAGGTATCGCAGTCGCCAGCCGATGGGAGATCGTCCGGCGTCGGCGCCTGCACCTGGGGAGCGACCAACGGTCCGCTATGGCCGTCACCTTGAGCAGCCCCGGGGGCGCACGCGTCGTGGTCGTAAATACCCATTTCGCCGATGGCGGCGTCAAGCGAGAATTGCGCCTTGCCGAAGTGGAACGCCTACTGACGTGGACTCAGCCGTTGGTCGATCGCGTGCCCCTTATTCTCACCGGCGACTTCAACGCGCGGCCCCAATCGCGCACGGTGCAAAAGGTCTTGAACGCCAGTTTCCGCTCGGCCCACGTTGTCGCGAATGGCATCGAACCCGTGCGCACCGTTCCCGCCATCCCGCCCGAAGGCGCTTGCCCAGGCTTCGTCCTGGACTACATCTTCGTCAGCAGGCTCGTTGAGGTGGAGAGCTGCCGGGTCGCCTTCGACAAGCCTTCAGGACGCGATCCAATGCGATACCCGTCCGACCACCTGGGGCTTGTGTCCCGGTTGCACCTGTAACGAAATTGTAGGCACGGGCCGCCCTTGGCCGGGGACCACACCACGAATGCCTGACGCCCTGGGGGATCCCTTTGGCTGCTCGCCCCGGCTCAACGCGTAATCGTCAACGGCGGTATGGTGGACGCGATGGATGCTCCCCGGATAAGAGCGGCGCCGGAAGAAAGCGTCGGCGCCGAGCGGTCACACAGGAACCCCGGCCTGTTCTATTTCGCCCTTTCCGCCTTTATCGCGGCCGTGATCGCGTTGGTGATCGTGGCTGCGCGCGCCCTAACGAACGGCGACGGAACTCCCACGTTCCCTGCCCTGGCTCCGACCGCCACCCCAACCACCGAAGTCTCAGCGCCAACGCCCGCGCCGACCGCTGTGCCATCCACCACTCCGATCCGCCAGACGCAGACCGTGGCGCCCACAACAGGCCCGGCGGCCACGACCGTGACCTGCGGGGACATCCTCGCGCCGGTGGACAAAGACCACACGCTGGGCGCCGGTTGCGGCCCCGCCGATTTGCAGGCCATCCCGGCGGACTTTTCTGCGAACGGCCAACAGTTTCTGCGGGCCGCTGCAGCCTCGGCACTCGTGGACATGTTCCGCGCCGCGGAAAGAGAAGGCCACCGCTTGCTCGCAAACAGCGGCTACCGCAGCTACCAGACCCAGGTTGTCGTGTTCAACAACGAAGTGGCAACGTACGGGCTGGAGCAGGCCCAGCGGCAGAGTGCGCGCCCCGGCCACAGCGAACACCAGCTCGGCACGGTGATGGATATCACCTCGCCCTCCGTTTCGAACGACCTTGTCGAATCCTTCGGGTCCACGCCCGAAGGCAAGTGGCTCGCCGCAAACGCCGCAACGTATGGCTTCGTCATGAGCTATCCCCCCGGTAAGGAAGCGATCACCGGCTACATCTACGAGCCGTGGCACTTTCGCTACGTGGGCAAGGACCAGGCCGCGGCCGTGCGCGCCAGCGGCCTCACCCTGCACGAATACCTGCTGCGGCGCTGAGTTGCGGCCCCCGCATCTCAATGCCACACTCCGAGGACGTTTCCCATAAAACGAACACCCATGGAGGAAGACGATGTCCAACTACGTTTCGCCCACCGAAGAACTCCTGCTGGAGGAGTCCGGTGGCATCCTCACGATCACGCTCAACCGTCCCGAGCGCCTCAACGCAATCTCCGGGCCAATGCTGGGGACGCTCTCAACGGCGCTCCAGCAAGCGAACATCGACCCGGCGATTCGCGTCGTCGTGCTCACCGGGGCCGGCCGCGGCTTCTGCGCGGGCCTCGATTTGAAGAACGAGAGTTCTGGCGACGGCCTGAGCAACGCTCGCCCCGGTTACCGCCTTTTCGACCTCCACAATTCGCCGCCCATCGTCATCAACAGGATGGACAAGCCCATGATCTGCGCGCTTAACGGCGCCGCCGCGGGATATGGCATGGATATGGCGCTTGGTTGCGATATCCGCATCGCCAGCGAATACGCGAAGATGGGCGCCGTCTTCGCCAAGCGCGGGGTGCTGCCCGAATCAGGCGGCTGCTGGTACCTTCCCCGCCTGCTCGGATGGGCGAAAGCGGCCGAAGTCGCGTTCATGGGCGACGTACTCGACGCCCAGCAGTCGCTTGCCGTGGGTCTCGTGAACAGGGTCGTCAAGCATGAGGACCTCATGAAGGAGACGATGGCGGTCGCCACGAAGATCGCCAATAACGCCCCCCTCAGTGTGCAATCGACCAAGCGCATGATGCGCCTCGGCCAGGACGAAACGTTCGAGGCGGCCGTGGACCACATCTACCTCCAGCTCCTGCCGCTCTTCCAGAGCGACGACTTCAAGGAAGGTGTCGCCGCCTTCACCGAACGCCGCGAACCTTCGTTCAAGGGACGCTAAGCTGCTCGGCGGGCGGATCGGCGCCGCGATCGAGTGATCCACGGCAATCCAGTTCGCTGTGCTTGGCCCATTATCGAAGTCTTCGGAGGAGTCGAAATGACAATTTACGTCGAAGCTGTCCACACTGTTAAACCGCTCACGAACACCGCCTTTGATCGCTATGTCGCCTGGTACGGCGAGCATGTCATCCCAGCGATGAAGCGGAGTGGATTCGGCATCTTGGGAGCATGGAAAAGGACCGGCGGTGCGATGGGCCAGGATGTGCTCCTGCTCCGGTTCGAAAACATGAACGCCTACCAGGAAGCGGGCATCGCACTGCGCAAAGACACCGAATTCCTGAAGGCGGCGTCCCTGAGGGAGGGCGCGTTCGAAATAACCGAGTCGGTTAAAGTCGGCGTCCCGGTGCCGTACGCCAGCGAGGAGCGTCTCGAACGCGCGCTGGCAGAACGGCCCGAGCGGCCGCGCCAATACATGCAGGCACGGCTACAGGTGAATCCCGGCGGGCAAATCGGGTTCTATGATGCCGTGCGCCGACTTGCCGAGGCAACCGATCCCGGAGACTACCTCAACCTCGTCGCCGCTTACGAAACAACCATCGGACAGCGGGGCGAAATGACCGACATCTGGGTGATGCCTGGTGGCCTCCGCTCCTTCGCCTACCGGCCCGGCGATCCCCTTGCCGAAATCATCGCGGACCTTCGCGCGGTCGCGCCCGAGGAATCAACGTACTACCTGAATCCATTGCCATATTCGCCGCTCCAGTAGGGACACGAGTGCTCCGCCCGTTCACGTGAGTTTCAGATTTGACGGCAGTTCATCCGGCAGTTCTGTCACAGGCCGCGTCGCCTGGGAGATCGTGATATCGAAGAGGTCGCCCCAGGCGGCGTCGTAGTAGTCCCCGGGGCCTTCGTCTTCCGCCTCCCAGACGACGACGACCTGCGGCATCGCCTCGGGCGCGTTCACCCAGAACTCCCCGATCACCGTTGCCTGTTCCGGGTGCTCAAACGTCTTGCGGCGTTCGAACGCTTCCAGGCCCTGCAGCGGGTTCGTCCCCGCCTTGAACTTCATGTAGGCGACGTAGAGCGTCATGGAGCGAGTATATCGCTCCTCCGCGCCAACTACGTCGCGTAGACCCGGCTCTGATAGACTACGTCGGCCCGCTCCGCCTCCCGGCGTGAGAAGACTGGCCCTCTGGAGACTCCATGTATCGTCGCGCATTCAATGGCATTGTGGAGCGGGGAAAGACGACCTCGTTTCTGGAAGCAATGCGGGAATCCTCCGAGCATCAGGAGGGCCGCGGCATCCGTGCACGGACGACGGTCTGGGGAAGGATGACCGGGCACACGAACGGTGTCCTCATCGCCAGCGACTTCAACACGTTGGATGACCTGGAGAAGTTCACCGACCTCGCCGCCGAGGACGCACGCTTCGCCGCCGTCCGCCGCGCAGTCCGTTCGCAGATGGTGTACGACAGGAGCGATGTGTCCATCCATCGCCTCGCCTACCACTCGGAGGGTCTGATTTCGAGCGAAGAGGCGACCGCGCCTCGCCGCTACATGCGCACCCTTTCGGGCGAAGTCCTTCCTGGCCGGCACCGCGAATTCGTTGCTTCCATTTCGGGCGCCCTCGAATACCAGAAGCAACGCGGCATCGACGCCTGGACCAGCGTCTGGTCTGCCATGACGGGCGGGACAAGCCGCGTGGAGATCGTGGCGGAGTTCGATTCGCTCCAAGAGCTAGAAAAGTTCGACGACATGGCGCTCCAGGACGCCGAGTTCGCTCGCCTCCGCCGCGCCACCCGCGAAGCGATGGTCTTCCTCACGAGCGAAGTGGAACTGCTCCGAAACCTCTTGTGAGGACTTAGGACCGAAAGACTAAGGACTTAGAAACGTGGGAAACGCAAGACGGGCAGCCATTTGGCTGCCCGTCTTGTTGATTCGGCGACTGACGTTCAGGCGAAGACTTCCCAAGTCCTGAGTCCTCTGCCCCAAGTCCTCCTCGGTTTAGTGGCAGGCGCGGGCCTGGCCGGATCCGTCCGCGGTCTGGAAGCTGGAGCCACAGGCGCAACTCTTCGTGGCGTTCGGGTTGAAGATGCTGAATCCGCTCTTCATGACGTCATCGACATAATCGATCTCGGCGCCGGAGAGATACTGGGCACTCTCGGGATCGACGACAATCTTGACGCCGAGCTGTTCGAGGACGATGTCGTCCTCTTCCATCGAGCGGGCGAGGGCCATGCCGTATTGGTAGCCGGAGCAACCGCCGCCAGCGACAAAGACGCGGAGGGCGCCATCCGGAAGTTCGCGGGCCTGGAGGAGGGCAATGGCCTTCTCCGCGGCCTTGGCCGTGATGTTAACGAGGACGACCGTTTGGCCGGTCGGGACAGCTTCTGCAGTGGTCATTTTTCTCCCGTGCGCCGGTTGAACCGTGCGCGCATTCAAGACTACGAAAATCATAGCGCCTTTCCGAGGTTGCCGTCTAGCGCTGGGCGTTGGCGTCGCCTACGCTTGAGGGATGGAACGGATCTATCTCGACCACGCCGCCACGACCGCACCCGACCCGCGCGTGTTCGAAGCGATGATGGCTGCTTACCAAGCATCGTGGGGGAACGCCTCGAGCATTTACCTGGAAGGGCAGCAGGCCCACGCGGGGCTGGACCAGGCACGGAAAGCCTGCGCGGACCTCCTCGGTGTCGGCACGAAGGAGATCGTCTTCACGAGCGGTGGCACGGAGTCCGACAATGCGGCCATCCGCGGCGCGGCCTTCGCGCAACGGGCACGAGGCCGCGGAAATCACATCGTCACGACCCAGATCGAGCACCACGCCGTCCTCCATGCTGTCGAACAGTTGGAGCGGGAAGGATTTCGTGCCACCTATCTGCCCGTCGATGCGGACGGGTTGGTGAGTCTGGGCGCGCTTGAGGAAGCCGTCGGTCCGGAGACCACGGTCGTGAGTGTGATGACCGCGAACAACGAAGTGGGCACGCTTCAGCCCATTGCCGAAGTGAGCCGAATCACGAAGGCGAAGAACCCTCTCACCGTTATTCACACGGATGCCGTTCAGGCTGCCGGCGCCATCGACATTTCGCCGAAAAACCTCGGCGTGGACCTCCTCAGCATCGCCGCACACAAGTTCTACGGACCGAAGGGCGTGGGCTTGCTCTACATCAAGAACCGCACGCCGTGGGAGCCGATGCTCCTCGGCGGGAGCCAGGAGAAGGAGCGCCGTGCGGGCACGGAGAACGTCGCAAGCATCGTGGGCTTCGCCATGGCCATGTCGCTCGCCTGGATCGAACGAGACGCGCGCAACGCACACTCCCTCAATCTCCGCAATCGCCTGCTCTATGAACTGCCGGAGCGGATCCCGGACACTGTCATCACCGGCCCGGCGCACCCTGCCGGTCGCCTCGCCAACAACTTCAGCTGCTGCTTCCGCAATGTTGAGGGCGAGAGCGTCTTGCTCGCGCTGGACCTTGCGGGCATCGCGGCAAGTTCGGGCAGCGCCTGCACGACGGGCGCGTTGGAACCCTCGCACGTGCTCACGGCCATGGGCATCGACGCTGACCTCGCCCACGCCTCCCTCCGCCTCACAGTGGGCGATGAGAACACTGACGCCCAGATCGACCGCGTGCTGGACGTGCTGCCGGGGATCGTCGCGAAGCTGCGCAGCCTCGCCGGATAGTTAATTCGGCGCTACGACCGCCGGGCGAGCACGTATTCCGCGACATCCACAAGGCTTCGCCGCGCTTCCGTGTCGGGCAGCGGAGCGATCGCCTCGGTCGCTCGACGAACATAACTCTGTGCGATCTCCATCGAGGCGCCGATCACTTCCGTATCGCGCACCAGGTCGAGTGCGTCCTTAAGGGCCAGTTCGCGGCGCAGGGCGAACGTTTCGGGCGTCTCGTTGCGGCGCTTCTCCGCCACCATGAACTTCTTGATCGGGTTGTCCTTCGGATAGCGCTCCAGCAGGAGCAAGCCGGGCAACGTGATCGTGCCCTCGCGCAGGTCGCTGCCCACGGGCTTGCCCATGGTCTCCTCGTCGCCCGTGAAATCGAGGATGTCATCGACGATCTGGAAGGCCATGCCGAGGCTGTAGCCATACACGCGGAACGCCTCGACCGTTTCCTCCGGGCAGCCGCCCAGCATCGCCCCGCCCTCGGTCGCGTTCGCAAACAGGGCTGCCGTCTTCCCGCCGATGCGCCACAGGTAGTTCTGGATGTCCTTGCCCACATCGAATGCGGCGGCGTCCTGGTCGAGTTCTCCGCTGGTCATCTTCATGAGCGCGAGCGCGAAGAGGCGCGTGACGGGCAGGCTGTTCGTGCGTGTCACCATCTCCGCCGCATTGGCGAAGATGAAGTCGCCGAGGAGGACCGTGATGGCGTTGTCGAAGAGCGAGTTCGCGGTCGGGCGGCCCCGGCGGCTGGCTGCGCCATCAACCACATCGTCGTGGACCAGGCTTGCCGTGTGCAGCAGTTCGATCGCCGCGCCGAGCGGCACGAGCCGGTTGAGGTCGTATTCGCCGAAGGTCCCCGCGAGCAGAACCAGGGCGGGGCGAAGACGCTTGCCGCGCGATTCAAGGGCGTGGTCAAGCATTTTGCGGAGGGCGGGGATCTCCACCTGCTTCGTGGATTCAATCAGGTCTTCGACGAGGATCATGTCCTCCGCAACAGGCCCATAAAGGGTTGCGAGCGTCGGCGTCGTCATCGGGTGCCCGCCAGCTCGCGCAAAGACGGGACCGCGACGACGAAGAGTCGGGCGGCGTTGGCGGTCGTTGCTGCGGCAACCTCGGCGAAGGTGATCCCACGCGTGGCCGCGATCGCTTCCGCGGCGGCGCCAACAAACGCCGGTTCGTTGCGCTTGCCCCGGCGCGTCTGGGGTGGCAGGTAGGGGCTGTCTGTTTCGATCACGAGCGATTCGAGCGGCACTTCCGCAGCGATGCTGCGCCCAACGGCGTTCGACGGATAGGTGATTGTACAGGCGATGGAGATGAGGAATCCGAGGCCGGAATAGTTCAGCGCTTGCTCAGCCGTACCGCCGAAGCAATGCATGACGCCGACTGGCCGGTCGCCGAAGGCTGCTCGTTGTTCGGCGGCATACTCCGCCAGCGGCGGCGCGATCTCGGCCTCGGCGGCGCGCGTATGGATGGAGACGGGCTTTCCAACGCGCAGGGCGATAGCGAGTTGCGCATCGAGGATCGTGCGTTGGACCGGGTGCGGCGAAAGGTCGCGATAGAAGTCGAGGCCAATCTCGCCCACGGCCACGACTTGCGGCAACCGGGCCTGCGATTCTAGCTCGTCGAGCATCGCCTGTGTCACCGTGGCGGCCTCGTGTGGGTGATAGCCCACGGTCGGATACACACCGAATCCCGCCCTGCGCGCCAGTTCCAGGGCGGCAAGGTTGGCGGGCGCGTCGTACCCACAGAGGGTCATGCCGACGACCCCGGATTCACGCGCGCGCATGATCGCCGCGAGCGCGTCCCCGTCGAAGGCGTCGTCCTGGAGATGGCAATGCGTATCAAACAGCTGAATCATGCGGCGCCCTCGGCCGGGGCGAATTCGAGCTTGGCGTAAAGGGCTTGCGGAGGCTTGAGCACCGTACCGGACGGGATAAGGTCGAAGCGCCACCCGGCTTCGAGAATCGTGCCCGGCTGGTTGAGCGACTCGTGCAGCTCCTTCGTGGAAAACGGCAGGATGGGGTGGAGCAGCGTTTTCAGCGCGTTGATGACGTTGAGAGTGGTCGTCAGCGTTTCGGCGGCGTGCGGCAGATCCGTCTTCAAGGCCTTCCACGGGGCGCGCTCATCGAGGTAGCGGTTGGCCGCCTGCGCGAGCTTAAACGACTCCTGGAGGGCGTTGCGGAAGTGGCAGGAGTTGTAATCCGCGCCGACGGTATCGAACGCCGCCTCGGCCTGGGCGAGCAACGCTTCGCTCTCTGGTGCGAGAGAGCCGGATTCGGGCACCACGCCGTCGAAGTTGCGTGCGATCATTGCGAGCACACGGTTCGCCAGGTTGCCCCAGGTCGCGATGAGCATGCCGTTGTTCGCGCTCACGAGCTCTTCTTCGCGGAACTCGGAATCGCTCGTCTCGGGCATGATCGTCGTCAGGTAGAAGCGCACGACATCCGGCGCATAGCGGTCGAGGAGGTCCAGCACCCACGTGCCCGTGCCCTTGGACTTGCTCTGCTTCTGCCCGGCGGAGAAGTTCACGTACTGGTTCGCGGGCACGTCGTAGGGAAGGTTCAAGTCCTTATAGCCGAGCAGCATCGCGGGCCAGATGATCGTGTGGAAGGGGATGTTGTCCTTGCCGATGAAGTAGTACGAGCGCGTCGCCGGGTCCTGCCAGAACGGCCGCCATGCCTCCGGATCGCCGGTCGTCTGAGCCCATTCGCGCGTGGCGGAAAGATAGCCGATCACGGCGTCGAACCACACGTAGATGCGCTTCGCGTCCCAGCCTTCGACAGGCACGGGCACTCCCCAGCTGATATCACGGGTGATGGCGCGATCCTTGAGTCCTTCGGTCAATGCCCCCAGCGTAAAGTTCTGGACGTTCTTCCTCCAGTGGGCCTGCTTACCGACCCACTCCTTGAGTTCCGTTTCGAGCTGGGTGAGCTTCAGAAAGAAGTGTTCGGAGGGGCGCACCATCGGCGTCGCGCCCGTCATGCGGCTGCGCGGGTTGATCAGATCGACGGCGTCGAGCTGCGATCCGCAGCTGTCGCACTGGTCCCCGCGGGCTTCCTCGTAGCCGCACTTGGGGCACTTCCCCTCGACGTAGCGGTCGGGGAGAAAGCGCTGTGCCTCGGGGTCGAAGAGCTGGTCCTGAGTGTGCTTGTAGAGCAGTCCGGCCTGGAGCAGGCGCAGGAACACTTCTTGCGTCGTCTTGTAGTGGTTCTCCGTGAGCGTCGTCGTATAAAGGTCGAAGCTGATGCCGAGGCGTTCCCAGACTTCGAGGATCTTGGCGTGATAACGTTCAACGATGGCGCGTGGTTCGACGCCCTCCTTGTCCGCCGTCACGGTAATGGGCGTGCCGTGGCAATCGGAGCCTGAGACCATTACGACTTCGTTGCCCGCGAGGCGCTGATAGCGCGCGAAAATGTCCGCGGGCAGATACGCGCCAGCAGCCTGGCCGACGTGCAGGAAGTAGTTAGCGTACGGCCACGCCACACACACGAGGATACGGTCGGCCAAGAGGGACCTCAGGAAAAGGGACTGGCTACAGATTCTAGCATAGGTGTGGGCGAGCGGCGGACGGCGCGGCCCGCGGCCCTCCTGTAGTCACGGACCTCCGTGTCCGGGGGCCACGCCACGACTGCCGAACGGTGCCCCGGTTCGGGTGCCCACCGCCGGACATCGAACACACGCCCGGCGGCAGGCCCTCACCCCCGACCCCTCTCCCGACCGCGCGGGAGAGGGGAGTCATGAATTTGCGGTTGGGCCGCGACGATTGTGACCAAAGATGGTGGGTACCATTCCCCTCAGGCGTCCGGCCAGAGTTCGTAGGCGCGCCGGCGTTCTATGCCGAAACGTTTGGCCGCTTCGGAGGCCGCTCCCGCGCGTTGCGCCCCTGCCCGGTGCATCTGTTGGAGATAGGCGATTACCTCGGACTCTTCCGCGCTTGTGGTTGCCTGTTCCTGGCTGCGAACAACGACCGTGCATTCTCCGCGAGGATCCGCGAAGCGTTCGGCCAACTCCGAGGCGCGCCCCCGCACGACTTCCTCGTGGACCTTCGTGAGTTCGCGGCAGACAACCGTCTCCGGGTCGCCCAACGCGGTGGCGAGGTCCGCAAGGGATTCAGACAGCCGGTTCGGGCTTTCGTAATACACGAAAGTGCTTGCGGTTGCGGCAACTTCCTGGAATCGGGCGATGCGCTTCGCTCCCTGCTTCGGCGGAAAGCCGATGAAGTGCACATCGGAGCCATCGAAGCCCGAGACACTGATGGCGGCGGCCAGCGCGGACGCTCCGGGCACCGCGAACACCGTTACGCCCGCAGTGTGTGCCGCTTCGACCAGGCGCGCTCCTGGATCCGCCACTCCCGGCGTGCCTGCATCCGAAACGAGAGCGACGACGGAGAACTTCGCCGCATCAACCAGACCGGGAGCACGTTGCATCACGTTGTGCTCAGTGAGGCTGACCTGCTTCGCCTTGCTGCCCGCGATCTTGAGGATGCGGCCGCTCGTTCGCGTGTCTTCCGCGGCGACGATGGAGGCCGCAGCCAGGACGAAGCTGGCCCGCGGCGAAAGGTCGCCAAGGTTGCCGATCGGCGTGGCCACGACATAGAGGCCGGGCTTGAAAGAATCGTCGGAACTCATGCCGTGGTATTGCACATAATCGAAAAGTTCAATCCGAATCGTGTTGACCGCCCCCGCGGGCGAGACCTACACTCTAGGGTAATCCCCCATCCCAGCCAGTCGGCTGACCAATGAACACCGGGTTTCGCTGAATTGAGTTCCGCTGTCACCCTTCTCAAAGCCACCTCTGATGCGTTGGAGAGTGGCGCCGCCGTGCTTACCCCAAAGGAGGCCCCGATGACCGTTCCCCAGTTCAAGCAACTTCGCCGCGCCTATGGCTTCGATGAAGTCGCGATCGTGCCAGGTGATGTCACCATCAATCCGGAACTTGTTGAACTGGGGCTCGATATCGGGCCCTTTCATTTTGCCATCCCGTTTCTCGCATCGTCGATGGACGCCGTTGTCGATCCGAATTTCGCGATCGAGATGCACAAGTCCGGTGGCCTCGCCGTCCTCAACCTCGAAGGCGTATGGACGCGCTACGACGACCCCCGCGCGATGCTGGAGCAAGTGGCCTCCGCGAGCCGGGACGAGGCGACCGCCATCCTCCAGACCGCCTACCAGGCGCCGATGCGCGACGACCTCATCGCCCGCCGTATCAAGCAGATCAAGGCCGCTGGAGCGATCGCTGCGGTCGGCGTGACGCCGGTGAACACGAAACGCCTCGCGCCGCTCATCCAGGAAGCGGGCGCGGACATCATCGTCGTTCAGAGCACGGTGACGACGGCGCGCCACGAATCAAACAGCACCGAGGGGCTGCGTTTTGACAAGCTCTTCCAGGACATCCACATCCCCGTCGTCGTCGGCAATACTGTCGGCTTCAACGCGACGCTGGAGATCATGCGCACCGGCGTCGCGGCTGTGCTCGTTGGCGTGGGCCCGGGAGCGGCCTGCACGAGCCGCGAAGTGCTCGGTATCGGCGTTCCCCAGGTCTCGGCGACGATCGATTGCGCCGCCGCCCGTGACTATTACTTCCGCGAAACCGGCCGCTACGTGCCGATCATCACCGACGGCGGCATCCGCACGGGTGGCGACGTCTGCAAGTGCTTCGTCGCGGGCGCCGATGGCGTCATGATGGGTTCACCCTTCGCCGCCACCACGGAAGCCCCTGGCCGCGGCTATCACTGGGGCATGGCGACGCCGCACGCGAACCTCCCCCGCGGAACGCGCGTGACGGTGGGCGTTAACACCACCATCCAGAAGACACTTTTCGGTCCCACGAGCCGCACCGATGGCACGGAGAACCTCGTCGGCGCGCTGCGTACGGCGATGGGCATGTGCGGCGCGCACACCATCCCCGAATTCCAGCAGGCGGAGATGGTCATCGCCCCCGCTATCAAGACCGAAGGCAAGATCTACCAGTTTGCGCAAAAGCAGGACTAGCCTCCTCGCGCTGATTTTCGTCGTGACAGCGGCGCTCCACCCGGGCGTCGCTGTTTTCGCTTCGGGGCCTGCACTTGCGTCCTGCGTCCAGGTTCAGCAGTCCGATCGCGCCCTTGTGCTTCGAGACGCAAAGATCATCGTCGTCGCGTCCGTGGCCGCCGTGCCAGGAGCAACCATTGCTACGTTGCGGCCGGAGGCATATTTGAAAGGGCCCGCCAGCGGGAGTCCGATCTTGCTTCGTCGGTCTCAGGACGAATTCTCGTCTTGTCCGATTGCCGGGTTCGCCGACGGTTCACGAGTCCTCGCCATCCTGCGAAGCGGAGATCGCGACATTGACTGGCCTTTCGCCTGGGACGTCTATCTACTGAAAGATGGCGTCGCGACGAACGGCGGCGCGATCGTGGAGGTCATTCCCGAGGCCGAGCTCATACGTTCCATCCGCGACATCACCGGCCAATATGCCGTGCCCGCGAAGACGAGCGAAGAAGGAGCGAGCATCGACTGGGTGGGCACCGTCGTCCCCATGACCGCCGCCCTGCTCGTCGTCTTCGCTATCTCGCTTGTCCTCATGCGCACCTGGCACCGCATCGACCCCAGCTAAGCGGGGTCACCGCGCTCATTCCTTGGTCGTAAGGCTTTCAGCGCTGGTTCATCTCGTCTCGCGTGAGCTTTCGGCGCAAGCGCAGCTTCCCGCGGATTCCGTGGCCGGGGGTCACGCCTACCATATTTCGCGCTGTCCGAGACACGCGAAGGTGCCCGCGCACGGCGTGTGTTCGATGCCGGGCAGCAACACCCAAGGCGAACGAACCGGGTCCGGCATTCGTGCCGTGGCCCCCGGCCAGAGACGGCCGTGACTACAATTCGCTGCGCCACCGCCCCCAAATCACACGGCCGCTTCCAGGCCGCGCGGCACACCACTCGTCTTCACCGCCTGCACGTCCTTCATGACAACCGAGGCGCGCTCGCGCTGGGCGGGCGTGGCGGTGGGCATGGCGAGGCCGATGCGCGTCGCGTATTCGCGGTGCTCTTTCACGAAGCCGGGGAGCTTGTCGTAGGTCGAGGTCTGCGCGAATGTGCGCAGCACATCCTCGGGGATAACCTTCTTCATCTCGTCCCACTTGCCCTGCAGCGAGAGCGAGTGGAGCTGCATGCCGAGATCCTTGAGGCCGTGCACTTCGAGGACTTCGTGGTAGCTGCGCGTCGAGCCATAGAAGGAGATCGGCTGGCGGAGGTGTTCGAGGCCCTGTTCGATCTCCGAATCGGTCTCGCCGAAGACCGTGAAACCGCCGCCCGAAATCTCGATGTCGGTCCACTTCTTGCCGGCGCGCTTGAGTCCGACGCCAACGTTCGGCAGGAGGACTTCGCGCATGTACTTATCGGTCATGAAGCCGTGGGGCATCACGACATCGGCAACCTGCCCGGCGACGCGGGCCATGGCATCGCCCACGCAGGCGAGCCCGACCTTCGGCGTGGGATAGCCGGTTGGCCCGGGGTTGAAGTTGGGCGTCATGAGCGTGAAGTGGTAGAGCTTGCCGAGGTACTCTGGCTTCTCGCCGGTTTCGAAGGACTTCCAGACCGCGCGCATCATCTGGATGTATTCCTTCATGCGCGTTGCCGCCCCGGCAGTCCATTCGACGCTGAAGCGGTTCTGGTTGTGGCCCTTCACCTGGCTGCCGAGGCCAAGCGTGAAGCGGCCCTTGCTCAGGTGCTGGATGTCCCACGCCTCCATCGCGAGCACGGTGGGGCTGCGCGGGAAGGCGATCGTCACCGATGTCTGGATTTCGAGCTTGGTCGTGTTCGCCGCTGCCAGCGTGGCCGCGAGGATCGAGTCGTGTTGCGTCTCGGGTGTGCTCGCGTAATCGTAGCCAAGCTCCTCCGCTCGTCGCGCCGATTCCGCGACCTCCGTGAGCCAGCCGCCGCCGAATCCTCCACCGATTTTCATGTCGTTCTCCTTGGGTGTGTGTGCCCGTGATTCTACGCGCTCGGGCGGGGAAGACGCGATCACGCAATCCGAGCCGCGACCGATGGGGAGCGGGCAGGGACAGGCGATGAACGGCTGACAAGCGCTTTGCACACCCTAGCTCCATGCACGACGGGGCTTCGCCTCGCCGCATTCCGTTGCGTGAATGCGCGATGCACCGTCGCAGGGGAACCCCTGCCCGCTCCCTATCGGTCGCGGCTCGGATTCACGCTAGCGTTGCAAGGAACCGCGCGAGGGCGTCCGGACGCGCATCGAGCACTTCATCGGCGGCATCGAGGGCATAGCGGTCGCTGTGGGGCATGGCGACACCGCGCCCGGCCCAGGCGAGCATGGCGGCGTCGTTGACGCTGTCGCCGATGGCAATCACGTCGTGCCGGTCGAGGCCGAGGTCATCGCACACCAGCGAAAGCGCGTGGCCCTTGTTCGCGTCCGAGGCAACGGCCACGGTGACCGAGGGGAAGTCGAGCAGGTGCATGCGGTCGCTATGGATGCCCGCGAGGTGACGGTGGATGCTGTTCGCCTCGTCGCGCGAGCTGATGATGCCGACGCCCGTGGGGAGGACGCCGGAGTGCTCGGGATCTGCCTGGAATTCCGGTGTGACCCCGGAGACGCGCGCGTACTCGATCGCGGCGGGGTGCTCTCGCGAGACGAGATATCGGAGAGGGTTGAACCATTCATACGGGTGGTCGAGAGTCCGGGCGTGTTCAACCACAGCCATCGCCAGTTCCTGTTCGAGGGGGAATTCGTGCAGGATCGTCCCGTCCACGAGATGCACGGAACAGCCTTGTTGGCAGATCAACGGCGTTTGCAACCTGAGGTGACGGGCGATGGAGATGGTGCCGGGGAACATCCGCCCGGAGGCAAGCACGACGGCGATCCCGGCGCCGACGAGCGATTTGATCGCGGCAGAGAGTGCCTCCGACGGGACAATCTCATCGCCATGGATGAGCGTGCCATCGATATCGAGCGCGACGAGCCTCACCGCCATCGGGCGAGCACCACCCTGGGGATGCCGGCGAAGTCGCGTAGCACCGACACGGTCGCCGGTTGCGGTGTCGGAGTGTCGGATAGTCCGACTCTCAACATCGCGGCCACTGCGTCCGCCTGCCCTGCGCCTACTTCCATCGCCAGAAGCCGCGGGTGAAGCCGGGTCGCGCAATCCAGCACCAGTTCGCGGATCAGGTCCAGGCCGTCGGGGCCGCCATCGAGCGCCTGGCGCGGTTCCCATTCGCGGACTTCGGGCTGGAGCGTGGCTATGTCAGCGCTTGGAATGTAGGGAAGGTTCGCGAGGATGACATCAGCGCGGGCGAGAGCTTGCGAGACGTTACCGCGGACAAACGATACTGGCGCGAAGTTCGCAGCGGCGTTCCTTCTGGCGATACATAACGCTGAGGCGCTGACATCGACACCGATCACGCGAAGGGCCGCGCGTTCGACCGCGATAGATACGGCGATGCAGCCGCTGCCCGTGCCGATGTCCGCGACGACAGCGCCTGGCGCCAAGGGTTCTGTGAGCGCGAGATCGACGAGCATCTCTGTCTCCGGGCGCGGGATCAGCACCGCCGGGCCGACGGTAAACTGTCGCCCGAAAAACTCCTGGGAGCCCGTGATGTAGGCGTTGGGTTCGCGTGCCAATCGACGCTGGACCGCATCGTCGATGGCATGCTCTCGTTCGGGCGGGATGGGTTCGCCTCGGAAGTATTCGACTCGCGATAGGTTGGCGGCGTGTCGCACGAGCAGTTCAGCCTCGATAGCGGGGTCTTCGATGCCAGCGCAGACGAACGCCTTGCTCATCCCGCGGGCGCGCGCCCAGGCGCTCATTCGCCGAGCCCTTCCAGGCGGTCTCCCTCGTCGGCCGTGGCGACAGCGTCGATCACGTCTTCGATATTGCCGTCGAGCCGGTCCGGGATGTTGTGAACGGTCAGGCCGATGCGGTGGTCCGTGATGCGGTCCTGGGGAAAGTTGTAGGTGCGGATCTTCTCGCTGCGATCGCCGCTGCCCACTTGCAGACGCCGCGCCTGGCTCATCGCCGCGTCCGCCTTGGACTGTTCGTGGTCGAGCAGGCGCGAGCGCAACACGGTCATGGCCTTGAGGCGGTTCTTGCCCTGGGTGCGTTCGTCCTGGCAGATCACGACCATGCCCGTGGGGATGTGCGTGAGGCGGACAGCCGTCGCTACCTTGTTCACGTTCTGACCGCCGGCGCCGGAAGCGTGGAAAATGTCAATGCGTACGTCCTTCTCCTCGATCAGGATATCGACCTCCTCAGCCTCCGGGAGGACGGCGACGGTCGCGGTGGATGTGTGGATGCGACCTTGCGCCTCGGTCGTGGGCACGCGCTGCACGCGGTGGACGCCGCTTTCGTACTTGAGGCGCGAATACGCTCCATCGCCCCGGATTTCGAAGACGACCTCCTTGAAGCCATCCTTCTCCGATTGCGAGGCGCTGAGCACTTCAGTCCTCCAGTGGCGGCGTTCGGCGTAGCGCGTGTACATGCGAAAGAGATCGCCGGCGAAGAGGGCCGCTTCTTCGCCGCCCGTGCCGCCGCGAATTTCCACGATCACGTTCTTGGCGTCGCGCGGGTCCTTCGGCAGGAGGGCGCGGAGGACGTTGCGCTCGACCTCGGCCATGCGGGCTTCGGCGTCGGCGAGTTCGATCTCCGCCATCGAGCGCATCTCGTCATCGTCTTCTTGTAGGAGAGCGCGGGCGCCATCGGCGTCGCTGGCTGCTGTTTCATACGCAGCGAAGAGATCGACGACGCGCGAGATCTCGGCGCGCTCTTTGGCGAGGGTGTTTGCTCGTTCGAAATCCGCGCCGACCTCGGGCGTCCCCATCTCGGCGGTGAGGTCGTCGTAGCGTTGTCGCACGCGTTGAAGCTGGGAGAGGATGTGTTCGTTCATGTCTGAGTACAGAGTATCGGAGTAACGGTGTGTCGGGGTATCGGAGTACACAGCGTAGCATCCGCGCGCTCCTCGGGCGTGGGCTGGGCTTGCACGGCCCTCGCCCTGGCATCGTGGATGGCTTCTGGCCGCAATCAGGGGTGAAACTGCATGTTCACAGCCGGGCGAAGGTGGACGCGTGCCCAATTGCCCGTTTGTGCTGACCGTGAGCCTGTCGAACGGTCGAAGCATGGACGGGCAGCGGGGACAATGGTCGAACAGCGTGCTCACCCTTCGACAGGCTCAGGGCGAGCGGTGTTTTCGGTGATTTTCAGAGCAGCGACTGTGTATCGGAGTGGCGGAGTTCCAAAAGTCCGCGCAGAGCGCCAACTCCGATACTCCCCTCTCCGATACTCCGATACTGTCGAGAAGCTACATCCGTTCGATGATCGTCGCCGTGCCCATGCCGCCGCCGGTGCACATCGCGATCAGGGCGGTGGAAAGATTGCGGCGCTCCAGTTCGTCGAGCGCGGTCTGGATCAGCATCCCGCCCGTGGCGCCGATGGGGTGGCCGAGGGCGATGGCGCCGCCGTTGACGTTCAAGCGCGAATGGTCGATGTCGAACTCGCGCTGGAACTTCAGGACCACAGCCGCAAACGCCTCGTTGATCTCGAAGAGGTCGATATTTTGCTTCGTCATCCCTGCCTTCTTCAGGCAGATTTCGGCGGCGGGAGCGGGGGCGGTCAGCATGATCACGGGCTCGGCGCCGGCCGTCGCTGTCATGCGGATGCGGCCGCGAGGCTTCAACCCGTGCGCTTTCGCGTACTCTGGGGAAGCCAGCAGGATCGCGCTCGCGCCATCGACGACGCCGGAGGAATTGCCGGCGTGGTGCACGTGCTCAACCTGCTTGATCTGTGGATAGACGTCTTTGCAGATCTCGTCGAAGGTGCGCGTGTCGTTGGGCGGGTTCATGACGCCCATCTTTGCGAAAGCGGGATTGAGGCCGGCGAGGCTCTCCATCGTCGTGCCCGACCGCGGATATTCGTCGTGGTCGAGGGCGAGCGTCCCGTCGTCGTTATAGATAGGGACGACGCTGCGGTCGAAGCGGTGGTCATCGATGGCCGCCGCCGCCCGCGCCTGACTCTGCACTCCGAGGGCGTCGCAATCAGACCGCGAAAAGCCCTCGATCGTCGCGATAAGGTCGGCCGAGATACCTTGCGGGACGAGCGGATATTGCGCATAGAGGTGGGCGTTGTTGGCGGTGAAGCCATCAACGCTCATTGGCGCGGTCCGGGACATCGATTCGACGCCACCGGCGACCACGAGGTTCTGCTGGCCCGACATAATGCTCATCGCGCCTACGTTCACCGCCTGCTGCGCGGAACCGCAAAAGCGGTGCAATGTCACGCCCGGGACCGTCACGGGCCAGCCCGCGTCGAGTGTCGCCATGCGCGCGATGTCCATCGCGTGGTCGCCAACGCCAGAGCCATTGCCCATGACGACATCCTCGACATCCGCCGCGTCGAATCCGGCACGCTGCTGGAGCGCGTTCAGCACCTGGGCGAGGATCCGTTGCGGGTGGATGTGCGTCATACTGCCAACTCCGGGCTTGCCACCGCCGCGCGGTGAGCGGACGCCGTCGATAATCCATGCTTCATTCATGATGCTTCTCTCCATTTTGACGTATGCGGTGCGGTGTTGGACTCGGGACGCAACCCGTTGAGGCCGTCTCGAACCGGCACGTTCGCAGGAATGATAGAGCACACGTACAGGGGCGCGCCATTCGATCCGCTCCAGCTACCGCCGTCGCCGCGCCGCCACCGCGAACAGTGAGGCCGCAAAGACCAGGATCGACCCCGGCAATGCCCACCCGTTCAGCGGCGAAGCGGATGTGGATTCGCGGACGACGGTCACGGGGAGCGCGGGGGGCGCCGCCTCCTTGTCCTTGGCTTGCACCGGCGGCGGCGCGGTAAACACCCCAACGCGCGCTTCGAGGACCGTGATCCGTTCCTCCTGTTCCTTCGTGATCGCGTGGAGCCCTTTGATCGCGGCAAGGGACACGCCATCGAGGTCGATCGTGCTGATGGACTTGTCGCTATCGCCGAGGCCGAAGGCGGCAAAGAAGTCCTGCGCCATGGGACCCATGTGCGGCGGCGCGCCCTCCGCGCCTTTTACGGTCCAGCGCTGGATGGGCACATCCTCCAGCTTCGCCAGCACATCGCGGCCATCGACATCGACGAAGTTCGTCTTCAGGTTGCGATCGCTGGAGCACGCCCACGAGGCCCCGGCCGGGGCAAGAGAGCAATAAGTATTCGTGGCACCGTTGGCAAGAAGGCTCGTGGTGAAGATCACGCCGCCCGTAGCCCGGACGCCAAACTGGTTCGTGCCGCCGATGGTGTAGTCGAAGTTGCTGCTGTCGGCCCAGGCGAAATTACCGTTGCCCGCCGCTTTTGCGCGGAATCCGGCGGCGAAGCTGTAGAGGCCGCTGGCGGTGTTGAACTTGCCCCCCGGGACGGTGGCGGCGTTGTTGCTTGCGGTGTTGGTGTCGCCCCCACCGACGGTCGCCGAGTTGTTGCTGGCGGTGTTGATGACGCCCCCGCCGACGGTGGCGTAGTTGTTGCTGGCGGTGTTGAGGAAGCCACCGCCGACGGTGGCCTTTGGGCCGCTGGCGGTGGTGAGGAAGCCACCGCCGACGGTGGCCTTTGGGCCGCTGGCGGTGTTGCCGTTGCCCCCACCGACC
>DAOTTM010000271.1:0-31013 GCA_034437915.1 Dehalococcoidia bacterium | reverse complement strand
CTCGGCTGCGACCTGCGCGTGGCGGCGGAGAACGCGACCTTTGGCACGATGGCGGCGAAGCGCGGGATCGTCGCCGGGGGCGGACAGACCCAGCGCCTCGCGAGGTACATTCCCTTTGGCAAGGCGGTTGAGATGGTGCTCACGGGTGACCGCTATTCGGCCATCGACGCGGAAAAGATGGGGTTGGTGAACCGCGTCGTGGCGGAGGGGCAGGCGTTGGACAACGCCCTCGCCTGGGCGGCCAGCATCAGTGAGAACGGCCCGCTGGCGGTGCGAGCGATGAAGCAGCTCGCCTACGAGGGCGGAATGGAAATGCCGCTGCAGGAGGGGCTGCGCCTCGAACTGAAGCTGTACAACGAGATCCTCGAGACGGACGACGCGGCGGAGGGGCCGCGCGCGTTCGCAGAGAAGCGGCCCGCGGTATTCAAGGGGCGGTAGCGGGTTCTGTCGCAGTTGGGGCGAAGGTGCGTTGCGCTGACGAACATTTCAGGTCTATACATCGCACCCTCCTTCGCAGTCGGGGTGCAGTTTGTGGGCGCGGGGGTGCAGCTCCGCATGCAACCGGAACATCACTTCAAACTCCGATAACATGTCGCCGTGCATGATTCAAAACCTTCAGCCCGTACCCCTCGCGACCTCCATGGGCCGCTCGATGGCATCCGCGTCCTCGATTTCACGTGGGCGCTAGCGGGACCCTTCGCGACGATGCAGCTGGCGGACCTGGGGGCGGAGGTGGTGAAGGTCGAGTATCCCGAGAACGATGAGAAACAACGGGGCTTCGGGCCGTACCTCGATGGCATCTCCACCTTCTTCTTCAGCGCAAACCGCGGGAAGAAGGGGATCTGCATCGACCTCAAAACGGCGGGGGGCAAGGCTCTCGCCAAACGGCTCGCGCGCGAGGCGGATGTCGTCACGGAGAACTTCCGGCCCGGTGCGATGGACCGGCTCGGACTCGGGTATGAGGCGCTTCGAAAAGAGAATCCACGCCTCATCTACGCAGCCCTCAGCGGCTTCGGGCAGACCGGGCCGTATCGAGAGATGGTCGCGGTGGATGCGGTCGCGCAGGCCATGGGTGGGACGATGGCGCTGAACGGCGAGGCGGACGGCCCGCCGATGCGCGTGGGTGTGAGCATCGGGGACATGGTGGGCGGGCTGTACTTCACGATCGGTGTGCTCGCGGCGCTGCGTGCGCGGGAGATCACGGGCGAGGGACAGCTTCTCGATGTGTCGCTGATGGAGGCGCAGATGGCGCTATGCGAAAACGCGATCGTCACGCGCTCCGCCTTCGGCACGAACCCGACGCGGCAGGGCAGCCGCCACGCGCTCGTCGCGCCCTTCGGACCCTACACGACCGCCGACGGTTATGTCGTTGTCGCGAACGTGAAGGAGTGGGAGCTCTTCTGTGCGCTCATCGGGCGGGATGACCTCGGCTTCGACCCGCGCTACCTCACGAACCGTTCCCGGCTGGAGAACACCGAAACGCTCGAAGTCGAGCTGAACGCGACGATGCTCGCGAAGACGACGGCGGAATGGTTCGCGATCATCCAACCCGCGAACGTCTGCGCTATTGGCAAGGTGAACAGCATCGCGGATCTGTTTGAGGACCCGCACGTCGCGGCCCGCAATATGCTCGTCGATCTGCCGATGCCATACGGCAAGGCGGGAACGCTGACCCTGCCGAACAGCCCGATTCATCTTTCCGGCACCCCAACCGTCGTCGGCGAGCCAATGCCGGAACACGGCGGCGACACGACGCAGGTGCTCGCGGACTGGCTCGGGATGGGCCGAGACGAGGTCGAGAGTCTGCGGCGCAGCGGAGCTGTGAAGTAGCGTCCAGTGACCCAGGAAAGGAGCCAACATGGCCTCAACACCAGCAAGCCCCTGGAACCCCGACCAGTACGCCAAGTTCCGCGATGAGCGCAGCCAACCGTTTTTCGACTTGCTTTCGATGGTCCAGCGCACGCCCGGCGGACGCGCGATCGACCTTGGCTGCGGGCCGGGTGAGTTGACCCCCCTGGTGCATGCGAAAAGCGAAGCGCGTTCGACCGTTGGCCTGGACAATTCGGAGACGATGCTCGAAAAGAGCTCGGCGTTTTCTGGCGGAGGCGTGAGCTTCAAGCTCGGCACCATCCTTCGCTTCGCGCCGCGCAAGCCCTTCGACCTGATCTTCTCCAACGCGGCGCTGCAGTGGGTGCCTTCGCACGAGAAGCTGTTCGAACGCCTGACTGCCGGGCTGACCGAGGGTGGCCAACTCGCCGTGCAAATGCCCGCAAACAACGACCATCTCTCCCACCAGACGGCGCACGCAGTTGCGCGGGAGGAGCCGTTCGCGAGCGAGATGGGCGGCTACTTCCGGGAGTGGCCGGTGATGGGACCCGAGTGGTACGCGGAACTGCTCGAGCGGATGGGTTACCGAGAACAATCGGTGCGCCTCCAGGTCTACGGGCACCACCTCGAGAGCCGGGACGCCGTCATCGAGTGGGTACGTGGGACGCTGCTCACCGACTACCAGCAGCGCCTCTCGCCGCAGACTTACGAACGCTACCTCGCACGCTACCGGGAGCGACTGCTTCCGCAGCTCGCGGACACGCAGCCGTACTTCTACGCGTTCAAGCGCGTCCTCATCTGGGCGCGAAAGTAACTCTTTGCGCCTTGGCATATCTGACTTCAAAGTTCCTGAACGTGAGGTATGTGCAATGACCATTGAGGCGGTGATCTTCGATTTCGGCGGCGTGATCGTCCCTGGGAGTCCGACGGGCGATGACCCCAATTCGCCGATGGCGATGCTCGAACGGGAGCATGGACTGCCGACGGGGTTCCTTTGGCCCGCTGTGTACTTGAACAACCCCGGCTGGTTGCAGTTGCGGGTTGGCGAAGGCAGCTATGAGGCGTGGGATGTCTTGTCTCGCGAGGCGATCGCTGCAATCTCCAATGTGGAGACGGCAGACGCGGTCGTGGCGGCGCTCAACGCCTCCCGGCCCCAGGGTCCTGGGCTGAGCGGCAAGCGGGCTGAATTCAACGAAGGCATGTTGCCTCTCATCGGACGGCTTCGCACGCGCTATCGCGTGGGTCTGCTTTCCAACGCGGCGCCGGGGCTGGAAGAAGAACTCCGCGATCACTACAAGATCCATGACCTCTTCCACGACGTCATCAATTCCGCGACGGTGCGCCTGGCGAAGCCGGATCCCCGCATTTACCACCTGGCAGCGCAGCGCATCGGCAAGCCAATCGAGGCCTGCTTCTTCGTCGATGACCTCGCACACAACATTGCCTCGGCGCGCGAAACGGGAATGTCCGCGCACCAGTTCACCGGCTACGCGGGTCTGGCCGAGGCATTGCGCGCAGCTGGCGTCACACCGGAGTGACTAGTCGGCGATCGGCACGATGAGCAGCGGCCGATGGAGGGCGTGCAGGACGCGGTCGGTCGCGCTGCCGAGGGTGAGGCGGGAGGCAAGGCCCTTGCCCGTCGAAGCCATTACCACGAGTCCGGCGTTGTTCTTTTCCGCAGCCTCGATAATCACCTGCCAGGGCTGTCCCTGGGCGAGATAGGTGCCTTCCCCCGGCAACGCGGTCTGCTTGAGGTAGTCTTCCGCGCCTTGCTGCATCGTCTCCATCAGGTCCATCGGATAGTACGCGAACTCCACGCCTACCGGCGGCGGGACATTGAAGGCGCGCACGAGAGTGACCGGCGACTTCAAGGCGGTGGCTAGGTCCCGTCCTTGTCTCAGCGCCTCTGCGGAGGCTTCGGAGCCGTCTACCGCGATGAGGACGGGCGCGCCTTCCAGCGTTACCGCTTCGGTCGCCCCCGGCACGACAAGCACCGGAACGGTGGCGCCCCGCACTACTTTGTCGGCAACGCTTCCGATCACCGCAGCCTGGAATCCGCTGCGCCCGTGGCTCGCGATCACGATCATCGCGCTGTTTGCCGAGGCAGCGAGGACGAGCTTCGCCGCGGAACCCTGGCGGATTTCGACCACGCTTGGCCCGGCCGCTTCCGAAACCCCACAACGCTTGGCGAGCCCGTGGGCATAGGAATCGAACATTTCCCGCGCGCGATCAAAGGTCTCCGCGTTTTCGGCGTCGGATTCCGAGATGGCGTGAAAAAACGTCAACGGGCTGCCGGTAATCCGCCCGATAGTGGCGGCGACCGGTACGGCGCGTTCGGCAGTCGAGGAGCCGTCGAGCGGAACAAGAATCGGCTTCGATGCGGTCATTGTGTGTTCTCCGTGGTGCGATGTGATTGAAGTCTACACCCTGTCCATAGCGCTGCTACGGCCCTCCGCCCGCGAATTACGGCCCCAACCGGCGACTCGGCGCAGATTCCCACGCGGTGCTTTCAATCCTGGGCCGGCGCGCACTGAATCCCGGCCATTTGGACGCAGGATCTCCGCCGTCCGGCCCTCTGCTGGAGCTTCTCCCGCCTCGAAGCTTTGCTCACACCACCACCAGCGAAGGCAGGGGCACACCCAATGGAACTCAAGAACCTGACGAAACTCGAAACACCGGCCGGAAGCCAGTTCAGTCGGCGGCGGTTTTTGAAGAAGGCGGGCGTGGCGGGGGCCATACTGCCCATCGCCACCGGGATGGTCGTCTCGGCATGCTATGAGGATCCGACCGGGTCGAAGAGCGCGCCAGCGGAGTTCCGCCAGCCCGCGGCCGTGGGTGGCGCCCCTTCGACTTCGCCCGACCAGGGCGTCAAAGCCTCCGCGGATGATTGGAAGAAGATTGACGCGGACCACAAGAAGGGCGTCGAGGACTTCCTCAAAAATCAAGCGACGCCGTTGACCAAGGGCAAGGGCAATCAGCTTTTGCCGTTCACTCTCGATGGCAACGTCAAGGTGTTCAACCTCACAGCGGACGAAGTCGACTGGGAAGTGGAGCCGGGCAGGGTGGAGAAGGCGCGTGGCTACAACAAGATGGTCCCGGGGCCAGTTATCCGTGCGACGGAAGGCGATACCATTCGCGTCATCGTCAAGAACAACCTGATCGAGAGCCACGGAGTTCACTGGCATGGCGTTACCGTGCCCAACAAGATGGACGGCGTCCCCTTCCTCACCCAGGACCCGATCCTGCCGGGCGGAACGTGGACCTACGAATTCACGCTCCGAAACTCGGGCTCGCACATGTACCACGCGCACCACAATTCAATGGATCAGATGAATCGCGGCCTCCTGGGCGCCTTCATCATCGACCCGAAAGATAAGAGCACCCTTCCCAAGTTCGACAAGGAAGTGTTGATGATCAGCAACGACACGCTCTTGGGCTTCACGCTCAACGGCAAAGGCTTTCCCGCGACCGACGCTATTGTGGTGAAGAAGGGCGAACGCTTGCTCCTGCGCTTCATGAACGAAGGGATGATGATCCACCCCTGGCATCTGCATGGACTCGTCATGCAGGTCTATGCGCGCGACGGGTTTGCGCTGGCGAACCCGTTCAAGTGCGACACCATCGATGTGGCGCCGGGCACGCGCTGGGACGCGATCGTCGAAGCCACGGAGCCGGGTGTTTGGGCATTCCATTGCCACGTACTCTCGCACGCCGAGAGCCCAGCGGGCTTCTTCGGCATGGTGACGGCCGTCGTCGTGACGGAGTAAAGCACGGGCCAACCGGTTGCCAGGGTCTCCCCCAAAAGTCTGGAAATGTCACTAGCGCGGGTGTAAGAAAATCCCTGGCCGCTGGTCATATGCCGTTCAAACGGCGCACAGTGCGGCCTCTCGCCAACGTCGTGAACCTGTCGAAGCCATCGCCGGAGGCCTAACGAAATGGTTGGCACACCACCCGAAGGGCGCTCCTGTGCGCGGGAGCGCCCCTTCTTTGCGTTTGCGGGGTTGGGCCGGGCGAGGCGACGGACGCCGCGCTGACGCACACACTGCGACCGGTGTTGGTTTCCTGGCATCGCACCGCTTACTGACGTGCGCGGCCCTGACTCGTGCTCAGAAAATCGCGATCGGGTTGACGGGGCTGCCGGTGCCGCCGCGGATGTGCAGCGGATTGACCGTGAGGAGGAACTCCCAGCGGCCCTCTTCGGCGCAGGCCTGGGCGAGGGGCTGGAGGTAGGCGTTATCGAGAAGGGGCAGGCCCATCATCACGATCGTGATGACGTGGACCGGGCCACCAGCCGAACGGCCATCGAACGTGCTATAGCCGGAGGGTGTGGCGTCCAGCTGGTCCCAGCCGAGGAGGGCAGCGTCGTACTTCTTCAGCGTCGGGCAAACATCGACGTGCACGCCCGCGGTCGGAGGCGTGCCGGAGACCGCCTCGGGGTTCGCCGCCAGGTAGCCCTGACGGTTGCTGTAGATGAGCACTGCGTCGCCGGGGCGCGGGGTTACGCCCTGCGCCTTCGCGGCCGCTTCCAGTTCCCACCCCCGCACCGGTTGGTCGACCGTGACATGGTCCACGCCGCGGAAGCGCGGGATATCGATCAGGACGCCGCGGGTAGTGATGCCAGAGCTCCAGGCGTCGACGCTGTTCGACCGCGCGCCGAGGCTCGTGACATCGCTCGATGGCTTGCCGTTGTACATCTTGCCTTCCCAATAGATGTGGCAGAGGGCATCGACGTGCGTGGTCGCGTAGCCGTGGTAGGAAATTCCGATGTAATCGACACAGGCCTGTGCCCAGCTGCGGACGTAGTGCTGCGCGGGGTTGAAGTTGCCCGGCCCGCCGACGGTGTTCCAGGGATAGGCGAGCGAGACGGGGCGGCCGCTGCGGACGAGGCCCGCGGCGTGCTTTCGGACTTCGGGCGTAATCAGGTTGATGGTGCCGGCATTGTCGTCCGGACCCCAGCGCCCCCAGTTGCTGCAGGATTCGAAATAGGCCTGGACTTCGGCTTCGGTGGGAAGGGGTGGTGGTGTGTTGGGCATGATGATCTCCTTTGCGTGGGGATTCTACGCCAGCGGCGGTGATCGCGGAGGATCCGGCAGGCGCCGGGTGTTGGGAGGAACCGTCCGATGCGATGGAGGGCGCCTGACCATCCCAGCGCTTGCTCCCGCGCGCGCTACGGACGGACTCGTTCGTACCAACAGAACAAACAGCCCAAGTGGTGGAGCGGACTGACCATCCCGGCGCTTGCTCCCGCGCGCGCTACGGACGGACTCGTTCGTACCAACAGGACAAACAGCCCAAGTGGTGGAGCGGGCCTGACCATCTCGGCGCTTGCTCCCGCGCGCGCTACGGACGGGCCGGTCCGCACAATCGGGTTACGGGTCGATGAGGACGCCGGGGTTGAGCATGCCGTTGGGGTCGAGGGTCTTCTTCATGGCGCGCAGCGTTTCGGCGAAGAGGGGCGGGCGCTGTTGGTCGTACCAGGGGCGATGCATCCGTCCGACGGCGTGGTGATGGGTGATGGTGCCGCCATTTTCGATGACGGCGTCGCCGGCAGCCTTCTTGATCTCGGCCCACTGCTCCAGCTCGCCGCCTGCCGTGCCGAGTCCGGAGAAGGTGTAGTAGGGCGCGGGTCCATCCGGGTACACGTGCGTGAAGCGGCAACTCAGCGTCCCACCGCCGCAGACGCGTCGCAGGGCCGCGTTCACCTTCATGCGCACAGCCTCGTCAAAATCTGGCCACCGGTCCCAGGTGATCGAGGTTTCGAAGGTGTCGCCGACCATGCCGAGCCCGGCGGTCATGTTGCCGTTATAGGGCGCGCGCACGAACGAGTTGCGCCACGCCCCGACAGCGCCCTGGCGTCCCACCTCGACGGTCTTCTCCTTCGCGCCATCGTCGGCGATGAGGATAGCCTCGTCGTCGATGCGGCCTCCGGATTCACGCGCGATGCCAACGGCGACACGGATGTTGTGGTCTTGCGGGAGTTCGGCGGATTCGAAAGCGATGATGAGCAAGGCCTGGGTGCCGGTGAGCCCCGCGGAGGCACCCGCCTCTACGGGGTCGAGCAAGCGGCAGTTGGCGGGCCAGAGCTTCGCCTGGGTGACGCGGCGGGCAGCTTCACAGCCGGCGGACCAGGTATCGAAGGTCATGCCGGCCGACGCACGGAAGCGGGGCCGCGCCTGTATGCGCATCCAGGCTTCCGTGACGATGCCGAGGATGCCTTCGCTGCCGAGGATCATGCGGTCCGGGCTGGGGCCAGCGCCGCTACCGGGCAGGCGTCGCGATTCCCAGGGGCCCTTCGGCGTGACCATGCGCACGGACTCAACGAAATCGTCGATGTGCGTGTGGTTGGTGGCGTAATGGCCACCGGAGCGCGTCACAATCCAGCCACCGAGCGTCGACCACTCGAAACTCTGGGGGAAATGGCGCAGCGTAAAGCCCCGCGGGCGAAGCTGATCTTCGAGGGCCGGCCCGAGAACCCCAGCCTGGATGCGGGCCGCTCGCGACGTTTCGTCGAGCTCCAGGACCCTGTTCAGCCTGGCCATGTCGATGCTGACAGTGGGACGGCTGCCTTCGGGCGCTTCGACACCACCAACCACGCTGGACCCCCCGCCGTAGGGGATGGCAACGAGGCCAGCCTGGTCTGCCCACTCGAGGACAGAAACAACGCCAGCCTCGTCTTCCGGGTAGGCGACGACGTCGATCGGGTTCGGGAAGAGACCACGCACGGCGCGGACCTTGTCCACGAAGCTCTTGCCGTAGGTGTGTGACGCGCGTTCGTGCGCATCCACGGTGAGCACCGATGCGAGTGCGGTGGGGATCGCCACACGCGGCGCGCGCAGGCCGAGTTGCTCGGCGGGGAGGATGGGTTTCGCTTCGAATGTGCGTCCATGGCGCTCGGAGAGGCGGGCCGCCGCCGCCTCTCGCTCCACGATGGTTGGCTCATCGGTTTCGAGGCCCCAGGCCCAATAGCTTCGGCGCGTCATGTCACCCTCCTGCCCGCTGATTTCGGGCAATCGCCAGTCTACTCCAGGCGATGGATGTTGGCGGAGCCGGGCGCGGACCTCAGGCGTCGGAAGGCGTCCAGGAGCGGCTGTCGGCGGTTTTGTCATCTGGACTTGGGGGCTGGATGTCGGTGATAGCGGCGGCTGTGCTGTCGAAGATGTTCGTGTGGCCGACGAGCGAGAAGATACCGAAGCGTTCGAGGACGGTTTCGAGCTGGGGCTGGATAGCCGTGAGAATCACACGGGCGCCGCGCTTGTGGCGGTGTTCGATAATCCCTTCCAACGTGAGCAAACCGGACGTATCGATGTGACGCACGTCCTTCATTCTCAGGATGAGCGGGCGCGCTTCTCCTTGGAGTTCGTATTCAAATGCCGCTGCGCTATGGAACGAGAGATACCCCTGGGCGTTGAAGAATGCGATATCTGGGCGGGCGTGGATGAGTTTGCCTAGCTCTTCAGACACTCCTCCGACGCGGCCCGCCTCATCCGGGAGGAGCTCCGCGGCGGAGGGCAGCGTGACAAGCTGGCGAATGAGCAAGACGGCGGACGCAAGGACCCCGAAGGCGATCGCGTACGTGAGATCGAAAAAGAGCGTGATGATAATCGTGAGGCTCAGCACAATCACGTCGGCCCGGGGCGCACGCCGCAGGAGCTTCGCCACCTCCGGCGCTTCGGCGATATTCCACGCCACAACGAGGAGCACCGCCGCCAAGGCGGTGAGCGGGATGTGCCCAGCGAGACCGCCAAGCGCGAGCGTCAACGTCAATACGGTAATCGAATGGACCAGCCCGGAGACTCGCGATGTGGCGCCATTGCGAATCCCAGCTGCGGTACGCGCTATGGCGGCCGTGGCGGGGATACCGCCCATCAAGGGAGACACAAGATTCGCGAGGCCCTGACCGAAGAGTTCGCGATTTGAATCATGGCGTTCTTCCGTGCCCGCCATCCCATCCCCAACGACGGCGCTGAGCAACGATTCGACTGATCCGAGGACGGCAACCGCGAACGCGATGGGGAGAATATCCAGGAGGATGCCGAAGTCCAGGAAGTCGACCCCGGGCGTTGGGAGTTCGCGCGGAAGTTCGCCATACCGGCTGGCGAGGGTGGGTGTGTCCAGTCCGAATCCCCAGGCGACGGCTGTCACGCCGACTACGGTTACAAGCGCTGCTGGCACGCGGGGGGCGAGTCGTGGCCAAAGCAACATGGTGATGACCGCGACAATTCCCACCAGGGGCGTTGTCGCGCCGACCGAGCGAAGATGCCGCAGAGTGTCCCAAACCCGTCCGGCAAATGTCTCCGTGCCTGGGTCCGTCCCCGTCACCGCGAGGAAGTTGTTGAGCTGGCCGAAGGCAATCGAGAGGGCAATCCCCGCCGTGAACCCAACGATCACGGGACTTGGCATGAAGCGCACGAGTTGGCCGAACTTGAGAAAGCTCATGGCGAGGAGCATGAGGCCCGCTACAAGGCCGATCATGGGCAGGGCGGCCGTACCATGCTGAAGCACTGCATGGCTGAGGATGGGCACGAGGGCGGCGGTCGGTCCGGTGATGTTGTATTTGGAACCCCCGAAGATGCTCGCCGTCGCGCCGGCGAAGGCAGCCGTATAGAGCCCGGCAATCGGTGGCACACCCACCGCAACCGCGAGCGCAATCGAAAGGGGGAGGGCGATCACGCCGACGACGACACCGGAAATAAGATTCTGGGGCAGTTCCGAAAGTGCCGGGAGAGAGATGCGGAATGCTCCGCGCACACGCGTCGAAATGGCCATCCGGCTCCCGGTTCGAGGAATGAACAAGGGCGCGCCCGCGAACGCGATGCTTGTTGTAGGGCTAGCTAAATCTTCGGGCTGGGCCGGGCTAAGAAAAACCCACCGGCAAGACGCGAAAACCCTGTCGTAAACGAGCCATCGACAAGCAGGCTCCGGGCGTCAAGAATGAGGCGGTGAAGATCCAACTGTTTGCGAGCCTGGCGTTGGGGATGGCCGTGCTGACGACCTCCGCCTGCGGGGGGGATGACGACGACACTGTGCTCCCCGAAGTGGTCGACGCTACCCCGGCAACCGGCGCCTCGAACGCGGCGACAGTCTCGTCGCCGCAGGGCGAAGCTCCGGCAACTCCCGCGCGCACTCCCCAGGGCCCCCGGCGGGTCATCCGCACGTTCAACCTGCCTTCGCGCGCGGCCTTTCCACACAGCATCGCGGTCGCGGCTGATGGCACACTCTGGTTCACCGAACTCAGCGGCAACAAGCTCGGGATGTTCGATCCCACGACGGAGAGCTTCAAGGAGTGGTCGGTCCCTACGGCGGGCGCGCGGCCTCACGGGATAGGCGTGGCGGCGGACGGGGCGGTCTGGCTGACGTATATCGAAGGGCACAAGATCGCCCGGTTTGACCGCGCGACGGAGCGGTTCACGGAGTATCCCACACCGACATCGCCTTCGGGTCCGCATACGATCGCCTTCGATGCCTCCGGGCGGGTCTGGTTCACGGAGTCTGCGGGCAACAAGATCGGCGTGCTTGACCCTGTCAGCGGGGCGATCACCGAATACGCCGTGCCTACGCCACGCTCGACGCCGTATGGCCTGGTGGTGGCCCCGAACGGGCTGGTGTGGTTCGCCGAACTCACCGGCAGCAAGATTGGGCGCGTGGACCCGGCCACCGGGGAGGTGAAGGAGTTCGCGCCTCCGACAGTGGGCAATGGAGCGCGACGCATCGATGTGGACCGTGCGACGGGCATGCTCTGGTTCACCGAGTTCTCTGGAAACAAGATTGGCCGCTTCGACCCAACCACGGAGCGCTTCACGGAATTCCCCATTCCTTCCCAGAACCCCCAACCATATGCGATTGCCGTCGATAAATCTGGGGCCGTCTGGTTCTCCGAATTCACGGCGAACCAGGTGGCGCGGCTAGATCCAACGACGGGAGCGGTCGAGCAGTGGGGGCACACGGCAGAGCGGGCTGGCTGCCGAACGATACTGGTCGCCGCCGATGGTGTCGTCTGGTGTCCAGAATCAGCAACGAGCAGGTTGCTCCGGCTCGGACCTGAATGACGGCGTTCGACATCCACTCGCCGACGAGGGCACTTACCGCGCGTTGATGCGCGATCGCAGAGAATCGAAGGCAAAGGTCTTCACGCGGGTGGTTCAATGGCGTTCGTCTTCAAAGTGGTCATTGTGATGCTTGCGGCAAGCTTCGGCTGGTCCGCCGGCTGTGGTGGCGACGATGCCCCAGGGCCGACCCCTTCGAACTCCGCGACCCCGCAGGCGACAGCGCTATCGGCAACACCAACGACCGACGGGGTGAGGATCGTCAAGGTGGCTTCGGGGTTCACAAGGCCGACCTTCGTCACAAACGCGGGCGACGGAACGGGCCGTTTGTTCGTGGTTGAGAAGGCCGGCAAGATCCGCATCGTTAACGCGGGGAACGTCGCATCGCAGGCCTTTCTCGATATCACATCGACCGTTCTCTCTTCGGGTAACGAACAGGGCCTCCTCGGGCTCGTGTTCCATCGCCAGTTCAAGCAGAACGGCCGCTTCTTCGTCGCCTACACGTCCCGGAGCGGTGACAACACCGTCGCCGAATACCGCGTTTCAGCGGACCCAAATCGAGCCGATGCAGCGTCCGGGCGCGTGCTGTTTGGCGTCAAGGATCCGTTCCCAAACCACAACGGGGGGATGCTCGCCTTCGGCAAGGATGGCTACCTGTACGTTTCCATGGGCGACGGTGGCAGCGCGGGCGACCCCAACGGCAACGCCCAGAACCTGGATTCGCTGCTCGGCAAGCTCTTGCGCATCGACGTCAATTCGGGCGAGCCGTATGGAGTCCCCAAAGACAACCCCTTCGTTGGGCGGGCAGGCGCGCGCGCCGAAATCTGGGCGTACGGGTTGCGCAACCCATGGCGATATAGCTTCGACCGCGAGACGGGGGACCTTTGGATCGGCGATGTGGGCCAGAACGCTATCGAAGAGGTCGACTTCCAGCCGGCGAAAAGCAAGGGTGGCGAAAACTACGGTTGGCGGACGATGGAAGGGAGGAACTGCTTCAAACCGGAATCGAATTGCGAACAGGCTGGGCTCACGCTGCCCATCGCCCAATACACGCATGCGAAAGGCTGTTCTATCACAGGCGGATACGTGTATCGCGGCAAGGCGTTCCCGGCGCTGCAAGGTGCGTACTTCTACACGGACTACTGCACTGGAAACTTCTGGTCACTGCGCCGCGAGGCTTCGGGCGCGGCCACCGTCACGGAACTGCCCAAGATCGTCGGGTCTATGAGCTCCTTCGGAGAAGACGAGACGGGCGAGGTCTACCTTGTGAGCGATAGTGAGGGGACGCTGTATCAGTTGGCGGCACGGTAGCTCTGGCGGGTCACGCGGCGCCGATGCATGATTCGGGCACTACCATCCCGGCCGCTCCCGGCCGGGCCACGGACATCGAGGCCTCCACATGCTTGATCATCTCGTCTATGCCACACCGAACCTTGAAAAGAGCATCTCCGACATCGCCGCGAAGTGGGGCGTTCAGCCCACGCCGGGCGGGAAGCACGCGGGTCGCGGCACGCACAACGCGCTGCTCGATCTCGGCGATGGCCGCTACCTGGAGATCATCGGTCCGGACCCTGAACAGCCCGAGCCGACGGGGCCGCGAGGGTTTGGCATCGATGGGATGGTAACGCCACGCGTGGTGACCTGGGCGGCCAAGGCGCCGGGCATCGAAGCGCGCGTTGCCGGTGCGCGGGCGGCGGGATACGACCCGGGCGAGCCCCAGGCGATGTCACGGGACGTTCCCGCCGGTCAGCGTCTGCATTGGAAGCTCACTCGGAACACAGCGGGGGACGGGCTGGTGCCCTTCCTGATCGACTGGGGAGAGACCGCGCATCCTTCGACCACGTCCGCGCGAGGGTGCCGACTCGTTTCGTTGCGGGCGGAGCACCCGGAGCCGGGGGTCATTTCGAGGATGCTCGCCGCGCTCGGCGAGGAACTCGGTGTGTCCGTGGGAGTGGCGCCACTGATGATCGCGATGATCGAAACGCAAAACGGGATGATTGAACTGCATTGAGGCGACCCGAACGGCAGTTGAAACCGTGGCATCCCGGCGCTTGCTTCCGCGCTACGGAACGGCTGGCGGGAAGCGTCAGAGCTTGAGGCCGAGGAGTTCGCGGGAGAGTTCGCCGCCATCATGGACGGTGACGTTTACCCAGGTGAGGCGGATCTTGACGCGCTTGCCAGCGGCTTCGACCCAGACCTCGTCGCCCTTTTCGAAACGGTAATCGGACTCGATCGTGCAGTAGTGTTCGCCCTTGCTGCCTGTGAAGGCATCCGCCTCGTAGAAACTCGTCTTCATCGTTCCCCTCCCGGCCCGGCGGACTTGACCCAGATGCGCTTGGCGACCTGCGTGCCCATGACCACGGACCGACCGCCGATGATCGCCGTCACGGTTCCGCGATAGGGAGCGACGGATTCGACGGACACGGTGACGCCGGGGCGGATGTTCTCATCATCGAAGAACCGCAGGAGCTGCTCGTCCTCTTCGAACACGCGGTCAATTTCCGCCGAGCACCCTTCATCGACGTCCGCGAGAGTCTTCATTCCCAGCCGCGGGGTTGGACCGCCGGGAATCGGGTAACCGAAGGGGCTCCGAGTCGGCCGGCCGAGGCTCTCAAAGAGGTGGGGCTCGGTGATATCGGAGATGCCGTGTTCGAGGAGGTGGGCCTCTTCATACGCACGCCACCAGGGCACTTTCAACACATCCGTGATGAGGCACTCGGCCAGGCGATGGCGGCGGACCATCTTTTCCGCGCGGGCGAACCCTTCAGGGGTGAGGTGGATGAGCTTTCGGGTATCGACCCGGACGAGGCCATCACGCAACAGGCGCTTCAACATGCCCGCGACCGATGGTGGCGTTATGTCGAGACGGTCAGCCAGGCGCACCGCTATCACATCCTGGCCTTCGTCGTGGTGGAGGCGATAGATGGCGGTGAGGTAATCGTCGCTGGCGACATTCGAAACCTGCTGTGGCACAGCGGAATGGTGCCACGGACGGCGGCCCCAGACTATGCGGAAGTGCGGAACGTTTCAGGCGGCCTTTCTCAATTCGGCACGCACCTCGCTCGCACTCAACAAGCGGACCGCGTTCAGGGCGCGTCCCGTTGCCGACGTGCGTTCGCCCAGCCAGGCCACGACGCACGGGGTGATGGAATTATTGGCGGCGATGCACCCGTTGCAGCGGCTGGCACGGTCCGCACGGTCATATGGACACGGTTCGTTAGCACTCGGCATCGTGGATCCCTCGTGAGTTGGGCTGCCAACATCATCGGCCACTGCTTGCGGTTGATGAAGGGTTGCCAGTTGGCGAGGTGCTGGTTGCAGGCAAGCTGATAGCACCGATTCAACGCACATGCTGGAACCGCTCGTCAGTTCGCGGCGGGGATTGTACGCTGGAGATCGTTGTGCGGGCGCCGGAGAAGCGCACCACCGACCTGCCCCCAAGGAGGCAACCATGAAAAAGAAACTCGGTGTGATGGGCCTGCTCGCCGCTGCGGCGGCGGCGCTGATGTTCTGGCGCCGGAACAAGGACGACGATGAATTCCTGGATGAGGAACTCGAATAACTGGCTGAGAACGAATCCTCCGAACGCCGCGCGGTCATCACGGGTCTGGGCGCGGTGACGACGCACGGAGCCAGTGTCGCAGCTGCGTGGGAAGCCGTGGCATCCGGAGTTCTCTGCGGGCAATCTTTTCAGCCGGACGAAGCGGGGCCGGAGTTTTTCGCCGCGCCGGTCCCCGAGACGTATCGCCCACATGCGGGCGTGCCGCGAAACCTTTCGCACTTCCTCGACCGGGGTTCACTGATCGCGTTGGATGCCGCGCTCCAGGCGCTCGAATCGGCGGGCCTGGGAGCGGGGGCAGGCGATGCCCGCCGCTTCTCGGTTTGCGACGGCGCCGCCTATCGCGCGCCCGGGCAGGCAACGCTCTTCGTCCCGTACGGTCATCTGATCGCGAGGGCGCTTGGCGTTCGTGGAGCGGTCGCCATCTGCGGGGGCGCCGAGGCGAGCGGGATGGCGGCGATAGCGAACGGCGTGCGTTTGATAAAGACAGGCCAGGCCGATGTCGTGCTCGCGGGAGCCGCCCAGGCGCTCCAATCCCCGCTCATGGAACACTTGCGCGCGCAGGGCTTCGCCGCGCGGAGTCCCGGCAAACCGTTCGACGTACGTAGCCCCGGGTACACCGCGGCTGAGGGAGCGGGGTACATCGTGCTCGAAAGTGAATCACACGCCCGCGAACGTGGAGCGGACATCTTCGCGGCGGTCGCTGGCATCGGCGAGACGTTCGACGCGTTGGCCGAGCCGCTGGTGAACAGCGACCCTTCGGAGTCGGGACGGGCCATGCAAGCCGCTCTGGGCGAGGCGGGATTCATGCAGAACCAGGTTGACCTCGTCGTTTCCTGCGCGGATGGGCGGCCAGGCCTGGACTTTTCCGACGGCATGGGCATTAAGCGCACCTTTGGAAGGCACGCCTATTTCGCGGCGATCAGTTCCACCGGGGGCGCGATTGGTCACGCGCTTGCCGCCAGTGGGCCGCTGAATGTGGTGTTCGCCCTGGAAGCGATGCGCCGGCAGGAAGTCTTCCCGGCCGCTGGCCTCGAAACGGCGGAAGCGGAAATGGACCTCGCCTTCGTGAAGACCCGCCGCCCCGAGAAACTGGATTGCGTCCTCATCACCAGCCTCGGATTGGGTGGGACGAACGTAAGCGTCCTTCTGCACAAGCCGTAGCGCCCCTTCAAAAACGGGGACCGAGGGGTTGACTTGCGTCCCAAGGTTGGCGTGATTTGAAGGCAGGGGGAGACGCCACGATTTTTGGGCACTTCGCGGCCAACATTTGACGCTCGCCACTGACCCGCTTGCTTACGCGCGCGGCTCCGATTTGCCGGGGTTGAGTACCGCTATCCTTTCGAAGCGGCGGCGGCTGTAGTTTTCAGTTCGTCGAAGGCGGCGCGAATATCCTCGGCAACCTTGCCCACGTCCGGGACGAGATCAGGGTCGGCGACGATGCCCCAGAAAAGCATGCCGTTGTAGCTCGTGAGGGCGACGTTGAGTCCCATACCCATGCTGGCGGGGACGAGCGGCCAGAGCGCTTCGGCCTTCCGCCCGACGAAATAGAGCGGGATCTGGGGGCCGGGCACGTTCGTGCAGACCATGTTGAGCAGGGATGGAGCGTTCGGCACGAGCGGTCCCATCATCGCCTGGAGCAACGGCGGGACCTGGTCCTGGGAACGCGCAAGAACGGCGAAACCGCCCGCCTGGTTCGCCTCCTTGAGCCGGTTCATGCCGTTGACGACTGCCAGGTGGCGTTCGTGTGCATCCAGGATTCCGATGGGTAGAGGCGCGATGAACATCGAAACCTGGTTGCCAAGGGCCGACTTATCGGTCTCCGAGCGGACGTTCACGGGGACCATCCCGCGAAGTTCGACGCCCTCGGTGGGGTGGCCGTGGGAGCGCAGATAGGCCCCGATGCCGCCGGACAAGGCGGTCAGGACCACGTCGTTGATCGTCCCTCCGATGGCGGAGCGCACACCGCGGATCTCGGCGAAGCTCATGGGGATGACGGCGTAACTGCGCTTGCCACCAACGGGCCGGTTGAAGGGCGTTGCCGGGGCAGGGCGAGTCATCTGTGGCATCGCGGCGGTCATCGCTCCAAAAACAGCTCGTTGCTCGGATTGCTGGCGCTTTGAATCGAAGAAAAGGCGAAGCTGATCGGCCTGCTGGGCGAAGTTCGACTCCACCGTCTCGATATAGGCGTCGATGGAGCGGCGCGTCGCGTCCGGGCGAGGTTCGGGATTGAAGGGCTGAGGTGTCTCGGCGGGGGCGTCCGCTTCGAAATCCGTGATCACGGTGAGGAGTTCCATCCCCGAAACGCCATCGACCATGCAATGGTGGATGAGTGTGATGATGCCGGTGCGGCCGCCTGGGAGGCCGTGGAGGATGATCATCTTCCAAAGGGGGCGGTCCCGGGGGAGAATGGGGGCGAAGATCTCCGCGATGACAGCAAAAATCTCCTCCATACTCGACCCTTCGGGCATGGTGACCTCTTCGATGTGGCGATGGAGATCGAACCGGTCGTCATCTTCCCAACGCGGGTGGCCGAGATTAAAGGCGTCAAACGCAGCGACCTGGCGATACCGCGGGATGCGGTGCAGCCGAGAAGCGATATGCGTCAGGACCTCTTCGCGGGAGACATCGCCATCGATGACGAGCGTGCTGCCGATGTGGAGGGGGGCTGTGGGTCGTTCGAAGTAGAGGAAGGATGCGTCAGCGGCGGTCATGCGCTGGCGGAGGGTTGGCGCGGTCATGGGAGCTCCCCAGTGGATATCACTCGGCGATGATACGCTCACTGCGTGGCGAGGCGGTTTCCGTGGAGTGACGAATCCTACCTGATCTATTGCTTTCTTCGATAGTCTACATAAAAGACACCCGGGCGTGGGGCGCCGGTTCGAACAGGCCGTCGGGCGAAGATCGCTTTACCGGTCGGTCAATCCCCGCTATGTTTCTGCTCTCTGCGGCGCGGCGTGGATGCGGAATTGAGGTGCTAGATGGACAAATTCGGCGCTTCGGCCACGCTCTCGGGCGGAGACCCCTACTCCCAGGATCCCTCGCTACAGGCGGCGCAAACGCCGATCTGGCGAGAGAGCCTCTTCGCTCTCGATTGGCTCGCCTTGCGCACATCTCCCGTGTACTTCGGTTGCGGCGTGCCACGCGGGCATGGCGAGCCCGTCGTCGTCGTTCCCGGCTTCCTGGGGAGCGATTCCTACCTGGTGGAGCTTCACAGTTGGCTCGGGCGGATCGGCTATCGACCGTATTTCTCTCAAATCGGCCGGAACGATGACTGCCCCGATCACGTCCAGGGGCTGCTGCTGAACACGATTCGCCGCGCGAACGAGGAGTCCGGGCAGCGTGTGAAGGTAATCGGCCATAGCCTCGGCGGCATGCTGGCGCGGAGCGTTGCCCTGGATTACCCGGAGCTCGTCGAAACGGTCATCTCCATGGGTTCGCCCTTCCGCGATGCGGTGCGCGCCCACCCGCTCCTTATCGCCGCGACGGAATCGCTGAGACGCGAAGGGCGGCGCGGTGGCAAGAACATCAAGCCTTCCTGTTTTAGCGGCCACTGCACCTGTGATTTCGTGAAGAATATGCTGGCACCGGAAGAGTATGAGACGCGCCACTTCGCGATCTACTCGAAATACGACGGCGTTGTCGAATGGCAGAGCTGCATCGAAGAGGACCCCGCCCTGAACACGGAAGTCAATTGCACGCACATCGGCATGGCCTTCCACCCCGGTGTGTATCGAACAGTTGGGCGGCTGCTCGCGGGCAATTGACGAGGTTGCTGAACGGCGCGTCGGAGACCATCGTGGATGGCGTGCTCGGCCTTCGACAAGCTGCTCTGAAACAACTCCCAGCACCGTAGGCACGCCCTCCGTGGCCCCCGGGGCCCATCGACCATTTGTCGAGGCCGTTCGACCCTCGCGAGCGGGCGAGCCGAAGTGACCGCGATGGCCAGCCACCCGAAATGCAGCCGACGATTCGTGCCCGGCGCAGACGTTCGTGGCGTCCGCTTCCCGCCACGGAGAGCCGTGCCTACACCTGAAGTGGCACGCGCCGCGGTCTCGGAACTGTTCTCGTTTCATCGCTGGTTCCGGCCAACGGCCATCAACGACTCAGAGCGAGCGGAATGAGAGCGGCAGGGCGTTTGACGGGACAAGCAGAAGGCCGGTCCACGGTGGACCGGCCTTTCCTGTGTTCACGCCACTTGAGAACTCAGAACCGAGAACTCAGCACTCGTTGTTAGGCGGTGACTTTCTCGGCCTTTGCGCTGGCTTTCGGCGCGGCGGCCGCCGCCTGGGGGGCCATGGATTCCATGTTGCGGCGGATGGCATCGACCATGGGGTTGGCGACGGTGAAGTTGCGGAACGCTTCGACGGCCGCGCTGGCCGTCTCGCGGTTGGCGTTCACGAGCTTCTCCATCACTTCGCGGCTATCGGTGCCGGCGCCGAGGGCTTCGCCGTAGGCGGCCTGGGCAAAGGCGAGGGCGCGGCCCTGGGCTGACGTAGTGGCTTCGAGGACGGCCGTGTAGTACTGGCCGATGTCGGTGGGTTCGGAAGCGAGCTTGCGGCCGAGCTCAAGGGCTTCGCGCTGGCCAAGGGTGATATCGGCGATGAACTGGCGGGTGACCTTCGCGCCCCGCTCGTTGGCCTTCTCCACGGCTGCGACGAGGATGTCGTAGCTGTTGATGAGGGCGTCGTAGTACTTCTGGACCTGGTCGTTGGCTGCCATGGTGTTAGGTCTTCCTTTTTCGTGTTTGGAGACTTGTGTCTCGCTGCTATGTGCAGAATACATATAGCCTCGGGATGTTGTCAACCCCTTGAGCATAGATGTTGATGCCATCTTGAACGATTTCGCGTCTAGCTGCATACTGCAGCTACCAAGGAGTCCTGAATGGCCGATTCGACCGAAACGCAAACCGACGTTAAGCCCCGCCTTCACGGGGAGATGCTCTCCACGAGCCTGCTCGCCTTCCTCAAAAACTGGAATGCATACGGCTACCAGCTTGGCCAGCGCCTCGCGGAGGCGGGCATGCCGGCATGCGACAGTGGGACGATTTACCGGACCTTGCGCCACCTGGAAAAGTCCGGGTTCGTCTCTTCGTGGTGGGACACTTCGGAAAGCGGGCCGGCGCGGCGCATTTACAGCCTCACACAGGCCGGGGACGTCTTCCTCACCGGCTGGTTTGAAGCGCTCCAGAACTACCAGACACTGCTTCAGCAAGCGTTCACGGGGACGATCCCCGGCATGGCGCCTGCGCCAACAACACACGCCGAGTAACATTCTCCCGGAAACGTCCGGGACCAGCCCTGGAGGCAAGATTCATCATGGCAGAACAAATAAGCGACCCGCTCCAGATGTGGCGGGAATGGATGTCCGAATCCGAACGACAGGTGAATTCGTTCCTGAATGAGGCGATGGGGACGGAGCAATTCAGCCAGGGCATGGGACAGTTTATGGATGTATACCTGAACATGCAGAAGACGATGAGCGATTCGTTTGGGCGGTACCTCTCGGCCTTCAACATGCCTTCCCGCACGGACATCCTGGACCTCGCCAACCGGCTGACGTACATCGAAGAGCGGCTCACGGGTATCGAGACGACGCTCGCCACGTCGGCGAAAGCCCTCGCGCCCACGAACCTCGTGTCCACGGCGGCTGTCGAGCGCGAACGGCCTCCTCGCACCAAGAAGCCCGCCTAACCGCCGCTGTCCCGACAATTACGCCTAGGGGGCGCGCCCCCAGACCGGCGAGTCCTTCCACGGGAGTTGAAAAAAGATGCCCAGCGATAAGCGCAAATACCCTTCAACCATCAAAACCGGTGGGCACACTATCACCCTTCGTTACATGTCCGCTGCGGATAAAGAGGGCATCCTTGCCTTCGCGCAGGCTCTCCCGGAACACGACCTCCTGTTCCTGCGGCGGGATATTACCGAAGATCGCGAAGTCGATGCATGGATCACGGATATCGGCTCCGGCATCGTGAAATCGCTCATTGCTGTCGAAGGCGGGGCGATCGTCGGCTATGGCACCATCCACCGGAACGACCTGCGCTGGTCGACGCACGTAGCGGAACTACGCGTGATGGTCTCGGAATCTATGCGCGGGAAAGGCCTTGGGCGCATCCTCACCCAGGAAGCCTTCGCGGTGTCCCTGGAGGACGGCATCGAAAAAATGATGGCCCAGATGACCCTCGATCAGAAGGGCGCGATCAGCACGTTCGAAGGTCTGGGGTTCCGGCCCGAGGCGTTGTTGCGCGACCACGTGAAGGACCGCGACGGCAATCTGCACGATCTGCTCGTCCTCAGCCACGATGTGGCCACCTTTGCGCGGACGCGGGCTGCTTTTGGTCTCAGTGAGGCGTTCAACGCGTAATACCGGCCTGCTGTTGTTGTTGGCGCTGAACGATCTCCAGGTGGGATGACTGCACCTGGTTCGTCCCGCGATAATGCGCAGCGAAGGTTTCGGACGTGTTGCCAAGGGCTTGATGGGGCCTCCTCGCCACCGGCTGAAACCGAATTGTAACCGCTTGCAACCCGGTGAGGGGAACAGACAACCGTGGAACGATCAGGGCACGGTCAATTGGATGAATTGCTCGATGAGTGAGACGACCGCCTCGGGCGCGTCTGCCTGGATGAAGTGCCCGACGCCGGGAAGCGTCACGACGGGGCCTTTCGGCCAGGTGGAGCGAAACGCGCCGACAGCGAAGGCGGTCGGGATGGCTCTCATCGGTATGCACCCACTTGTACCAGGGGTAATCGACGACGCGCGGCGCACCCGTGGGCGCAGCGCCGGGCACGCCGGTGTTCATGTGGCAGAGCCGTTTCACGCGCTCAGGGTGGCGGAGCGAGAAGACCGTGGCGATAGGCCCTCCCCAGTCCTGGGCGACGAAGGTGATATCCCGCACAGGTCCAGGTGCAGCAAGAGCGCTTCCAGGTTATCGACGTGGTCGCGGATGGAGTATTCGCGTTCTTGCGGCGTTTCGCTCTTGCCGAATGCCATGTGGTCAGGGACGATGACGCGCCCGTAGCGGGCGAGCCGCGGGATGAGGCACGGTAGAGATACCCCCAGGTCGGTTCGCCGTGCAGGCAAACGATCGTTTTGGGACCGTCCCCCGGCTCATCGATGTAATGTTGGCGGAAGCCTGCCCCTTCGAAATAGTGAGCGGCGAAGGGCCATGTGCCATCGAACGTTTCTTGCTCAGGGATCATGCGCGAACCTCACGGGAGAGACGGCTCGCCCCGGCTGCTATGCCACAAGGGGATCCCTGACGGCTAAACGACGATCGTGTTCGAATGGCCGTCGAGGTCGTACGCCATCATCAGCAGGTCACGCGTGCGACCGTCCGCGGATATGACGAAGTCTGTGAGCAAGGCCTCGGCCTTAAAGCCCAGGTGTTCGAAAACAGAGCGGGCGCCAGCTTGATCCAGCGTCATTTGTGCAATGAGCTTGCGCAGGCCGATGGCGCTGGCCACACCGTAGATTTCGAAGGCGAGGATGCGCCCGAGACCCTGCCCGCGCATCGACGCTCCGCTCAAGAGGCGGATTTCGCCAACGTGGCGCGTCCAGGTCGCTTCGTTGTAATGGAGGGCCACGTATCCGACAACGGCGCCTTTATCGACGGCGAGCACGGTCACTGTGCGCCGGTTCTCGATATTCGCGATCCAATCATCGACGACGCTCTCTTCGGTGATGTTGGTACGCAGGAAAAGCAGGTCGTTGGCGGGGAGGGAACGGGCGAAACCCAGGATGGCCGCCTTATCCTTCGCGTTCATCAAGCGGAGTTGGATGGTTCGACCGTTTTTCAGCGCCACGTCCTTCGGAAAGGTTGCAGCAATTGTGTCCAGGGGCGATGTGGCTTCAGCAGTTGCGGTCTTGGCCATGGAGATCCCTCATTCCGATTGGTGCGAGCATACAACCAGGGCTAATGTCCGGGAAGCTTGCATCGCGGCCGCTCTTAACATCACCGAACTGGCGCTTGCCCTGGCTGTGACTCAGCACGAACGGGCGATTGGTCACGCGGCCACCTTCACCCGGCTGTGAAAAACAGAAGTTTCATCGCTGGTTGTGGCCGAGGGCCATCAGCGACTCCGGACGAAATTGTCAGCCGTTCAGAAGGGCGCGAATGGCCTTCCTTGCCGCATCTTCGTTCGAGCCGATAACAAAGACGACCTCTGCGCCGCGCGCGATCACGCGAATCGTCACGTTCCCATCCGAAGTCTTGGCCACGGAGACCTGCCCCTCGATCGCAGGTTCGCCCCGCGCCGCGCGAAGCAGCTTGTCCTGCGCATCGACGAACTCCGCCGCCTCGGCTTCATCCTTGAATGCGACACGGAAGGCGGCAACGCTCTGGCCGCCGTTCACATAGACGTCGTAGTGGTCGCCCTGCCAACCGGCTGCGGCCGTGGCCGCCTCGCTGGAGCGGATTCGCAGCTGGAGGTAGTTGCGCACCTGGAATTCGCCAAACGTCCCGCCCGATTCGCGCGCCCATCCCGGTCCCAGGGCGCTTGAAAGGACCGGCAGAGCAACTACCTGGGGCTTCCATCCGTTCGTCCGCAGCTCCGGGTGCAGGATGACAGCCGTCCCCGCGGGCGGCTCTACGAGCATCGTGTTGATGGGTTGGACGCCTTCATTCTTGACGATGCTCTTCACCCAGTCGGCGCCTGTCGTGTAGGGAAAGAACAGCTCTCGCGAGATGGAGGCTGGCACATCCGCCATGGACGGGATGCCGCCCAGGAGGAAGGACCGCCCGGCGCCGGCGCGCAGCAGGAATCGCTGCGAATACAGCGCCTCGTGCGTTACGGCGTCTCCTTCTATGACCGATGCCCAGGCAAGATTGCGGTCAAGGTCGTCGATGACGCGGGCGTACGTCTCGTCGAGGTGGAAGTGAAAGTCCTGCAGGGCGTGCAAAAATTCGTGGGCAAGGGTCTCTGCCTCGGGCTTTGGGAGGTGGTCGAAATCGATCTGTTTGCCATCGTCGTAGACGACCCAGAGGGCATCATCCGGGGGCGAATACAACCCCAGCACGGAATCGGAGCCAAAGCTGTTGTACACCGACAAGTAATCCTGGTCCTTGCGCAGGTGCCCTAGCAGACGATAGAGGGTGGTGGTGCGCGCGAACCACTGGCGGTCCTTGTCCGTGAGAAGCTTTTCGAGCAGCGCCGGGAGCGCCGAACGTGCAACCAGCTCGACGCGCACCGACGGCGGGGCAGTGAGACCGCGGACGGTGGCGACATTATCAAGCGTCTTCTGGAGAGCGGGCGGAAGCGGCGCAGGGGTGGCCGCGGGCGTAGGCGACGTGGCCGTTGGAGCGTCCCGCGCATCGACCGGCGTCACCCTGTCTCCGTCCGATGACGGACGGTCCGAACAGGCCGTGGCCAAGAGCAGGGTCCCGGCAACGACGACGACGGCGAGGGCCGAATGAGCCGACTGAACACGCCTTCGCGAGACCACACGGAAGAGAGCCGCTGAATGCGCGCTCGTCGATTCCAAGGGAGCGAACCGTGACCGGAGACTGGAGGCAAATCGCATCCGGATAACCATACGGCCACTGGCGCTTCTCCGGCCACCGCTCGCGAAAGAGCTGGTGAAGGTTCACCGAGGGTTAGCCCGTACGGGCAGTCGAGCGCAAAAGGCGGGCGATGCGCTCACATGGTACGGGAAGCTTCCGACGTACAGGCGGCGCGCGATGCCCGTTACTACAACAAGAAGAGATGCGACACGAAAATCGCAAAGAAGGAATGATCTGAATGAACTGGTTCAACGATCTTGGAATTCGAACCAAGCTCCTTTCGGGATTTGGCGTTGTGCTTGTCCTGCTCGGAGCGACGGCCTTCATGGGGATCCGGCAGCTTAACGCTGCCGCAACCCGCACAGCAAACATGCACCAACAGAATGTTCTTGGCGTTCATTATGTAAATCAGACCATGCTCTGGACGGTTGCCAGCGGTCGTGAACAGCAGGGCGCGATTCTCAACGCCGCGGACCCGCAGAAGCTCGCCGACGCCTTGAAGCTCGGTCGCGACGACATGGCCCGGGCGAAAGACGCTGCAACGAAGTATCACGAGACCTTCGCGAACGCGGATGATGAAAAGCAATGGGCCGTGGCAGAGCCACAGATCCTCACGGTCCTCGGTGCTCGTGAGGCGATCTTCAAGCAGCTGGAAGGCGGCGACCTCGCCGGCGCCAAGGCAGCCGGAGCTGCTCTTGCGCCTAAGATCGCGGAGATGAACAAGACCGTCGATGCCATCGTGGAGGCGAACCTTGGCTATAGTGTCACGGCGCTGAAAGCCGCGAATTCGGCGACGGCGTCGGCACGCACCTTATTGATTGCCATCGCCATAGGCGCGGTCATCATGGGGCTCGGCATCGGCCTCTACATCTCCCGGCGCATCACGAAAGACCTTGCGACGATCCAGTCGCGGATGACCTCGATCGAGACCAACTGCCTGGTCTTCCTCGAGAACGGGATCAAAGGCGTCGAGAGCGGCGACCTGACGATTGACGCACAGCCGGTCACGCCGAAAGTGGACAACCCGGGCAAGGACGAACTGGGCCAGATGGCCGCCGGCATCAACCGCATGCTGGACAAGCTGGTAAGCACCATCGCCAGTTATAACGGCATGCGGAAAGGCCTCAGCACGATCGTCGGCGCAGTCCGCGACAACGCCAACAATATCCTTGGCGCTTCCGACCAGCTGCGCGACGCCTCCGACCAGATGGCGAGCGCCACCGGCCAGATCTCCATGGCCATCAACGAAGTGACACGCTCGGCCGTTTCGCTTTCGGAACTCTCCCAGGATTCGTCCCGCGAAGTCGAACGCATCGCCGCCGCCTCGCAACAAATGGCTGCCTCCGCCAACCAGAACGCCTCATCGGCGAGCCAATCGCAGAACCTCGCCGCTGACATGGGTCGACGCATCGATGTAGTAGCGACCGCTTCCGAAGGCGTCGCCAAGTCCGCCCAGGAGAGCCGGGCGGCAGCCGTCGAAGGACAGCAGGCCGTCGTCCAGGCCGTCAATTCGATGGAGTCCATCGCCAAAGCAGTCCAGCGCGCCCAGGAGACGGTCAACCGCCTGGGCGAGTATGGCCAACAGATCGGCGACATCGTCAAAACGATCGATGAAATCGCCTCCCAGACCAATCTCCTCGCCCTCAACGCGGCCATCGAAGCGGCCCGCGCGGGCGAACAGGGCCGCGGCTTCGCCGTCGTCGCCGACAATGTCCGCCAGCTGGCAGAGCGCTCAAGCGAATCCACCAAGGAGATCGCGGACCTCATCACCAAGGTCCAGGCCGGGACGCAGCAGGCTGTCCAGGCGATGGACGCCGGTGTGAAGGACGTGGACGCTGGCCGCGACATCACGACGCAAGCGGGCAAAGCCCTCGAAGCGATCATCGCTTCTGTGGAACAGTCCGCCGTACAAATGCAGAAGATCGCGGGCGACGTGCAGACGCTTTCGACCGGGGCGTCGCAAATCGTGACGGCCGGCGAGGAGATCGCCCAGGCCGCGAGCCAATCCGCTCGCGGGGCCGAAGAGATGGCGCAGAGCACGGGCCGCGTCACGGATTCCATCATCCAGGTCTCGGCGACTTCGCAGGAGACCTCCGCCAGCGCCGAGGAAGTCAGCGCTTCGACCGAAGAGCTTTCCGCCCAATCGGAAGAACTCGCGGCCACGGCGGCTGAGATGAAGAAGCTGGCGGAGTCGCTCAACCGCAACACGGCGCAGTTTAAGCTCGCCGCCTAACCCAAACGCACTGGCGAGGGTCCCGGTCTTGCCGGGACCCTCGTCGTATTTCCAGGGAGCACACTGTGAGCATTAGACAGGCAACCCGGCAGGTAGTTGAAAGCAACAGCAAGAGCGACGAACACGTCGTCGTATTTCGCCTCGGCAACGAAGCCTATGCAGTTGATATTGGCGTCGTGCAAGAGATCGTGCGCATGCAGCCTGTGACGATGATCCCGGATATTGGTTCGGAGATCGCCGGGGTCACCAGCTTCCGCGGCCGTGTCATTCCAGTGGTGGATTTGCGACGGGCTTGCGGGGTGTATTGCGAGGACGCAACGCCGGACAGCCGCATCATCGTCGTTTCGATGGATTCCGAGCACGCGCACGGCCTCATCGTCGATGCCGTCTCCGAAGTGCTACGCATCCCCGCGAGCGAAATTGAGCCGGTAACGTCGGTGCTGGGAACGTCGCGCCTGGTGCGCGGTATCGCCAAGCTCGAGAACCGTCTCGTCGCGCTGCTGAACCTCGATGGCGTGCTCCCTGCTTCCACGGACATCGCAGACGCGGAAACCGAAAGCGAATTGGCAGCCTAAGGGTCGCAGCCTAATAACGTTCTTGCCCGGGGGGCGACGCCTGCTCTATCCTCAAGGTTGCGGCGCATTCGTCTAGCGGCCCAGGACATCGCCCTCTCAAGGCGGAGATCACCGGTTCGAATCCGGTATGCGCTACCAGAACGTTACCAGACGCTCCGAATCTGGAAACATCCGATTCTCGGCGTTCTCCTTAGGCAAGAAACTTGTCAACTCTCAATTTCGTTTGGTCGCCATCTGGATGTGGTGTCCCATTGGTGCCCTAACTCCAGGCAACCTGAAGCTTCCAAACTTGCCGGCGAGTGACGAGACGGGAGAAATGAGGTCTGCAAGATGGCCCGTCGGTCGCTTGTCCACCGCAGGCCGCCGACGGACAATCGGCAACGTTGGCTGGAGTTGAATGTGACCAATCCACCTCTGCCATACGCGCGCCTCCCTCTCCTCGTGGGACTCTATGCAGGACTCGCATCCGGCGATCGCTCCGGTCGAGTTGGCGCGCGGCGTACTCCCTTGGCAATCCCGTGACGTCAGAGGCCAGGCGAATCGACCTTCGGCGCTACCTTCGCCGGGGGGATACAGTCCTCGTCGGGACAGGGGACCTCGGAACCGCGGACACTCGTCGAGTCGTTGATCGAACAGCGCTTTGAACTCACACCGTTGCGCGTGTTCATCGGTGCCTCGTTCACGGGCCTGTTCCAGCCGGAGCACGCGGGCGAATGGAAAAATACACCAGGCATCGGCGGGTAAGCGGGGGCGTGGGAAGAGCGAGTAGTTCCAGTCGCCGTGGCAGGCGTCGGGGCGGAGATGGAGCAGGGACATTTCACGGGAAAGCTCCTCATCGGAGCGTCGAAGCCCGAGGTCACCAGCGACGCCGATTACATCGTGAGCGGCGCCGTCGTCATTGAACGTGTCGGCAAGCCCGTGGCCGTGCTTGTCACCGTCGAGCGATTCCAGGCGATGGAGCGAAATCGCGAAAATCTGCTCGAAATGATTGATCGAGTCCCGCCGCGAAACAAGGACGTACCGACAGAGGTTTGGAGGCCGAGATTGCTGAAGCCTTCGCGGCGGAACGGCTTGGTATCGTAGGGGCTGCTGCGGGAGTATGATCGTGCCATCTGAGTCTAGGCTCGCCGGTCGGGAGCGGAAGTCATGCCGTCTAGGCTTACCGCGCCGGTAACCGAAGCGCAGGTTCAGGCGGTCATTTCGGATACGAAGATGGTGGCTGGACCCACGCGTTGGGTGTCGAAAAGCAACTCGGCGTGGGCCGAGGCTGATTGGCCCATTCGTCACGAACTGTCGGGATTGACCCTTAGGCTGGTTGCAACTGTGAACGTTCGAATGCCTCAGAAGCACACGGCCAGCATCCTTTGGAACGACGTGAGGGTTGCCGGGGTGTGTGTCCAGACTCCTCACCTGAATAAGCATACGGACTCCGAACGCTTCCACTGGGAAGCACACGAGCACGTGTGGACCGATCTCTGTAATGGTTCTTGGTGTCGCTCCGTTCTTCCAGCTCCGTCTTCGATCAAAGAGGCCGTGGAAGTGTTGTGTTCCACATTTGGAGTAACGTTTCAGGCGAAATGGAGCGACCCTCTTCTGGAGTTTCAATCCGGTGTTGTGACACTATGAAAATAACGTGTGATTCCATTTTGGATGCCCACGTCCAGTTTCTACGGGACAACTCCACCTGCCGGATAGTCGATGGACGGGTGTGGATAGTGAGCCCTTACAGCCACGCTGACGGAGACCTGGTCGAGATAGCGATTCGAGAGCAGGGCGATGGTACCGTTGCCGTATCTGACCTCGGCGAGACGCTTCGGCACCTGTCCAACATTGGCTATGACCCGCGTGAGGCGACCATCTCGCGATTTCTGCTTGTCCAGATCCTCAAACATCACAAAATGGATTTGGACCCCGCCGGAATAATCTATACCGTGGTTGATCCCGGCGGGGTCGGTGAGGCGTCCCACGCGGCGCTCGCCGCCTCGCTAGCAGTCGGGAACCTTGCTTTCTTGGCGCGTGCTGCGAGGCCAGCGACGATTCACGAAGAAGTGGCCGAGTACCTGCGCGCGAACGAGCTTCCCTTTCGCGAACACGTTCGGGTTAGGGGTGACACGGGAAAGGTGTATACGATCGATTTCGAGGTCGGAAGTCCCGTCTCCGGATCTCTGGTGAAGACGATCTCAGCGTCTACGATGGGTGGTGTCAACGGTGCCACAAACGCTGCGGTCCGGGCGTGGCTAGACATTTCGCGTTCGCGATCAAAAGCCACGGTGGTAGACGATCGTGTCTGGCCTTGGCGCACCGAGGATCTCGCAATTCTGAACAGTGTCGGAGGGCACGTCTACAAGTGGTCTGAGGATTCGGAAAGTTTCACCGAGGCTGTCCGCGTCGTTGCCCGAGGTTGAGAAAGCGGCTCGGCTCGACTCACCCTTGCAGCACGACCCCCGTCGCGATCAACTCCGCGATGCGCTCCTCGCTCACGCCGAACTCCGCGAGCACTTCCACCGAATGCTCCCCGATCCCCGGCGCGTCGCGCACGAACCCGCCTTCGCTGCGTCCCCAGTCCGCGAACCCGCGAACGCCCCGAATCGTCCCCCAAACGGGGTGCTCGTAATCCCGGAAGAAGCCGTTCGCGTGCGGTACCGGGTCGTCGATGAGGTCGGCCAAGGCATACGCTGGCGCCGCCGGGACGCCGCGCGATAGCAGCCGGTCGATAGCATCGTCGCACGTCATCTCTCCCAGCGTCGCGCCGACCAGTTCAGCGAGCACGCCTGTGCTGGATTCCGCGATCGCTTGTTCGGCCGTCATCCGCCCCGCCCACTCCGGGTGACCGAGCGCCGCCGCGACCTGGTGGAACTCGGCCGCCTCCGCGCAGGCCAGCGCAATCCAACCATCGCTGCACGGGTAGTGCCGCCGCAAAGCGGACGGCCCGAGGTAGTCTCGCCCGCCGACCGGTGCAGCCGGCCGCCCCTCGACCCACGTTACTTCGCCCGACTGGTGGAGCACGCTCGAAGCGACGAGCGAGGTGAGCACCTCCTGCCCACGACCCGTGCGGTCGCGCGCGGCCAATGCCGCCTGGATGCCGAACGCCGCCATCATCGCCGTGCCCGTGTCGTTCACGGGGATCGAATAGAAGACCGGTTCGTCATCGCCGCCCTGCGCGGCCATAATGCCGCTCCGCGCCTGCATCAGCGGGTCGAAGCCGGGGTCCGCGGAGAGTTCCCCCTTCGGGCCGTACCCCGTCACAGAACAGCTGATGATGCGGGGGTTTATC
>DAOTTM010000270.1:0-18671 GCA_034437915.1 Dehalococcoidia bacterium | reverse complement strand
GCGAAATCCAGCGCGGCATCGTCGCCACGCGCGGTCTCGGCCTGCCAAGGGGTTAAGGCGAATACTCACACTCGTTTCGGAAAGGGAGCCGAATTGGCTCCCTTTCTTGCGTGTTGCCCGTGGGCTGACGTTCATTTCTGAAGGGCGGCGGCAATCAATACTGCCCCACCACCAATGACGGCCACGACGATTGGCACGATGACTGCCGCCATCAGCCATCGCGAGCGCCCTTCGCCGTGAACGCTCGGCGGGATGGTCACAGTCTGCTCGCCGGAGGCGTTGACTATGTTATTGTCGCCCGTGACATTCTGATTCGACACGTTCAAGTCTCCTTGGACGACTAGCTGGAAGACATTACCGTGCAACTGAGTAGCAGCGTTGCCCTCGGCTATTAGATCCGCAAGAACGTCCGAACCTACCCTGCCGCCCTGACCAATTTTTTTTTGACGCGCGAATGAGAGGTGGGCATGTAAAAGAGCAGCGCGTGGGAGGGGTCGAAGTCTACTTCACCGTGAACGTGGCACTCAAGGACGGCGGGGATCCCTTCGGCAGAGTCAACATCCTGCAACCAGTGGTTATCTCCCCGAGGGCAATAGATGCGCACGCGTTCTGTCAGCCACGGCTCAACGGGATCAGAGGAGAGTTCACTCAGGACTCGAAGAACGGTCGAAACGTCGAGTTGGGTCTCCTGTGCGATCCGGGTGCCAAAGATTTCCGGATCGGAACGACCCGCATCGACGCTACGTGCGTGGTCTTGCACTGCCAGCATAACTAGATAGCGCGCCGTCGCGGACTCTGCCCCACGTGCCAACGGTTATCGCCCCTTCAAGGACTTGGCGGCTGATCTCCAGGTTCATTGGAGCCAGCACTGTTGACTTCGTCAATTGCGACACCTCGACCGTGACGCGCCTATTGTCGAGTTTGCATTCTATTCTTCGACCGCGGCCAGGTCGACTGGAGTGGCCCTCCGTCACAAATTCGGACTCGGCGTCATCGAGACTCATGGCGGGTTTGGCCCACAACGCTCCCTGATCGGCGGTGCCCCGCCCGGTATCGTTGTGCCAGCGAGCATACTCCAATCGACCATCGAGCGCCTTTCGAAGCCCCTGTACCGCAGCATCGGAAGTCAGGTCCAACACCTCGGCATGCTCGGCGTCGCATCCTACCGATGGCAAAATCCGCTCGATGAGCTGCAATATGACAGTGTGATCGGCATGAACTTCGAGCAGTTCCCCGGTAGTAGCCGGTCGCCAAAGTAGGGTCACGAATCCGTAGCCTTCAACCCCCAAGAACCCTAGCCCGCTACGGATTGCCCGCCGCGGTCGCCGGAAGGCCATCCGAACCGTGAACCCTTGCTCCCTTTCCTCGGCCCACACGAGGGAAAACGTGCCCTTCGCGAGATCGGCGGCCCTGAACGGTACCCTTGGAAGTTCAGCGGTAAGGGCGTCATGGGATGGTCTCGGGATGCCCCGAAACCAAGTTACCGCAACCTTCGTCGGAGAGAACAACGAGTTCTGGTACAGCAAATCGATTTCAGCTGCTGACGCATTTTCGAGAATCTCCTGAACCAAGTCATTCTGGTTGTCTACCCGTTCCAGCCCTTTGTCCGAAGCCCACTTCTTGAGCTGTGCAACTGGGACCCCGAGCAGCACGTAGGCCGCATCGGCCGGCAACTCGGTTCCTAGTCGTTCCTCAAGAGCCAAAGGTTATCCGTCCTCTCATCGCGTCGATCAATATTACATCGGCAATTGAGAAATTGCATTGGCGCGTCATCACTTCCCATCCAGTCTACACCTTTGTTAAGCACTGCCGTTCAGACCTCCGCACTCGTAAGATTCCCTCGTGCCCATCTTCAAGCGCCGCGAGAAACGCGAACGGCAGTACCGCTTCCCCGAGTGGCCGCGATGGCGACCCGTGCGCTGGCTGCGGCGCGTTTCGCAGACGGGGTTGGCGTTTCCGCTGTTCCGAGTCTTCTACTCCGTCGAGATCAGCGGACGACGGCACTTCCGCGATCTTGAAGAGCCCTGCCTGATCGTCAGTAACCACAACATGCACATGGACCAGGCGATGCTGCTGCGTGCCATGCCCCACAGCTTTCGGCAGCGCGTGGCGATTGCGGCGGCGGCGAGCGACATCTATGGCAACCCCGTGCGGGGCTTCTTCGCCAGCCTGCTGGGCAACGCCTTCCCCTTTTCGAAACAGGGCAGCGGCATCCGCGAGAGCCTGGAATACATGGGCCTCATGCTCGAACGGCACTGGAACATCCTCTTGTTTCCAGAAGGGAAGCTGACCGTCATGGGTCCGACCCAGAAGTTCAAAAGCGGCGCTGCTCGCGTGGCGATCGAATCGGGTCGCCCGGTCCTGCCGATGCGCGTCGATGTCACGCGGCCGGGCATCCTCGAAGGGCGGTGGTTCCCGACGCCGCGCGCGAAAGTGCGCGTTTGCATCGGCCCCGCTATCCGCTTCGAACCCGGCACCAGCTCGCTTGAGGCAACCCTGCGCCTCGAACGCGCGGTTCTTGAAGCGTGAGCGACGAGCGCATCCGCTTCACGGACATCCTCACGACGGGCACGGCGGTGGCCACCTACCTCGGCGCGCGCGAGGTGACCGCCGCCCACCTCCGCGACGCGGTCGCCATCCTCCAGGGCACGAAACCGATGGAGGACCTGGGGCGGCCCGTCTCGCCCCTCATCCCGCGCCCGCCCTCTGGGCCGGGCGCGACGGCGGGCGTGCGGGAGCTGGCGCAGCGTTGGTTCGCCACGCTTGGCGGCGACCCCCAAGCGGAACTGGACTCCGACCAGCTCGCGACACTCCTGGCGGAACTGGCCACGATCGACTGAGTCGCCAGGACCGTTCGCCCTGAGTCGTTGATGGCCTTTGGCCACAACGAGGGATGAAACGTCGTCTCCTTACAGCCTGGCGAGTGCGGACCCGTGCTCATCGCGCGTTCGTGCTGAGCTGTGAGTTCGTCGAACAGTCGAAGCATCGACGGGCAGCGCGACGATGGTCGCATAGCGTGCTCACCCTTCGACAGGCTCGGGGCGAACGGATTGGGTTGTTTCAGCCGAACGACTCGACGTTCTTGCCGGTTTCCCTATTGAGGCTGCGTCCCGTCCCGGCGATAGTGCGGTGATGGATTGGCTCCCGGCGTTTGTGGGCGGAGGCGCCGCAGTGCCTCTCGGCTGGCTCTTCGGCCGCTATCAGCACCTTCTCTACCGCCAGCCCGAGTTCCGCGCCGCCCCATTGCGCAACGGCGCCTGGCGCCTGCTGCCATACTTCGTGGCGGCGGCGGTCGCGGCCACGACGGTCCTGTCATTGCGGCCCGACCACTACGATGCGGGCCCGGCGCTCCTCACGGCGCTGTTCGCAGCCGTTTTGCTCGTACTTTCGAGCACGGACTACGAGCGCCGCCTCATCCCCAACCGCCTCGTGCAACCGGCGATCGTCGTCGCGCTTACGCTCTGCTGGGCGTGGCCGGACCGCTCGATCCAGGACGTGCTCCTCGGGGGTGGGTTCGCGCTGCTGCTGGGCGGTGGGTTGTTCGCGCTGGGCATGCTCACCGGTTCGCTCATGGGCGTATCGGTCACGCCGTTCGGGCTGGGCGATGTGCGCCTCATGATCCTCATGGGCCTGCTCGTGGGCTGGCCCGCGATCATGGCGGCGCTGTTCATCGGCGTGATCCTCGGTGGCATGCCCGCGATCGTGATGCTCTTCATGGGGCGGAGGCGAAGCGCCTACAGCTACGGCCCCTATCTCGCGATGGGCGGCCTCTACGCCTTGCTGTGGATGGACCGCTTTTAACTGAGTAGCAGTGGTCGGCGGTTCCGAGCCGAGTCCTGCCCTATAGCCAGGCACCCGCAGTCGAAAGTAGCCGGGGACCAGTTGAGTCAGATGCCGTCCGCTCGGGCTGCACCAGTAAGGCGGAGGGAACCGACTCGTTGTAGAGATGGCAAGCGACGAAGTGATCTGGCTCCGGCTCGCGAAGCACGGGTCGCTGTTCCGAACAGATGGACATGACGGCGGGACAGCGCGTCCGAAACCGGCATCCAGACGGAGGGTTCAAGGGGATAGGGATCTCCCCCTCCAACCGAATCCGGCCAACGTTCTTATCAGGATCGACGTCGGGAACAGACGCGAGCAAGGCGCGGGTGTACGGATGGAGGGGTTCTCGGTATAGCGCCTCGGATGCGCACTCCTCCACGAGATGACCGAGGTACATAACGGCGACACGGTCGGACATGTATTGCACGACGTTCAGGTCGTGGCTGATGAAGAGGTACGTAAGCCCGAGAGATTCCTGGAGATCCTTCATGAGATTGAGGACTTGCGCCTGGACGGATTTGTCGAGCGCGGAGACTGCCTCATCGGCGACGACCAATCGCGGATCGAGCGCCAGGGCACGCGCGATATTGACGCATTGGCGTTGTCCACCGCTCATCTGGTGAGGATAGTACGAGGCATGATTCGGGTTTAGTCCGACCTTCTCCAGCAGCGACCCTGTTCGCTCACGGATCTCCTTTCAGGGGTAGCCTTGCACGCGCATCGGAAAGGCTATCGATTCGCCAACGGAAGCGCGAGGATTTAGCGCTGAATGAGGGTCTTGGAAGACCATCTGCATATCCTTTTTCAGCCGCTTGCGTTCCTTTCCGCGAGCAGCACGAACGTCCACTCCAGCGAACGTAATGCGGCCTTCATCAGGCTTTATCAGCCCAAGAATAAGGCGCGCGGCGGTCGATTTCCCACAGCCCGATTCGCCCACCACGCCGAGGGTCGTTCCTGGTCGCACTCGGAACGAAACATCGTCGACAGCCGAAACGAAGCCGGACTTGCGGAAGCCGATGCGGACTGGGAACTCCTTTCGAAGTCCTTCGACTTGGATTCCCAGGATCGTCCGTTGCATCGCGCTCTTACCCGACCCACTCTCTCCCAACACTGCAAGCACCTTCCCCTGGCGAAGCGTGAAAGACACCTCGTTGACCGCCCGGAGTGGACCTGAGTGAGTCTGAAATTCCGTGACCAGATTGCGGACCTCAAGCAGCGGTACAGTGCTCGGTCGCCGCTAGTCCCGTGTCTCTGCATACTCTGCCGGGCCGGGACCACCGGATCGAGGTGTTCATGCCGCGTCGAATCTTCGCCTGGACACTCCTCGCCCTCGGCGCGGTGCTCGCCGTATCCTCCATCGCCGAGTTCTGGGTCGGGCGGAAAGCGGAGAACGTCTCCGACCTGGTGCGCCCGGAGATGACGGACGAGGGCCTCGCCCAACACCGCGCCGACTTCGAGTTGATGCGCGGCGCGCTCGTTGGCCTGGAACGCGACGTCCTCCCGGCGGCGGCCTCGGCCCTCGGTTCCACCCCCGAACGTATCAAGGCAGACATCGCCGCGAGCTACCCGGCGGTGGCGAAACTGCTAGCGGAACAGGGCGCCATCATCCCGTTCGCTGAGTCGTCGCTTATGAACCTTGAGCGCCAACAGTCGCGGTTCGAAAACGCGGATTCCTATCCCGTCGGCTGGGCGCCTGGCTACAGTTTCGCGTTCGTCGATTTTCTCGTCGCCGCCGTCATCATCGGCGCGGGCGTGGATCTGCTCTTGCGCGGGCGGCTGCGAAGGCCAACGCTCGGCGCGGTCCTCGGCGTGGGGCTCGTGCTCATCGTCCTGCCCTTCGCCCTCCAGGCGCCCTCGAAGACTTCCGACGCTCAGACCGTCCTGGATTCGTTGAACCCGAGTGAAGCCGTCGTACTACGGACGCAGACATCGATCGCGACCGCGAATGCCGCCGCCGCCGAACTCGACCAAAAGCTCATTCCGGACCTCGCCAAAGCCCTCGGGGTGAACCGCCAGGGTTTCGATGCGGCGATAGCACGCCAGTTTCCTCAGACCGCCGCCGGGCTGAAGGAGGTCCCGGACGCGCTGGAGCGTTACGACACCCGCCTCGCCATCCGCGTGGGCGGCGCGGAAGACCTCCGCACCCTCAAGAAGCTCCCCATCGCCCGCCTCGCCTGGTTCGACCCTGCGTTCGGGGTCGTGTTGCTGGTGGTCGTGTTCGGGGGGATGGCGGTATTGCGCCGGAGCGAGTGAGTCGTTGCCCACTCGCCCTTCGTTCAAGCCCTACGGTCATGGGTATGCGACCGTCCAGTTCGCATAACCCATGTAGTAACTGTTCGCCACCCAACAATCCGTCGTGATGGTTGGGCGATTGCAGGTAGTGTGATCCGGGTAGTTGTACAGTGTCCAACCACCATCACTCTGCTGGTGAACATGGTTCCGGGGAGTAGCGCGCCGGGGCTTTGCTTTCGCGGGCTACCCGACATGTCTCTATCCAAGCAAGCCGAAGTTGACCTTGAGCATCGTCACGGCCAGTTGCTCCAATTCGGCCATTGCCGGGTAGTCATCGTCCTCGGCAATTTTGTCCAAGATGGCAGAAATGAGAGGGAGGACGGCGGCACGAACTGAAACAGCGTGCTCGACTGGAAGCATTCGGCCATCCCAAGCTCGCGAGATGTGGAGCATGACTTCGCCAACGACGAACAATGGCAGCGACCGCCGCGCATCCTTTGCGAGCGACAACGCCTGAAATCCTGAGTGCCGGAGGCCCCTTGCGCTGAAGTCCTGGGCAAGCCCATGGAAGATTTCAATGCGCTCTTGCCAGTCCGTTAGAAGACCTCCTCGCCGTGGAACGAAAGGTTGCCTTGGCTGTCCGCCTTGTACATGGCAGTCACAGGGACGTTATACCGTCCTCGCAGGTTCGCCGCTCCGCCTTGGCCCCGGTCTACCAGAACCGAGATTGCTACAACGACTGCTTGTTCGTGGGCAAGTTCGTCCATGGCTTTCGAGATGCTGTTGCCAGTTGTTAGGACGTCATCCACTACAAACACCTTCGAACCTGAACTCACGACACCAGAGGCGCCCGTGGGGTCGAATGCCTCGAACAGGGCCTTCTTGGTCCCATGCTCTTTGGCCCCGTCACGAACGTAGAAAGCTCGAACCCGCTGGCTGTTCTCGTTTGCTTCAATCCCCACGACGGCCATAGCGATGGGAATCGCCCCAGCAGATAGCCCACCTATCGCCGTTGCTCCCCACCGGAGCGCCTCGTCACGGAAAAGCTTACCGATCACAGTAAATGCCTCGGAGGACAACGTCACGTACTTGGACTCAAAATATAGTTTGCTCTTTTGCCCGGACGAGAGGGTGAACTCTTCACCGGGCGCAGCATGCCGAAAAGCCTTGGTTGCAAGCAAGACCTGAAGTCGCTCCACTTCGTCACGAGTGACAGACCGGGTGATTAGCATTGGTTACGGCCCCTCTTGTTTGGCTCTCGCCGAATCGCGGGGGAACATACGGCTGGCAGAACCCCACCTTTCGGATCTTACGCCGTGCGCTTGCCAGAGTCTAAGGAGTCATCGCAAACCATGCAAGAAAATTGTGATTTCGCTAGAGCACTTTATCATTTATTGGCTTCTTCGAGGATGACTTTGTATTTTTCGCTGGAGCGTAGGCCCCTTTGACGCTGTCATCGTGAAAAGACGATGATGCTTCTTAGCGTTCGCATCGCTCACCAAGCCGCGGCTTCCGTGCTGTGAAGGGGTAGTTACCGGTCGCCCGCCTAGCGCCCCCGGAACACGGGTTTGCGCTTCGACAGAAAGGCGGCGCGCCCTTCCTTATAGTCTTCGCTATCGAAGCAGGCGTTCACCATCGTGTCGATGCGCGCGAGGTCGCGGTCGATGGGGTCGCGTTCCCACTGGTTGATGGCGGCCTTGGCCGCGCGCACGGTCAACGGCGCGTTCGCGGCGATCAGGCCTGCGTAATCGCGCACCGCTCCCTCGATCTCCTCGCGCGGCACGATGCGGTTGATTAGCCCTACGCGGAGGGCCTCCTCGGCGGGGAGGAAGCGGGCGCTGAACATGATGTCCCGCGCCACGGAGGGTCCGACGAGCCGAGCTAATCCCGCGAGGCCGGGGAACTCGTAACCGAGGCCAAGCTTCGCGGCGGGGATGCCGAACTGCGAATCTGGTGAGGCGATGCGCACGTCCGCCGAAAGCGCCACCGCCAGCCCGCCACCGATGCAGAAGCCCTCGATGAGCGCGATCAATGGCTTGTCCACTTGCCGCAGCCAGCGGTTTCCGCGTGCGTTCGTGGCGGCGTACACCTCCTTCTGCTCGGCGGAGGCGCGGTGTTCGTCGAACTCGGAGATGTCGGCGCCCGAGACGAAGGCCTTGCCTCCGGCCCCGCGCATCACGACGACGCGGACCTCGTCGTTCGCCTGGAACGCTTCAAGGACATCGCCGACGCCCTGCCACATCTCCATCGACATGGCGTTGCGCCGCTCGGGCTGGTTGAAGGTGAGCCAGCCAATGCCGCCATCGACCTCCGCAAGGATCTTCGTTGTCGAAATCTTGATTTCGCTCAATTGATCGCCCCCGATGCTTTGAGTCCGGCGATACGTTCGTCGTCGAAGCCCATCTCGCGCAGGACCTCCTCCGAGTGCTCGCCCGTATCCGGCGCGGCGTGATGGAACTCCGTGGGCTTCGCGACGGCTGACATATTGATGGGGCTGCGCACGAGCGAAAGATCGCCGACCGCCTGGTGATGGGCAACGCGCGTCATCTCCAGGAACTTCACCTGGGGGTCTTCGAACGCCTCGCCGATCGTGTTGATGGGGCCGCAGGGCACGCCCGCCGCGTTCAGCCGCTCTACAAGGTCCGCCGTCGTGAAGCCCTTCGTCAGCTCGTTCACCTCGGCCTGCAATGCCTGGCGGTTTCGCCCGCGGCCGCCCGGTGTCGCGTATTCGGACCGCGTTAGCAGCTCGTCCGCGCCGAGGGACTTGCAGAACGACGTCCACATGCGTCCACCGCTCGCGCCGATGTTGACCAGCCCGTCCTTCGATTCGAAGGTGCCCATGGGCACGCCCGTCGGGTGGTGGTTGCCCTCCTGGCCTGGCACTTCGCCGTTCATTGTGTAACGCGCGCCCTGGAAGTCGAGTTTGCAGAGCATCGCTTCCAATAGAGAGGTGTGCACCCATTGCCCGCGGCCGGTCTGCTCGCGATGAAGCAGCGCGAGCAGGATTCCTTGCCCGAGGAACATCCCCGCGGACGTATCGGAGATGGCCACGCCCACGCGCATCGGCCCGCGCCCCGGTTCGCCCGTAACGGACATCAGCCCGCTCATGCCCTGGATGATCTGGTCCACGCCCGGGCGTTCGGCATAGGGACCCTCCTGGCCAAAGCCGGAAATGCTCGCAAGGATGATGCGCGGATTGACGGCTGCGAGTGTTTCGTACTCGATACCCAACCGCGCCTTCACCGCCGCGCGGAAGTTCTCGACCACGATATCGGCCTTGCGCACGAGGTCCAGGAAGACTGCGTGACCCTCGGGGTTCTTGAGGTCCAGGGCCAGCCCGCGCTTGTTGCGGTGGAGGTTCTGTTCGTCCGGCCCGCGCCGGGCGCCGAGGAGCGAGCCGGGCGCAGGGTCGCTGTTCGGCGGCGGCTCAATCTTGATGACGTTCGCGCCCCAATCGGCGAGCAGGCGCACGGCCGTCGGCCCCGCGCGCGCGATGGTGAGGTCAAGCACGGTGTATTTGGAGAGGGGCATAGCGGTATCAGGCATGGTTCGGCTCGCTGTGGAGATTGGCGAAGTCTACCACTCTCGTTCCCAGTGCCGCCGTCACTTGCGCGTTCAAAGTCGTACGTTGCGGTCGCCGGGCGAAGTTCTCCGCGCTTCCCGGGTTTTCTCACGGTTGACCCGCCGCTTCTTCGCGGTCGCGGTACTGAAAGCGGGGACCAGCCCAGCCGTTGCTCGAGTGGGGAGAATTTCACTACCGCGCGCGAGAGCAAATGGCGGGCCCAACCGTTCGACTCTCTCCAGGGCCGCGAGCCGAGACTGGGGCGTTGTGGTGTGTGTTGAATTTCGCCAGGTCGCCACGCGTCTCCCCCGGTCTCGCAATCTGCCCCGCCGCTTCCTCCCGGACGGGGTACTGTCATCGGGCCACGACGCTGTCACTCACAAATGTGCGCGCTTGCGCGTAGAATCGGCCCAATCGACCCAGGAGTACGTGCTTTCATGCGTCACCTCACCTTGAACCGGCGAGCGGTATCCGCCGGACTGTTCCTTCTGATCATGGCCGCGGGAATTGCCGCGCCGTATGCCGTTTCGCGCGCTCAAGACCGCGACCGCGGCACGGTGGCGTCCGGGGAACCGCGCATCGCAGGCGCAACCTCGCTCACCGACGCTGGTGGAGACAACGTCCAGGTGAACGCAGCGGTGGCCACGACCACGCTCGTGCGCGGCTGGAACAATGTCCCCTTCCTCGGCCCGGACGCCGCTCCCGCCGCTGCCCTCGCCGAGATTAGCGGCAAGTACGACGCTGTCTATCGCTGGAATCCTGCCGCGAAACAGTACAGGCTGTATGGGCCAGGCCTCCCAGCCTTCATGAACACGCTCACATCGATCGGCTTCGGGGATGGCATCTGGATCTTTCTCACCGCCGAAACCGCCCAGCTCACCGCTGTCGTCGGCGATGGTGGCGCCAATTACACCGCCGGACCGGGCCTCCAGCTCACGGGGGCGCAGTTCTCCGTCCAGTTTCTCGCGGCCAACGCCGTCAACGGGACGGCGACCAGCGTGGCCCGGAGCGACCACACGCACTTCGGCCAAACGTGGAGCGGAGACTCATCGGGCGGTTCGGGCCTCCGCGTCGAGAACGCTGGTGCTTTTGGATACGGCGTCATGGGCAAGACCGGCGATGCGATAGGTATTCTCGGCTATGGCACTATCGCGACCGCTGGTCTGCTCAGTTCGAGCGGTTGCGGTCCGGCGCCCCTCATCAACGTCTCTGCCGGAATCTTCGGTTCGACATGCCTCCCCAGCGCGGTCAGCGACGGCGTCCGCGGCTATAGCGAGGCTGGCGCGGGCGTGCGCGGGGCCGGACCCAAGACGGGCGTACTCGGTGAGTCGACCGGATTAAACGGGACCGGCGTTACTGGCTCATCCGTCACGGGCGGGGCGGACGGGATTGGCGTCTACGGATACGCCGGGGCCGCAGCGCCGACACGCCCCAGCACCACGGGCGTCTATGGATATGGGGACGGCGGGGTCGGGGTCTACGGCCGGAGCAACGGCACGGGTTCCGTGGGCGTGAAAGGCCTCTCCGATGGAACGAACTCGCTGGCGGGGCAGTTCATCGGGCCGATCTCCGCATCGAGCTGTTCGGGCTGCAACCTGCCCTCCGACCGGCGGCTGAAGCGTGATATCGCTCCCTCCGAGCGCGGCCTTGGCGAGATCCTCCGGCTACAGTCCGTGAGCTTCGCGTATAACGAGGACATCTACGGCCCCGGCCCGCACATCGGTTTCCTTGCCCAGGATGTGCAGGGGATCCTCCCGGAGCTCGTGGAGAAGATGGAGAACGGCTTCCTCCGCATCGACTACGACGAGGTCATCCCCGTGCTCACGAAGGCGATCCAGGAACAGCAGGCGCAGATCGAGGCGTTGCGGTCACAGGTCTCCGGGAGCCAACCACCAGCATCGACCGCGAACGCAGGCGCCGCTCAATCTTCGCTCAATGACTGGGCGATGCCGGGCGCAGTTGTCTTTTTCGGGCTCGGGCTGTTCGCGCTCGCGGGGGTGCAATTGCGCCGCAAATCGGAGCCGCGCGCGTAAGCAAGCGGTTGGGGCGATGAACCATGCCGGGCGCTTGCAACGGCCGCGAGGCGCCGCGACGCCCGTCGCGTTTTCGATTTGTGAACGCTCGCGTTCGGCAGGCAGCGGCGGGTGTGAAGAGAACGACTGCGACGCCCTCGCACGCGTAATATGAGCGCATCCAACCCCATGCGAGGATGCGCCATGACCTTCCAGTTCACCATCGACCTGCGCGCCGTGCTTTTCGGCGTCGTCCTCTTGCTCGTCGCCGCAGGCATCGCCACGCCCTTCGCCATCTCCCTCGCCGACGATAGCCCAACGGGCGAACGGGCAAGCGAGCAGCGCGCCGTTCTCGGGACGGCCTTCACGTACCAGGGACGCCTCGACACGGGCTCCGGGCCTGCGAACGGCCCGCACAACTTCGAGTTCAGCCTCTACGACGCGCTGAGCGGGCCGACCCAGGTTGGCGCGACCATCTTCAAGCCCAACGTCCCTGTCACGAACGGCCTGTTCAGCGTGGACCTCGACTTCGGGGCGGCGGCCTTCGATGGCAACGCGCGCTGGCTGGAAGTGAAGGCGAAGCTTTCAGCGGCGGGCGGCGTCCCCGAGCTGCTTACCCCGCGCCAGCCCCTCAGCCCCTCGCCCTACGCACTCTTTTCTCTGAAGACAGGCCCGCACAGCCATTTCGGCGATACGTGGATCGGCTCCTCGGTTGCGGCCGGGCTGAACGTGCAGAACACCGGCCCTGGCTGGGGCGTTCACGGTGGCTCAAACGACGACGTCGGCGTCTTGGGTACCTCGACGAGCGGCTCCGGCGTCCTCGGAAGCTCGACCAGCAGCTATGGCGTCGTCGGTGTCTCGCCCGTCGGCGGCGTCTCCGGCCAGTCGACAAGCGGCACGGGCGTCCGCGGAGAGTCGACCAGCTACACCGGCGTCAGCGGCAGCTCGACCAGCGGTACCGGCGTCGTCGGAAACTCGACCAGCGGCCAGGGCGTCATCGGCCAGTCGACCAACGGCACCGGCGTCCAGGGTTCATCGAGCACTGAAAACGGCGTTTTCGGCTTCTCGACCAGCGGCTCCGGCGTCGTCGGAAACTCGACCAGCGGCCAGGGCGTCATTGGTTCCTCGGGCAGCAACATCGGCGTCGTCGGAGGCGTGGGCACCGGCATCTGCTCGAATGGTGTCCTTTCCGCGATGTCCGCCGGCGTCTTCGGCGGAACATGCGTTAATAGCACCACCACCGCAGGTGTTCGCGGATACGGGTACCTTGGAGCAGGCGTACACGGCGAGGGGAGTAACACGGGCGTGCTTGGGGAATCCATTGTGGCCGGGCCAGACGGGATCGGCGTCGTTGGCTATGCCGGCGCCGCACCGCCAACGCGCCCCAGCACAACGGGCGTCTATGGATATGGGGCTGGGGACCTCGGGGTCGGCGGGGTCGGAGTCTATGGCCGCAGCAACGGCGCGAACTCCGTGGGTGTAAAAGGCCTCGCCGATGGAGCGGGCTCGGTTGCGGGGCAGTTCGTTGGGCACATCACGGTGTCGAGCTGCGCCGGATGCGCCAACCCCTCTGACCGGCGGTTGAAGCGCGACATCGCTCCCTCCGAGCGCGGCCTTGGCGAGATCCTTCGGCTACAGCCCGTGAGCTTCGCGTATAACGAGGAGATGTACGGACCCGGACCGCATATCGGTTTCCTCGCACAGGACCTACAAGGGATACTCCCCGAACTTGTGGAGGAGATGGAGAACGGCTTCCTCCGCATCGACTACGACGAGGTCATCCCGATCCTCACGAAGGCGATCCAGGAGCAGCAGGCGCAGATCGAGGCGCTGAAGGGTGGCGCCGGAAGCGGGGCGCCATCCATCTCCGCCGAGACCACAGCACAACCACCGACTCCACAAGTCACCGTCATCCGCGAGTCCGTCGCCGGTTCGCCGCTTAACGGTTGGGCGTTGCCGGGCGCGGTTGTCTTCTTCGGGCTCGGGCTGTTCGCGCTCGCGGGGGTGCAATTGCGCCGCAAGGCCTAGTCAGGGGTGTACGACGGTCGTGCGCCTCACCGTATCCCGCAAGCCTGGCATCCCAGCGCTTCCTTACGCGCGCGCTACGGACGGAGGGATGGATGGATGGTACGTGAGCGTGGGTGGGACGGCACTACCCGCCGGCGGCGGGTTCGCCGGCGGGCCGTTCCTTTAGCGCGGGAGCGAGCGTCGGCTGGGAACGTATCCCCGTCACCCGCCCGATGAGATCGATCGCGATAATCGAGCCGATGCAGAAGAGGCCCATGAAGATGAACGTCTCTTCGAGGCCGATGTGGTCCGCCACAATGCCCAGCGGCAGCGAGAACAGCCCGAACAGGCTCCAGCTCATCATGCTCAAGGACTGCACGCGGCCGTGATATTCGCTCTCGGTGTGCATCATCGTCAACGAGTTGTTCAACGATTGGAACGCGCTTGCCAGTCCGCCCACGGCCACCATCGCGAATAGGCCGACGGCGAAGTTCGGCGCGAGCCCGAGCGCGATGATCGACACGCCAAAGAGCAGCCCGGAGAACGCCTGGAACGCCCAGGCTTTCGGGTGGTTCGAAAACATCGCCACGAGGATGGTCATGAAGACAGCGCCGATCGCCCCCACCGATTGCAACGTCCCGAGGCCGCCCGCGCCGATGTGGTATTCGCTGCGCGCCAGTGATGGTAGGAACGACTGGTAGGGGAAGCCAACCATGACGATGCAGAAGGACGAAAGGATGAGGAGCATGACGCGTTTCTGCCCGCGGACGTAGCGCAAACCGTCCGCCATATCCGCGAGCGGGGAGCGTGCCTGCTCTCTCGGCTTTGGGCTGCCCGAAGGCAGGCGGAGCATCATGAGGCTGGCGAGGATGAAGCCAAGCGTCGTCATGAAGTAGACGCCGCCGATACCGATGAACGAAATCGCGATGAAGGCGCCGGCGATGGAGGGGCCGATCACGCGTGTACTGTTCATGCTCAGCTGTTGCAACACGACGGCGTTCCCGATCGACTCCTTGCCAACGAGGTCGCTGATGAAGGCCTGGCGCGCCGGGCCGATAAACGAGAAAGCCGCCCCCTGGACAACGCCACCGACAATCAGCATCCAGAAGCTGACGACATCCATCTCGATCATGATCGCGAGCCAGGCGGAGTTCGCGGCCACGATCGTTTGCATGGTGAGAAGCACAGCGCGCTTGGGTAGACGGTCTGCGACGACGCCCCCCCAGAGCGAAAGCAACAGCTGGGGCAAGCCAAATGCGAGCATGACGGCGCCGAGGGCGCTGTTTCGCCCGGTCAGGTCATAGGCGAGATACCCCCGCGCGAGGACCTGCATCTGCATGCCAAGGAACGAGAAGATGTTCCCTATAAAGAGGATGCGGAACTGGGGATTGTGGAGGGCATGGAAGGTGCGGCCGAAGTAGTTGGATTCGTCCATCCACAACCTTCACTTTCACGTAAACGTTCCGCTGAACGTTCATCCTACCAGAACTATCTCCCCTTGTGGTCAGACGTGCCCAATACCTCGAATCAGAGCCGCCCGCGTCTGCTGCCCTCGGCTCCGTTACCAGTCGCCCCGCTGCGCCCGGGGGAGCACTTCACCCACGAACCGCTCGTCATTCAGCGTCAGGAGAAAGCAATCGACGCCAATCTCCTGGAATTGCCGCATGCGCCGGAGGATGGTTGCCGGGGAACCGATGAGGCGGCTCGCGAATCCCTCGTTCGAATCGAGCGTCGTGAGCGGGTCCGGGCTCTCCGCCCACATTCCCTGTGCCCCGGAAACGCGGCGCCGGCGTTCGGCGAGCCGCGCCGGGTCCACCGCCGCGACCATGGCGGCAACGCTCGCCTCGGCTCCTTCGTCAGTCTCGCGGCAGAAAGGTATTCCATACAGGGCGAAACGAACGTCGCGACCTCTCGCCCGTGCCTTCGTGCGCACACGGTCGATAATGCCGGCGATCTTCTCCGGCGGCCCGCCGTTCAGAAACATCCAATCGGATTGGGAAGCGGCCATGTGCTGCGCAGCCTCGCTCTGCCCGCCCTGCCAAATCGTGAGGCGCCGCGAATGGGGCGGAGGGTCGATGCGCAGCTCATCGACGTTGTAATACTTTCCCTGAAACGAAAACGAATCGTTCTCCCATGCTCCGCAAAGCACCTTAATGAACTCCGACGAGCGGTCGTAGCGTTCGTCGTGGGGCGGGCAGTCAGCGCCAAACATTGCGAATTCCTGGAGATGCCAACCGCTCGTGACATTGATTGACCAGCGCCCCTCGGTCAGGCGGTCGAGCGTCGCGCCCCACTTCGCGATTACGCCCGGCAGGACGAACCCGGGGTGCACGGCGGTGACGAGCTGGATTCGGCTCGTCACGGCGGCATAGTAGGCGGTCATCGCGAAGCAGTCGTAGGAAGAGGCTTCGATATCTGTCCCGGTGCCCCACCAGCGCTGGGCGATGAGGAGGTGGTCGATGCCGAGCGATTCTGCCCGCGTTACGGGGTCCACGAGCCTGGTCCGCAATTCCTGGCCGGAGCGATTGGCGAGGTCGCGAACTGGCTCCTGGCCGCGTAGGAATCGTGGCCCCGAGATCGCCGTCGGCGCCCAGGTGGCTGTCTGAATCCCGGTCATGACACGCATCCTACACGAACTTCCTCCGCGTGAATCCTTGGCGCCACCCCACGAAGGACGGTGTCTGAACTGGCAAGTTCGTCGTCGAGCCGGCGTCCAGCACCCTGTTAGATCGCATAGCGTTCGCCGGGGCCAATCGCAAGGTGGTCCGGGTTCCTCAACTCCTCGCGGATGTCGCCGCGAGATCGACGACAGCGTGCGAATCCGGGATGCGCGGATGCGGCACCACCACCTCGCCCGCATCCGGGGATTCGAACCCCGCGACGATGTTCCGGAGCGTCGATTTCCCGCACCCGGATGGCCCGAGCAAACACACGAACTCGCCCTCGTGCAGCGACAAACTCACGTTCTCCAACGCCAGCGTGTCCGTACGCTTCGTCGCATAGCGCCGCGAAACCCCGCGCACCTCCAACAACGGCGGCGTCACGACCGGTGCCCCCGCATCAGAGCCGCGCGCGTAAGCAAGCGGTGCAATGCCCGGCAATGAACCCTCACAAGCGCCGCCAACCCCTGGGCAGCCGTTCGCGGTCGCTCGTCGTTCGGCAATGTGTTGGCTCGCTAAACATGATTTAATCGCTCAACAATATCTGCAATGACTGGACAGCGCCACCGGGCCCGGGTGGCACCGGCCGCAGCGCTCCCTCAAAGCCGCGCACATTCCAGGCCTGCGGGCGGGGTGCCGCCAAGTTCCTCCAGGACTGAGGACTTAGGATCGCTGCACCAGTCAGGTGCCTGAAGTCGGCAGCGTGTTCGTCGCCCGGCATCCCGCCCTCACCCCCGGCCCCTCTCCCGACTGGCTGCGCTCGCGGGCGAGGGGAGAAAATCGGCAATTGAAGTACCCTTTTTCTGCGGAACGCTACGTAGTCCACTCTCCTCAGCACTTCCCGTACAATGCGCGACAACCCTGTATGCGGAGCCGCACTATGCTTTCTCCCTATCGCGTCATCGACCTCACTTCCGGCGGAGCTTCGCTCTGCGGACAGATGCTTGCGGACCTCGGCGCGGATGTCGTCCTCATCGAGCCGCCCGGTGGGAACAGCTCCCGGCGCGAGCGGCCCTTTCGCAACAACGTGCCCGACCCGAACCAGTCGCTCGCCTTTTGGAGCGTGAACCGCGGCAAGCGGGGCGCGGTCATCGACCTTGAGACGCTCTCCGGGCGCGAATCTTTCGCCGCCCTCGCCGCCGGCGCGGACTTCCTTATAGAGTCTTGCTCGCCTGGCTATCTCGATGCACGCGGCATCGGCTACGGGCGGCTCTCGGGCCTCAATCCCGCGCTCGTGATGGTCTCGATCACGCCGTTCGGACAGACCGGACCGCGGGCGAACTGGGCGGCGAACGACCTCACGGTGTGGGCGTCCTCTGGCGCGAACGCCATGGCCGGCGACGACGACCGCGCGCCCGTTTCGGTGGCCGTGCCCCAGGCGTTCCTCCACGCGGGGGCGGAGGCAGCGGTCGGCGCGCTCATGGCGCACACCGCCCGCCAGCGTGACGGCCGCGGCCAACATGTCGATATCTCTGCGCAGGCCGCCTCCGTCATGGCCACCCAGGCCACGATCCTCTCCCACGGTTGGAACTCTGGGCCGACATTGCGCATGTCCGGCGGCGTGAAGTTCGGCGGGCTTCCTCTGAAGTTCGTGAACCCGGCGAAGGATGGCCATGTCTCCGTCACCTTCCTCTTCGGCAGCGCCCTCGGGCCCTTCACCCGCCGCCTCATGGACGTGATGTTCGAAGAGGGCTTCGTCGATGAGGCTACGCGCGACAAGGATTGGATGAACTACACCGTGCTCCTCATGAGCGGCGCGGAGCCGATGAGCGAACTGATGCGCTGCATCGATTGCATCGGCGCGTTCACGTCTTCGCACACCAAGGCGGAGCTTTTCGAAATGGGCTTGCAACGCGGCTTGCTCATCGTGCCGGTGAACCGTGTCGATGAGGTCGTGAACTCCCCACAACTGGCTGCGAGGGAGTATTTCCAGAGGCTCCAGCACCCCGAACTCGCGTCCGCCGTGACTTACCCCGGGCCCTTCGCGAAGTTCAGCGGGACGCCTATCACGTACAGCCGCCGCCCGCCACTGCTGGGTGAACACACCACCGAAGTGCTTGCCACTGCTCCCCCATCGCGCCGCCCCGCGCCGCCCGCCACGCCCACGCGCGAACTGCCGCTCGCCGGTCTCAAAGTGGCCGACTTCATGTGGGTGATCGCAGGGCCATGGGGCATCCGCTACCTGGCGGATTTTGGCGCGACCGTGGTCAAGGTGGAAAGCCCCGGCCGCGTCGATACGCTGCGCACGATCGGCCCTTTCAAGGACGACATCCCCGGCCCGGAGCGTTCGGGCGGCTTCGCAACCGCGAACGCCAACAAGCTCGGCCTCACCCTCAATCTCGCCTCGCCCGAGGGCCGCGCTATCGCCCTCAAGCT
>DAOTTM010000269.1:0-2189 GCA_034437915.1 Dehalococcoidia bacterium | reverse complement strand
GGGGGCCACGCCACGAATGCCCGCAGCTGGCACGGCTCGTCGGGTGCGCGCCGCCCGAGCGACGAACACACGCCGGCGGCGCGCCGGCCCGCCATCCCCCTCGTGCCTCGCCGTCGCGGGGGCGATGCTGCGGCGGACGTAGTCACGAGCTTCCCTGGCCGGGGGCCACGGCACGAATGTCCGGCGCTTGCTCATCCCCTCCGGCGCTCGCCCCCGGGCATCGAACACGTGCTTGGCATCGCGACACCCTGGCGATTGTCGGGCAAAGCTAACGATGGTCGCCGTGGCCCCCGGACACAGAGGTCCGTGACTACAAAGCAGGCGGCCCGGGCGTAGACTCTGCGAATCCCGTTTCGCGGAGGCTGCCCCCATGACCCTTCACCTCACCATCGACCTGCGAGCCGTCCTCATCGGCTTCGTCCTTCTGCTCGTCGCCGCGGGCATCGCCACACCATTCGCGATCTCGCTCGCCGACGACGGTCCGTCGGTCGAGCGCACGTCCGAACAGCGCGCGGTCGTCGGCACATCGTTCACGTACCAGGGGCGGCTTGATACGGGCGGCGCGCCCGCGAACGGCTCGTATGAATTTGAGTTCCGCCTCTTCGATGCTCTCAGCGGCGGGACGCAGGTGGTCACGAATCCCGTGTTCGTGGGGGCGACACGGACGGTCACCAACGGCCTCTTCTCCGCCGAACTGGACTTCGGCAACGGCGTCGGCGTGTTCGATGGCAACGCACGTTGGCTCGAAGTAAAGGCGAAGATCGCGGGTGGCGCCCTGTTCGACACGTTGGCACCCCGCCAGGAGCTGAAGCCCGTCCCCTACGCGCTGCACGTTCCATGGAGCGGCATATCCGGCAAACCCGTGGGCTTCGCCGACGACAGCGATAACGATGTGCTCGGGGGGTTGTCCTGCGCGAATGGCCAGGTCGCGAAGCTCATCGGCGGCTCATGGTCTTGCGCGGCGGACAACGACACGACCTACACCGCCGTCCCCAACGGCGGCCTGACGCTCATCGCCAACGCCTTCAACGCCGACCCCGCCGTGCTTCAGAAGCGCGTTTCGGGCAGCTGCCCGGCCGGGTCGAGCATTCGAGCGATCGACGCGATCGGAGCCGTGGTCTGCGAAACAGACGATATCGGCGCGCTGGTCCGGGCATAACCACTATGGCGAAACGTGGAGCGGGAACTCCCCAACCGCAGGATTGACCGTGCAGAATTCGTCGATAATTGCCGGCGCCACCGCCCTCATCGGCGAATCGACCGCCGCGTCCGGCATCGCATACGGCCTGCAGGGCAAGTCCAATAGCACGAACCTTGGCACGGGCGTCGTTGGCACGAGCACGATCGGCGGCGGCTACTTTGTGGCGTCCGACCCGAACGGCACCGCAGTGACTGGATTCAATACGTAAGCGACCAATTACCCGGCGATCCTTGGCCTTGGCCCCAAGGGCGGCATCGGCGTTGATGGGCGTTCCAATAGCAATCCGACTACTTCCACCGAAGCACAGATCGGCGTGGTCGGTCGAGCCTGCGACTCGGTCGGGAATTGTCCCTACGCCGAGGCGCAGGCGAGGGGCTCCGGGGTCTATGGCGAGGCGTCTACCGGGACCGGCGTCTTCGGGTTCTCGCCCAACGGTGGAGGCGTCAACGGGCGCTCCACCTCAAGCATTGGCGTCACGGGGTCCTCGGGCTCATACATTGGCGTCTTGGGGATCGGGGGTCTTTATGCGGGGATTTTTGAAGGCGACCTTCATTACACCGGAACGCTCACCGGACCGTCAGACATTCGTCTCAAACGAAATGTCGAGCCCCTGACCTACGGGCTGGACGAAGTACGCGCTTTGAAGCCGGTCTCCTACATCATGAAGGATGACGCCCAGAGCAAAATTCGCCTGGGCCTCATTGCCCAGGACGTGGAACCAATCATCCCGGAACTCATACAACTCAACAAAACGAACGACACCTACTCGCTCAATTACCTCGACCTCATCCCCGTCCTCACCCGCGCCATCCAGGAGCAGCAGGCGCAGATCGAGGCGCTCAAGGGCGGGGCCTCACTCGCGTCTTCGCCCTCAGCCGACGCGAGTGAGGACGCACCCGCGCCTCAGGTGACCGTCATCCGCGAATCCGGCGCTGGCTCGCCCCTCAACGGCTGGGCGCTGCCGGGCGCTGTCGCCATGTTCGCGTTC
>DAOTTM010000268.1:0-15112 GCA_034437915.1 Dehalococcoidia bacterium | reverse complement strand
AGCCGCTTTGAATTCGATTTGGGCGTGATGTTCGGTTACATGCTCATCGCGACGGAGCCGCTGATCGACCGTTTTACCTTCATCAACGACCACCCGGCGCTCCCGGACGGCCCGATCGGGACGTACCAGGAGGTCATCGCGCAGCTCGTCGCCCGCGACGCGCACGAGTCCGGCTGCATGATCAACGTCGTGACGTCCGACGTGGACCGCGGACCCGCGTTGAGCTTCTGTCGCTATCCGATTCGCGATCAGGCGAACGAGGGACTGTGGGCGAACCAGGACTTTGGCGTCTCGCGGAAGCAGCTCGACACGTCGATGCTGTATCTCGACATTCGGCAACGCGGGGTGGAACGTGAGCGGCCGTTTCTCGTGGAGACTCTACGAGCGATCGCCGAAGGTCGTTTGGCGGTTCCGCCCCGCCAGCCCGTGGAACTGACTCGGGCGGTGGAGCGCGTTATCGCGACGTCGATGCAGCCGGGTGTGCAACGGCCCGCTGCGGGGGTATCATCCGGCAATGCCTGACGCGACCCTCGCCTGCCCCGATTGCCGGGCGTCCTACGCCTCCTCCGACAACTACTGCCGTCAATGCGGGATGTTCCTCGTGGGGGCACAGGATACGGCGTTGACGCGCGTGGAGCCGCGGGCGCTGGCGGAGGTGCGTCCAGGGCTTCCGGCGCCTGTAAAGAAGCTGGCGACGGCGGTTGTCGTTGGGAGTGCGTTGCAGATTGGCCTCGGCCTTGCCAGGCGATACCTGGCATCGCAGGGGGCGCGGAAGGTGGCGCGGGCGGCGGTGGCGAAGCCTTCGCGGGGAAACAAAGGGCAGGCGCTGGCGGTTCAGGCGGAGCAACCGATGACCGCGGTGAGCGAGACTGTCGTGATTCGACGGGTGTGGCTGCGGCGGGGATAGGTCTGCGCAACACCCTTTCGTGTTTGTGGCCACGATCTTCGTGACGTAGACTGAGGGGGCGCCTTGGAATCCGGGAGCGCGCGATTTCGGGGGCTTCGATGGCATACGGCAAGGGCATCGCAAAGGGCATGGGGCTGACGCTGCGGCAGATGTTCCAGCCGGTCGCGACGATCGAGTACCCGGAAGTCTCCCGTCCCATCCCGGTGTACGCGCGCACGAACCTGCTCTGGTTCGAAGAGCGCTGCACGGGCTGTAGCACCTGCGCGCAGGCGTGCCCCGATGGCTGCATCCTCGTCGCCACGAGCCAGGACGCTGAGGGTCGCCGCAACATTGACCGCTACGAGATTGACTTCCGCATCTGCATGTACTGCGGGCTGTGCACCGAAGCCTGCCCGTACGAGGCGATCCAGCCGGGCGGCCCACTGGACGATGCGGTCTTCCAGTTCGACGAAATGTACCGCGACAAGCATTCGCTGACGAAGATGGCGCGCACGTTCCTCGAATCGCACGACAACACGTACCCGAACGAGATGCGGGCGCCGGACGCGGACGCCGACTTCCACCGGCTTTAGGGGCGGGTTCGCCTCACTGCATGGTATAATCGCCGCGTGATCACACCAAACCCGGACGCAATTCGCGCGTTCGCCGCCAACCTCGATCCGCGGTTCGCCGAAAACGTCAGTCGCTGGGACGTAGTCGTGGGCGAGGATTGGACGGGCGAACCGGCCATCTTCGTTACAATTGTGTTGAAGGACGCCACAATCCACAGCGCATGGAAGACCCGTGGGCCATATCGAGAGCAACTTTTCGAGTCACTCCTCCGCGAAATGCCCGGCTACTATCCGTTCATCGACTTTTCGGCCGAGTCCGACGCGGTTAATCCTGAGAAACCAGTCCCGGTGTGACGCTCCACGACGACCTCGTGGATCAGGCGAGGCGGCTGGCGACCCTCGACCCGAAACGGCCGAAGCAAGCGAATCTCCGTCGTTCTGTTTCGTCAGCTTACTTCGCCCTGTTCCATCGCCTGATCTCCGAGGGCGCCAATCGAGCGAGTCGCGCCACGGCGAAGAGTCCGCTGTGGCATGTCGTGGAACGTAGGTATGAGCACAGGACGATGAAGGATGTGAGCGAAGCATTCGTGAAAAACAACGTTTGGGTGGCCAGCACGGGAGTCTTGATACCCGCGGACCTTCGAACCGTTGCGGACACGTTCGTCGTCCTACAGGAGCGGCGACACGAGTCCGACTACAACCTCAAGGTGAACCTTACCAGGACTCGCGCGCTTGAAGCGGTCGATAGGGCCGAAGTCGCGCTAAATCTTTGGAATCAAGTTCGCAAGTCTGAAGCAGCGTATCTCTATCTTTTGACCATGCTCCTCGGCATCCCGAGAAAGTAGGGCGGCGTGCCATCCACCCCGCCGAGGCCCGTGACGCTCCCCAGGATCGAGTTACCAAACTGGGAACCCCACCGCTGGCGGCCCGGGCCTACAGGCTCCTCAGGAATTCGATCAGCAGCTGGTTCACCTCGGCTGGCCGTTCCTGCTGAATCCAGTGCCCGGCGCCCGGGATGATCGCTTTCTTACGCAGGTTCGGCACGTTCGTCTCCAGATCGGTCACCGCCTCCGGGTACATTTGGAGGACGGCGTCGTGCTCGCCGGCCACGAACAGCGTCGGCTGGCGCAGCTTCGCCCCGTTCAGAAAGCCGCTGACCTTCCAGAAAAAGTCGATGTTGCGATACCAGTTCAGCCCGCCACGGAATCCTGACTTCTCGAACTCCGCCGCGAAGAAGTCGACGTCCGCCTCCGTCAGCCAGGGCGGCAGCGTCTCCGGGTCGACGCACTGTTGGAGGAATGTTTCGTTCCTTGGGAAGATGAAGCGCCAGCGTTCCTCCGGGGGCGCATCGCCCGAGGCCGAGTACAGGAACATCCGCAGGGACCTCCGCACGTCCTGCTCGAACTCGGATTCCGCCCTGCCCGGCTCTTGGAAGTAGTTCTGGTAGTGCTCCAGGTCGTCGCCCAGCGCGTGGCGCATCTCCTCCGAGGGCGGCTTCGCCCCGGCGCCAAAGTTGGCAACATACGGCACGCTGAGAAGTGCGACAGCGCGGAAGATATCCGGCCGGAGGAGGCAGGAATACGCGGCCACGGGCGAGCCCCAGTCGTGCCCGACGATGACCGCCTCCTCTTCGCCCAACGCCTGTACCAAGCCAACGACGTCGCCCGCAAGCTGAAACAGGTTGTAAGCGGCGATGTCTGCCGGCTTGTCGGTCTGCCCGTAGCCACGCTGATCCGGTGCGACGACACGAAAGCCCGCTTCTGCCAGCGCCGAGATCTGGTGACGGTAGGAGTACCAGCTTTCCGGGAAGCCGTGGCAAAGGACAACCAGTGGGCCCTGCCCCGCCGCTACGAAGTGCATCCTGATCCGGTTGGTCTCGACGAACTCGTGTTTGAGCGCGAACATATCGACCCCTCCCTTGATTTAGCAGGAACCTACGAGATCAGGTGCAACCGGACAAGCAACGCTCCTTCCGGACATGGCGGCTAGGCTCGTCGTGGCGCACATAGCGCGCGCTGCATGATTGGGTCGCGGGCACCCGGCTGGTTCGGCCACGCGTTGGGCGACCCACGCCCGTTGTGCCAACGCGGTAGACAATTGGCATTCCCCAAGGACTGTGGCACACTAGATTCATTATGACCGCAGCAGCACCAAGGATCACGGCAACGCCAACGCCAACACCAACACCAACACCAACAGTACACACCAAGATTGGCGCCGGTGGACGGATCGTCTTCCGGCGGAATTTCGAGAGAGGCTGGGGTTAAAGGTGGGAGACAGGGTGCTGCTTAGCTGCGAGGACGGGGAGATAAGACTCTCGACGCGCCGCGAGAGAATCCGCCGGATGCAGAAATGGGTCGCCGAACTGATACCGCCCGATGGTCCGTCGGTAGTGGACGAACTCATCGCCGAGCGCCGCGCGGAAGCTGCTCGTGAGTGACGCTGTGCTGGATGCGAGTGCAGCCTTTTCGGCGACCTTAATTTCAGGAATTAGGAGGAAATCATGACTGCAACGCAGGCAGAAAGAACGGTTCGAGCGGCTTCGGTTCGTACGAGACTTGGCGCGGGCGGCAGAGTAGTTATCCCTGCGGAATTCCGTGAACAGCTCGGACTGGAGGTCGGGGCCGTGCTGATCCTGAGTTGCGAGGATGGCGGAGTGGTGATCACCACGCTCGACGAACGAATCCGACGCGCCCAAGACCATGTAGCGGAACGAATGATCCACACCGGGGTGTCGATGGCAGACGAACTCATCGCCGAACGACGGGCGGAAGCGGCGCGTGAGTGATTCCGTCCTAGATGCAAGCGCGGTTCTCGCGCTTCTCGAACGCGAGCCCGGAGGCGAGTTCGTCCGGTCCGTTCTCGATGAGGGCATTGCATTCATATCGACTGTCAATGTCACCGAAGTCCTGACGAAACTTATGCAGCACGGACTGAGCGCCGACGAGGCCGACGATGACCTCGAATCCCTCCATCTCGAACGAATCCCATTTGCGCTGTCGACCGCAGCGCGGGCAGCCGCGCTTTCTGCAACGACCAAACGGTTTGGACTGAGCCTCGGAGACCGAGCTTGCCTCGCTTTGGCGATCGAATTAGGTCATCGTACGATCACCACTGACCGCATTTGGGAACAGCTCGAACTCGGCGTGCCTGTGGTGCTTGCTCGCTGAACCGCGGGCTTTCCGCGAAACCCCGCCGTCGCGTTCGTTCTTCACGTCACAATCTGGTAGATTCCGTCGTATCAAGATCATCGGTCGGCCGCTTACGCGGGTGGCCGGTTTGGGCAGTGGGTACGCATGGCATCACTTACCGTGGACGGCAAGACGTTCGAAGCCCCGGCGGGGGCGCCCCTGGTAGAGGTCCTTAAGAACAACGGCGTTTACGTCTCCAGTCTGTGTTATATCGATGGACTGAAGCCGTATGCGGGGTGCCGTTCCTGCCTCGTGGATATCGAAGGCCCTCCCGGGCTCCAGTTGAGCTGTACGGCGAGCGTCCAGGACGGGATGAAGGTCACGACGACCTCCGACGATGTGAAGGAGGCGCGCAAGGCCGTGCTCTCGCTCATCCTCGCGAACCACAGCGATCGCTGCCTCACCTGCCACCGGCGCGAGCACTGTCACCCTGGCGACATCTGCCTGCGCGACGATGTCGTCACGCATCGTTGCCTGACGTGTTCGAAAAACTATCGCTGCGAACTCCAGGCTACCTGCGAGATGGTCGGCATGTCCGGCTACGAGCCGTGGGTGGGCGAAGAGCGTTCGTTCTACCAGCACCCTCAGCCACCGGCGGACCGCGCAAACCCGTTCATGGAGTTCGACCCGCAGATGTGCATCATTTGCACGCGTTGCGTGCGAGCCTGCGACGAGAAACGCCACACGGGCGCGATCACGCTTAGTGGCAAGGGCTGGGACACGATGATCGCCTTCGGTCCGGGCGGAGCGATCGACGAGAGCAACTGCGACTTCAGCGGGGCCTGCATCGATGTTTGTCCGACGGCGGCGCTCATGGAGCACCCGAACAAATGGGTGGCGAAGCCGGACACGTGGGCGAGCACGACGTGCGATTCGTGCGCCGTCGGGTGTAGCATCAGTATTGGGTCCAAGGACGGGCGCGGCGTGATCGTGCGGCCGGGGACGGGGAATGCGTTCAGCGGCGACCAGATCTGCGTGCGCGGGCGCTATCACTACGACTCGCTCAAGCCGCGCGAACGGCTTTCGCGGCACCTCGTACGGCGCGGGGCAATCCAGGCGCCGGTGAATCTTGAGAGCGCCCTGGCCGAGGCCGCGACGGCGCTCAGGGCTGCGGCGGCGAAGGGGACGATCGGCGTGCTCATCGGCGCGACGGTCACGAACGAAGACGCGTACCTGGCGCGGGCGATCGCGAAGGGCCTCGGCGGATCGGCGGATAGCTCGCTGGGACCCGTGATGCGGGCGACGAAGAACGCCCTCGAAGCGCGCCTCGGCTCGTGGCGGATGGCGACGGACATGACCGTGCTGCCGAAGGCCAAGGCGATAGTTGTCGTGGCCGATGACCTCGAAGAGAGCCACAACGTCGCCAGCGTGCGCATCAAGGACGCGGTCGTCCATCAGAAGGCGAAGCTCATCGTCATCGGCGCACTTCGCAGCGAACTCGTGGACTTCGCTGCGGTGTGGATTCGACCGGCGGGCGGGGAAGAGGGCCAGGCAGCAGCCGAACTGGCGGATGCCATCGGTGGCAAGGCTTCGCCGAACGCCGAAATCAACGCGGCAGCCGCGCTGCTCAGGGACGCACCACGCGACGAAACGTTTGTCGTGTGCGCGCCGAACCCGGTGAGCCCAGCGCGAGCCGGGGCGATGGCCGGTGGGGCCGCGAACGTCGCCGTGGCGCTGTTCGCCAATGCCGCGAGCGAGCACCTTGTGGTGCTCCCCGCCGAGGTGAACGTACACGGGCTACAGGACCTCGGCATAGCAACGGCAGGCAAGGACGATCCGCTCGCTGGCCTCGCCGGGCTGCTCGTTGTTCGCGATGACCCGACGATGCTGCTGCCGGGAGTAGCCGAAGCGCTTGCCGCAATCGGCACGGTCGTGGTGATCGACAGCGTACTCAGCGAGACGGCAAAGCGAGCGACGGTTGTCGTTGCGGAGGGTCGCGCGTATGCGTCGAACGGGACATACACACAGGGCGACTTCCGCGTGCAGCTGCTCTCCGCCGCCGTCAAGCCGGAGGGCGAGGCCGTGACGCTCTTCGCAGCGCTTCGTGGTCTGGGCGAAAGCCTGGGCGTGGAGCTCCCCCCGAACCCCGAGGCAACGCTCCAGGCTATTGCGCGCGAGCTGCCGCAGTATCAGCCCGCCGCTGATCTGATCGTGGGCGAGGGAGTGCGAATGAATATTCAAGGCTCCGGGAAGGGAAGCATCGTGGCGGTGGATGCAGCGACGATGGGTGACGGCATGCGCGTGATCACCGGTCGGGACCTGTACACAGCCGCCGACGCCGCCAGCCTCCACCACCCGGAGGCGGAGAAGCTGCACCGCTACGACCGAATCCAGGTGAGCGAAGAGGATGGGCGGCGTCTTGGCCTGCACACGGGTGACGAACTCTCGCTCAATGCCGGGGGTTCTTCCATCCGCGCCAAGGTCACGGTGACGGAGCGGGTGCCCGAGGGTTCGGTGTTTGTGTCGAGCCTGCTCCAGGGCGGGGCCATCGCCGGTCTACTCAAGGATGGAGAGCTTTCGACCGCGCAGGTCAGCTGAGGCCGGCTGCATGGGCCGATCAAGTCGAATCAGAGGATAGCGAAAGACCCGCCGGCCAGGGCGGGTCTTTCTGTGTCTGCGGCTCCGAGGAAGCACTTGGAGAGGTAGGGGCGAAGCCAGACGTTCTGGATGGCTGGCCGCGGACGAAACCACGTTTGCGGGCGGGTAAAGTAAGACGCTTACTCCGACCGCAGCCAATCCATCTGAGACTCACTGTAATGCCCGATTGTCACCGCAGTTCGCGGTTTACGTAAAACCTCTGCAAAACGTGGGACGTAAATGGATGGTGCTTTACCAATTGTTCTCCTACAAAGTCGGTGCGGGCAGCGACGAGCACGTTTGGATCGGCGTTGAGCAGCCGGACGACTTGACGGTAACAAGAGGTGCACGGGCGCGCGAGGGAAATCGGGCAGCCGACTGCATCAGCTCGAAGCGCTCAGTGCAATTCGTTCAGCGGTTCGTTCGGGGTGCACTGGGCCCGAAGAGTCTGTAGCCGGAATAGCGAGTCCGAGGCAGGTCGTCGATGTGCGCCTGGCCTGGTTATGACGTCCAGCCCGCTTACTTCCGTGCGCCGCTCCGATTCGAGCGATCACGAGGTTTGCAAACTAGGAGACGCCGTAGAGGGAGAAGCGGAAGCTCACGACGGAGCCGTTGGATTCGCGACCGGCTTGCTTTTCAATGCGGCGGGCCTGGATCCGGGAAGGAATCGAAGCAGCAGGGCGTTCGCGCTGGACGTAGCGACCCGACCGGAGGTGAGTGGCGATCGAGGGAGCGAGTACAGTTGGCATTTGTCCGTCTTCCTTCCACCGTTTCATTCGACAGCCAAAGCGGTAGGGAACACCTGCGCGTCCATTCTGTCACTCGTTGTTGACCCGAATGGCAGTACGGACTGCGGGCGGGAGGGAAACCTGCCTCATTGCGCGCGAACGGCGAGGTCTTGCGCGGCGGGACGGGTCGCGGGAGGGAAGGCTCCGGGGCTAATCGGCGGGAAGTCGTGGGAGAAGACGCCCGTTGTGGCGCCGGGCGCGGTCCAGACGTGCATCTGCCAGGTGGTCTGGGGCGTGAAGAGGCCGCCAACGCAGGCCTCTTTCGATGCCTTGATGGACACTCCCGCGACCGTGAAGCAAAGGTTCTCGTGACGATGCCAGACATCAAGCGCGCCGAAGAACGATGGCGGCGCATCCTTCACCTGTTCGTCACTGAACATGAAGCCGATCAGCCGCCAGTTCCCGTCGAGGCGCTTGGAATAGAGCAGGACTTCGGGGCGGTCTGGGTCCATGAGCCGACCGTCGCGGCTCCATACCGGGTTGTAGAAGTGGGCCGCAATGCCCGGTAGGTCCTGGGTGACCTGAATATAGCCTGTGGCCATGGCGTCGCGGACGTTTTCGAAGCGGGCGGAGGAAACTTTGACTTTTGCGTAGAACTCGGCGGCAGCGACCAGCTGGTCGGGTGTGATGACGAGTTCGGTCCCGTGGGTGTGTTTGTTGCCTTCGCCCATGGGGTCGGCGGCGGCAGCGGCGGCTCCGGCGGCAGTCGCAGCGGAGTTCGCCGCGGGAGCCGCAGCGTGGGCGTGGCCGTCGGCGGCAGTTCCGGCGGCGGCAACGGACTCTCCCGGTGAGGAGTCGATGTGAACGGCAGCTTCGTTCTTCGAGTGGACGTGGGTGGCGGAGCCTTCGCCCAGGGACAGCACCCAAATCGTGCCCGCGGCGGCGAGAGCCATTGCTGGGAGGGTCGCGGTTCGGAGGACGCGAGCGAGCCGACTCTCGCCGCCGAGACGGTTCCCGTTCAACCAGACGAGGGCAGCGCCCATGAGACTCGCCGCGGTGAGGGAGAAGCCGGTCAGAATCAGGACGTGTCCGGGGTTCGCAAGCGTAAAGATACCCTCGCGTGCGGCGAGGGTTGCATCATGGCTGTGGAGGTAGGCATCGACGCCGATGCCCGCGATGTGGAGGATGACGCCGACAGCAGCGGCGGACCAGAGCAGAGTGTACTTACGCATCAAGACGCCTCGCGAACGTGATTCGGATGTTGTCGATTATCCTACGCCAGTTTGCCCTCATCCCCCAGCCGCTATCAGCATGGGCGCTTGGCTCCGCCGAAGCTCGACCTGGCGTGGGCGGGTGGACACTCGAGTGCGCACGGGGAATTACCCTTGCGCGATTGGCGGAACCCTCAGGTGCCAGTCCGTGAGGCGCTGGTAGGCGTCCCCGGCCCGGAGCACGGCCGGTTCGTCGAACGGCTTACCGATGAACTGCATCGATATGGGCATGTTGTCGTTGCTGAAGCCGCAAGGGATGGCGAGCGCGGGTAGTCCCGTGAGGTTCCATTGGCCCAAAAAGCCGGGGTCTAACAAGCGGCTCTCAGGCGTCATCTCGTCCCGGCGGGGCGCCGTAAACGGTGCGGTCGGTGTCACCAGGATGTCAACGTCCGCCATCGCCTTCGCCACTTCGCGCTGGAAGTAGGTGCGGAAGCGCGACGCCTGGATGCAATCGGCTCCACTATAGAGTACTCCCCGCACGAGCATCGGCGCGGTGAACTTGCCGTACATGTTGTAGCGCTCCTGCAGGTCCGTGCGGTGATAGGCGCAAGCCTCGGAGAACATGATGATCGCATTCGCGTCTTTCGCCTCTTCCGCGTGCGGGATAGCGAGTTCGCGGACAATCGCGCCGACGGACTTGAGTTTGTCGATCGCCGCGAGCACCGCGGTCTTCACCTCGGGAATGAGTCCTGGAGCGTCGAAGAAGTATGCGGTGGGAACGCCAACACGCAGCCCGGCCACCGAGCCGGTCATCGCCGCTCCGTAGTCCGGCACGCGGACATCCACCGAGCACGGGTCGGCCGGGTCGTACCCGGCGATCACCTGGAGCATGAGTGCGCAATCTTCGACACTTCGCGCCATCGGGCCAATGTTGTCGAGTGAGTAACCGAGCGGAACGCAGCCGGTCTTCGAGACGCGCCCAAACGTGGCTTTGAGGCCGCTGTGGCCGTTGTATGCGGCGGGGCCGCGAATACTGCCTCCCGTGTCCGTGCCAAACCCGCAGAGGATCATGCCGCTCGCGACCGCAACGCCCGTGCCGGAACTCGACCCACCTGCGCTGTGGTCAACATTCCAAGGGTTCTTCGGAACGGGGAAGCCCATAGCCGGGTCCGGCAGGCCGATGGCGAACTCGCTCAGGACCAGCTTACCCAATCCAACAGCGCCCTGTTCCCGCATGCGCGTGATAACTGTCGCGTCGTAACCGTGGCCCCAGGCGCGGTCGAGGATGTTGCTATTCGCCGTCGTCGGGGCGTTGACCGTCGCGATGATGTCCTTCGTGCCGTAGGGGATGCCCTGCAGCGGACCCTTGTCCACGCCCTTCCCAAACAGCGCATCCGCGGCAGCCGCCTCGGCCAGCGCGGACTCTTCCGTGACGGTGATGAATGCGCCCAGCGCCGGGTTGAGAGCCTTCACCTTCGCCAGCAGCTGTGTTGTCAGCTCGGTGCTCGAGATCTCGCGCGCCCGCAGCGCCTTCCCCGCCGATGCAACCGTCAGTGGAACACTCGTCAAGGCAATCCTCCTGCGGCAAGCCGCCGATGCTGCTAGCGGTCCGTGCGTGCATCGAACAGCAACGCCGGCTGTTCGTAGCGAACTTCTGGTATTGCCCAAAGGCGGTCCGCCTGCTCGCGCAGGGTGGGATACAAGCGAACGAACGAGGCGATCTGTTCGTCCGTGAGCGTCATGCCCGCCGTCGAAAACAACGCACGGACGATCGTTTCGGTGTCTGCGTCGGCCATGCCTGCCTCCTCGGCTTCACTCACGGATGCGGGTGGGTAGACGCGCATCGTGCCAGAACGCCGACGCGAACACAAGAATAGAGCGACGAGGTTCGGAAATGTAGCGGACTTTTTGGACTACGGATCAGCGGTTGGATGCAATGAACGCCGACGCCGCCGTAACAGCTTCGTCCCAGTTTTGGCGGCGGGTGCGGCCGGAGGAGGCGCGGGGGGAGAGGTCGTGGTCGCCGTCCGGGAGCCAGTGAATGCGGATGTTCGGGGAGAGGGGATAGGCGGCGACATCTTCGGGCGGGCCGAAGGGATCGCGCGTTCCCTGGAGGATGAGCGTGGGCGTCTGGATGGCGGCGAGGTGGGCGATGCGCGGTTTGTCGGGGCGGCCAGGCGCGTGGAACGGATAGCCGAAGCAGACGAGGTCGCGCACGCCGAGTTCGTCGGCGACCATGCTCGCCATGCGGCCGCCCATCGACTTGCCGCCGATCGCCACGTTCGCGCCGCCACCGAGTTCGGCAACGACACCGCGCCAGGTGTCGAGGAGGACGGCTTCGCGGTCCGGTGGGCGGCGCGAACCGGATGTGCGGCGGGCGGCCATATAGGGGAACTCGAAGCGTGCGACGCGGATCCCCTGCTCGGCGAGGCCAGTCGCGACCGCCTCCATCCAGGCGCTGTCCATGGGCGCCCCTGCGCCGTGGGCGAAGGCGAAGTGGGGGCCGTCGGGCGGGCCGGAGGTGAGCAAGGTCGGCGTCATGACGGAATTCTACCTGGCGCCCGCGGCTTCGAGGATTGCGGCGATCTCGCGGTAGCCGCGGTCGCGGGCATGGGCGAGGGGCGTCTTTCCGGCTCCGTCCGCGAGGTTCACGTTGGCGCCGCCCGCAACGAGCAGGCGAACGATTTCGGTGTGCCGGGCGCCGCCGTCGCCGAGGATGATGGCTTCGAGCAGCGCTGTCCAGCCGAGACGGTTGACGTGGTCGATGTTGATCCGGGTCCTGAGCAGTTCGCGGACGATTTCGACGTGGCCGCGTTCTGCGGCGGGGATGAGGGCGACCCCGCCGAAGCGGTTGATGCTGTTTACATCCGCGCCGGCGGAGATGGTCATGCGCAGGAATTCGAGGTTTCCATTGACCGCAGAGATGGAGAAGGGGTTCTCAAGCGACGAGTCCTTCGCGTTGACGTTGGCGCCGGCAGCGATCAGGACTCGGCCGACCTCGATGTGATTGGCCAGGGCGGCAACCATCAGCGCGGTCGATCCTGTTTCGTTGATGGCATGGATGTTCGCTCCGGCGGAGAGTAAACGGCGAGTCTCAACGAGGTCACCTGCGCTGGATGCGACGATGAGGGATCGGTCGTCGGCCGCGTTAGTGGAGCGGGAACGGGGCGCGGTCGGTTCGGGTGGACGAGTCGGTGTCGGCGGGGTCTCGGCGAGGATCATGGTCGATCGCTCCGGTGGAGGGCCAATCACGGTTCCGGGAACGGAACTGGGTTTTGTTCCGCAGCCCATTGCAGCGTAAGCGATGGCCGCTGCAACGACGCATAGCCCCACGGTCGGGCCTCTCACCTGGCACCCGCGGGTTCGAGGATTGCGGCCATCTCGCGGTAGCCGCGATCGCGCGCGTGGGCAAGGGGTGGCTTGCCGTTTCCGTCGGCGAGGTTGACATTCGCGCCCGCCCCAACGAGCAGGCGGACGACTTCGGTGTGCCGGGAGTCGCCGCCGCCGAGGATGATCGCTTCCAGGAGCGCTGTCCAGCCGAGACGGTTGACGTGGTCGATGTTGATCCGGGTCCGGAGCAATTCCTGGACGATGTTCACGAACCCACGGTCCGCCGCGCGGATGAGGCCCGTGCCGTTGTAGCTATCCAGGCTCCCGACATCCGCGCCGGAACGAAGCGTCAGCCGAAGAAAGGCAAGGGCGTTAGGCGAGTCGCCGATCTCAGACGTGGCGATGAGGTAGGCGCTTTGCACGGTGTTGTCTTTCGCGTTGACGTCGGCGTCGCGGGCGATGAGTGCTTCGGCGACTTCAAGGTGTCCCCCGTATGCAGCGGCGATGAGGGCAGTGCGCCGGGAAGCATCGCGGGCCGCAATGCTCGCCCCGCCGTCGAGCAGGCTTCGCACGGCGCCAAGGTCTCCACGCGCTGCTGCCGCGATCAGGGCCTGGTCGCGGTTCGTGGGTGCGGATGGGGAGGGGGTGCTTTCCCGAGTTGCGGTTGGCGAAACGGTGATCGATTCCCGTGTCGCTGTGGGCTTGTCGTCCACGGAAGCAGGTGTGGCGGTCGGCGAAACAGTCGGATCAGCGATCACGGAAGTAGGGGTTGTTGGCGCGGTCGATGGTTCGACGCGTTCGCATCCAGCGAGCCCCAGCGCAAGGGCGCCCATCGCAATCCACGCCAAGGCGTGGCGAACGGGAGGCTTGGAGAAGAGTTCACTCAAGGTCACAGGCGCATCATTGTATCGCTGAAGACGTGGCGGAGGGCGCCGCGGATGGCCGTGGCCGCGCGGTCGGGCGGGCCTCGGGAACCGGCGGTGCGGCGTGCGGCCGTGTGAGAAACTCGAAGCGCGCCACGCGGACGCCCTCGTCGGCGAGACCGGTTGCGAACGTCTCCATCCAGGCGCTGTCCATGGGCGCCCCTGCGCCGTGGGCGAAGGCGAAGATGGGGCCGTCGGGTAGGCCGTTGAATCGTAGATCGAACAATGGTGGCAAGTATGCCGGTTAGCTGTGCGATCCGATAGACTGCGAGGCGTGGCAGACCTGACGAACCTCCTTGAAAGAATTGTGAAGAACGACGCGCTGTTGAGCATATCAGAACAGGCGACCCGCCAAGGCGCGATTAATCCGGTCCTTGGCTACCTCGGCTGGGACACAAGCGACCTTTCAGAGGTCTGCCCTGAATTCGCGGTGTCGTCTGGTCGCGTCGATTATTGCTTGCGGGAGCGCGGTCAGAGCCGGGCTTTTATCGAGGTGAAGCGCGCTGGCACGGAACTCGATTCACATCAAGAGCAGCTTCTGAGGTACGCGTTCAACGACGGCGTCCCGTTGGCTGTTCTCACGGACGGCCTCGCGTGGTGGTTCTACCTACCTCTCCGCCAAGGTAGCTGGGAGGAGCGCAAGTTCTTTTCCGTCGATGTCCGGAGGATTCCGTCATCGCAGGCAGCCTCCGTTTTCAGGCGTTTTCTTGAAAGGGAGACGGTCGTATCCGGCGACGCCGTCCGCAATGCGGAGACAGAGCTGCTCGATCGCGACCGTGAGGCGCGGGTGATGCGGGCGTTGCCAGAAGCATGGCGACAATTGTTGATGGAGCCGGACGAGATGCTCGCGGAGCTTCTCGCGGAGGCCGCAGCTGGTATCGCGGGCGCCAGGCCCGAACAAGGTCAGGTCACCGAGTTCCTGTTGAGCGCAGCATCGGTTGGGCAAGTCGGGATACCGCCCCCGGGCGCTCCTGTTGGGGTTGCAAGAAAGCCGCCAGCCCGAGCTGTGTCGGCTTCGACCAGTGCGGTGCCGGTGTTGGCGCGTGGGGCTGGCGCCTTCACGGGGCACAACCCTAAGGCATTCACCCTCGACGGTGTGAATCATCCAGTAAGCACGTGGCGCGATGTATTGACCGGTGTGGCGAATCTACTCATCGCAGATGGCGTCGAAGAGTTCGCCAGCGGCGCGCTCGGGATTCGTGGTCGCAAGCGCAATTACTTTAGCCGTGACGCCGAGCCACTCTTCAACCCGCTATCACTTGGCGGTGGACAGTATTTTTGCGAGGGCAATCTCAGTGCAAACGACATCGTCAAGCTGGTGCGTCGACTGCTCGTGGCAGTTCGGGGAACCGACACCTCGTTCTACGTCGAGGTGAGTGGCTGAGTTATATCACGGTCGGGGGGTTATATTCGCCGAAGACCTGGCGCAGGGCGCCGCAGATTTCGCCGAGGGTGGCGTAGGCGCGGACGGCTTCGAGGATGGGGGGCATGAGGTTGCCTGTGCCCTGGGCTGTCTCTTTCAGGGAGGCGAGGGTGGCGATGACCTTGGCGGCATCGCGTTCGCGGCGGTGGTGTTCGAGGCGCTTGAGCTGGTGCTCCACGAGGCGCTTATCGACGCTGAAGATGGCTGGGCGCTGGGAGTCGCCTTCGGTGTAATCGTTCACGCCGACGACGATTTCGCGCTTCTCATCGAC
>DAOTTM010000267.1:0-30077 GCA_034437915.1 Dehalococcoidia bacterium | reverse complement strand
GCCAGGCCCAGCGCCGGGCCGCCTGGAATGCGCAACGCCTCCATGCCGGGCCACATGTGCAGCGCCGTTTCGAGCTGTCGGCGGGCGCGCTGGTCGTCATAGCCGAGGTCGATGGCGACCACGCTCTTCCGCACCGTGCGAACATCGGACACCGTGATCTTGCGGTTGTTGAGAAAACACCCCTGTCCGCGCAGTGCGAGAAACTCCTCGTGCAGCGGAGGGTGGACGGTCAGCGCAATCTCCGGTTCGTTCTCCTGGCAGAGGGCGATGTTGAAGGCGAAATGGGGTAGCCCGCGCGAGAAGTTCTTCGTGCCATCGACGGGGTCGATCACCCACATCCAGCCGAACGACCGCACATCGGCGGCGGACTCTTCGGAGAGGACGGCGTGCGTGGGGAACTCCTGCCGCAGGATCGCCATAACGGCCTTCTCCACGGCCGTATCCGTCTCCGTGACGACATCGCCTCGGCCCTTCACGGCGGTGACTGTGGAGTGTCCGAACCTGTCGCGCATGATCTGCCCCGCCACCTTCCCGCATTCGCGAATCACAGCACGCGCGGACTTTCCAGTGGCTGAGGTTGGCAATGGGATGGGCTTGGGCATCGAACAAGGGTAAGAGACGGTGGCGCTTTGCGCTTTGCGTCGTTGCGTCCCTGCGCAGGATACCATGCGGGAATGACCTTTCTCGTGGGCCTGGACCTCTCCTGGACGGGGCGCAATGAGACGGGGCTGTGTGTTCTTGAGTCGAGCGGCGATGGCGTCCTCCTCGTGCGACTTGACGCGACGGTTTGGCCGGTGGATAGCCTTGCGGAGTACCTCGGAGGGTTGGGTGTTGATGTCATTGTGGCCGTGGATGCTCCCCTCGTGCGGACGGCACAATGTACCGCCGAACGGGAGCTGGCCCGCGCCTTCGGTCGGTACAAGGCATCCGCGTACAATGCGAACGTGGATTTCCTCACGCGGAAGGGCCTCCTCGCTGGTCCGGAGCTTGGCGAAACCCTCCGCGCACGCGGCTTCGCCCTCGACCCGCTTGCGATAAGCCCATTCGCGGACGGTCGCCACGCCTTCGAGATGTACCCCCACGCCGTGCACGTGGTGCACTTCAAACTCCACGAGCGACTGAAGTACAAGAAGGGTCCGTTGCCCCTCCGCCGCGAAGGCATCCATGATTACCAGAGACTACTGGCGGCGCTGCTCAAACGGGACTTGCCCGCGGTAGCCGCCTCCCCATCGGTGCTTGCTGCCTTCGATGGTGGCGGACCCGTGCTCGGCGCGAGGCAACTCAAGCACCTGGAGGACACTCTCGACGGCCTCACCTGCGCCTATGCGGCGTGGCGGGCCTGGCGAGAGGGCCTCCATCCATGCGAAGTCTTCGGCAACGCCACCGACGGCCACATCGTTGTCCCCGGCCTCCGTTTCGACCCACGCTTCGGGGTCCCACGGACCGAAGCCCAGCCCTTAAACCACCAAACCGCTCGCCCCGAGCCTGTCGAAGGGTGAGCATGCTCTTCGACCATCCTCGCGCGCTGCCCGTCCATCCTTCAACTGTTCGAAAAGCTCACGACTCAGGCGCAGCGGCACTCAGTTCTCGGAACTCGGCTCTCGGTTCTTCGCTCTACATTCTTTCTGGCGCGTTCATGCCCATCAGTTCGAGCACCCGTGCGAGGGAGATTTTCGCCGCCAGCACGAGACGAAGGCGCGCCTTCGTCATGGCGATGTCGTCCGTAATCACCTTGAGGTTCGAGTCGCCTTGCTGCTTGAAGGCGTCGTTGAAGGCGTGGAATGCGTTTGCGAGCGCCATCGCGTAGTGCGGCAGGTGTTGCGGCTCGAACGTCGTCGCACAGATTTCAATCACATCGGTGAGGCGCATCATCTCGCGGATGAGGGCGAGTTCCTGGGGCTGGTCCAGGAGCGAGACATCGCCGCCATCGGGCGTAATTCCTGCCTCCTGTGCGCGGGCAAGGATGCTCGCGAGACGCGCATGGGCATATTGCACGTAAAACACGGGGTTCTCGCTCGATTGCTGGACCGCGAGGTCGAGGTCAAACTCCATTTGCGAACCGGGCGAACGCAGCAGGAAGAAGAATCGCGCGGCGTCCGCGCCAACTTCGTCGATCAGCTCGTCCAGGCTGATGATCTCGTCTCTTCGTTTGGAGAGCCGAACGACCTCCCCTCCGCGCTTCAGCACCACGAGTTGATACAGCAAGATGTGGAGGTTGTTTGCGTCCGCGCCGATGGCCGTCGTCGCGGTTTTGAGGCGCGAAACGTGCCCGTGGTGATCCGCTCCCCAGACATCGATGACCAGATCGAAGCCGCGCCGCAGGAATTTTTCGTAGTGATAGGCGATGTCGCTGGCGTAGTACGTCGGGCGCCCGTCCGTGCGGATGACGACGTTGTCCTTGTCTTCGCCCAGTTCGCTCGAAGAGAACCAGAGGGCGCCCTCGCGTTCGGCGAGGTATCCCTTTTCGCGCAGGACGCCCATCGCCGTCGTGTACGTGCCCTCGGAGTCGTAGAGCGACTTCTCGCTGAACCAGCGGTCGTAGTTCACGCCAAAGTTCGTCGCGCTCTGGCGGATGTGGCGCACCATCAACTCGATTCCGAGCGTTGCCAGGTCCGGCGGCGTTGGCTCGCCGAGTGGACGGAGGAACATCTCCCCGGCCTCGTCCCGCACTTCACGGGCGAGATCGACCATGTACTCGCCGGGGTAGCCGTCCTTGGGAATGGCCACATCGCGGCCGAAGAGTTGCTGATAGCGGGCGTAGAGGGTGTCCGCGAAGATGTCCGTCTGAGTGCCCGCGTCGTTGACGTAGTACTCCCGTTCGACTTCGTAGCCCGCCGCACCGAGCGCAGATGCAAGAGCATCACCGATGGCCGCTCCTCGTCCATGGCCGACATGGAGTGGGCCGGTCGGGTTCGCGGACACGAATTCCACCTGTGCCTTCTTGCCGCTGCCGATCGCCAGATCCGCGTAGGTAGCTCCCGTGCTGATGACGTGCTCAACCTGCGATTGTACGAAGCCCGCAGTGAGGCGGAGGTTGACGAATCCCGGAGGTGCAACGGTGGCGGGTTCGAGGGTTGGGTCCGCCGGCATGTGCTTCGCGATCGCGCGCGCGACTTCGATCGGGGGTTTCATCGCGCTCCGGGCCATGCGCAATGGCAGCGTGCTGGCGTAGTCCCCGTTTGCCGTGTCCTTCGGACGCTCCGGCGCGGCCGACGGGATGGCCACATCGGGCAAATCGCCAACGTCAATTGCGGCGGCGACGGCCCGTTCAAGGAGGTGCTGGATGTGGGCGCGAATGGTGCGGGTATCGGGCATCAGACGGGTAAGCGTAGCCTATCTTCGCCGAACGGAAACGGTTTGTGCGTGTCCGGCAGGCTCCTAGCCCTTATCGAAGGGGAAGCCGCGGTCATACGCGAGGTCCATCACTTCGCGGGCGGCATCCTCGGCACGAGCGATGACCTCGTCCGAATACCCATAGCGTCGCTGGTGAAGCTCAAACTCTTCCTCGTCGAGCAGTTGGACCCAACCGTTGGGTTTCACGGAGACATCGAGGTCGAGGTCCACATAACGGAGGTAGCAGCCGTCGTATTCGGGCGGAGTCGTAATGTTGCAATACCAGAGCGCAAGTTCGCAGCCGGGGCGCGACAGGCGAAACACGTTGTACCAGCGATCGCGCCAGAAGTAGACGTACGAATCATACGGCGACCGAAACTCACCTCGGCTGGTAAAGATCGGCGTCTTGGCACGGTAGCGAGCAACGAGCAGATTCCCGTCATCCGAAATGGTGGTGAAGGGCTGGAGCCAGTGCGCTGTACCGTCGTACTTCGTCGCGCGCAACAGGAATCGTGTGCCCGCACATGCTACCGGCTGGTAAGGAGGCTCCATCCCCGAATCTTACAGATCGAAACCGTTAACAGGGGAGAATTACGTGAAGTTGCTGGAAATTCGTCCGAACTTCGGGAATCTCCCTCATAGGGGCCCCTCTGAGGCCAATACCCGCCCGAGCAATGCTTCGGCGCTGCCATCGAACGGAAAACTCCGCCTGCGCACCATGCGCAGCCCGATTCCCATCCCGCGATTGGCGGCGCGGCAGGCCTCTTCGCTATACCCCATCGACAAACGGCGAGCGGCGAACACAGCCTGGTCCTTCACGGAATACGAGAGGCCGCTGGCGGTCGGCACGACGACCACGTCCAGGTCCAGATCAACAAAGCTCACGCTACGGCCGCTCACTTCAGCGGGGAGGGACGCGTCGCACTTGGCGTACGTGAACGTGCCCTGGCTGTCGAAACAGAACAGCACTCCGAGTGGTTGCCCGGTCCAGAAATAACGGATCGCGAACGGCGGGACCTCGTCCCTGAGCGTCAGACTCTTACCGTGTACCGCCGCTTCGTGAAACGTGGCAACCCAGCCGTCGCCGCCATCGACGAGATCGCCGTCCCAGTCATACTTCACGGAACCGTCGTATTTAAGCTTTCGCACCGTCACCGGGTTGTGCATGGCGCCTCAGTTCGTGGAGGCATCAAGCGCTTTCGCGACCGCATCCTTGAGTTCCTGAATCTCCGGGTAGCGGCCCGTGGCTTTCTTCGAAAATAGGGTCTTGTTGTTGACGACCACTTCGAACTGGCCGCCGGAACCCGGTACCAACGTCAGCCCGCTGGTATAATCAGCGAACGTCGATAACAGCTCTTGCGCCGTCCACGCGGCGCGTGCGGTGTAGTTTCAAGGCACGCAGTACGTGATCGAAATGTCCAGTTGTTTCGTGCTCATGGTCGTTTGTTCCCCCAGGTTTCCCAATACGTAACGGTTTCGACGGGTTGGCGGAGCCCGGCGCCGAATCGGCCCTTCGGCCAGCCTAGGGGAATAAGGGCTGCCGTATCCACGGTGTCCGGAATGCCAAGGATCTCGCGCACCCGCGGCTCGTCCGTGCGGTGGATGGTCGTCAGCGCCGTGCCGAGTCCCAGCGCACGGGCGGCGAGCATGAGGTTCTGCACCGCCGGGTAGATGCTGGCACCCTCGGCGATGCCCTGGTTCACGCTCCCGGGCGCTTTGAAGGTGCATGCCATGATGATCACTGGCGCTTCGTGAAGGTGGTCGGCGAGGTACGTCGCGCTCGCCATCACGCGACGGTTGCTTTCGGCTGCTTCGGGCGCCAGTGTCGCATCCATGCGTCCATAGCCCGCGGCGACGAAGCTATGCCACGCCGGGCCGTAGACCTCCTGCAGCCCCTTCTTCTTCTCGGCGTCCGTCACGACGACGAAGCGCCAGCCCTGGCGATTGCCGCCGCTCGGCGCCCGTGTCGCCGCCCAGAGCACCTTCTTGATGAGTTCTTCGGGGATCGGGTCTGGCTTCAGGCGGCGCATCGCCCGCTGCGTACCCAGCACTTCGAAGATCTCGGTCGCTGTCTGAAGTTCGTCTGCCAAATCGTTCCTCCCGTTTGTGTTTCGAAGGATACTCCGAAGCCCGAGCCATGGAAGCGCCCATTCCGCTAGAATTCGCCGACATCACGGTAGGAGAGACGAAATGACACTTGAAGGACGCGTAGCCCTGGTGACGGGCGGCGGTCGCGGCATCGGGCGGGCGATATCTCTTGGGCTGGCTGCCGACGGCGCAACCGTCGCCGTCAACTACCGCCGCGACGATGACGCCGCGCGCGATACAGTGACCGCCATCACCGAGGCCGGCGGACGTGCCAAGCAGTACAACGCATCGGTCGACACCTGGGATGAAGACGTGGCCATGGTTGAAGCTGTGATTAAGGACTTCGGACACATCGACATCCTCATCAACAACGCGGGCATCGCTAGCCAGGGTAAGGCGGTGATCGATACGGACCCCGCCGAAATGGAGCGGGTGGTCCGTACCCACGCCTTCGGACCGCACTACCTCAGCAAGCTCGTGCTGCCTTCGATGCGCCAGCAAGCGCGCGGCGACATCATCATGATCTCCAGCGCTGCCACAATCAGTCTTTCGGGGAACGGTGCTCCCTACAACATGGGCAAGGCTGCCATGGAAGCGCTCGCCTTCACCCTTTCGAAGGAGGAGCGACCGCACGGTATCCACGTGAACATCGTGGCGCCAGGCCTTGTCGATACGGACATGGGCTTCCGTCTCGCCAGGGCGACGCGAGGCGTGAAGGACATCCACGAACTCGATGCCTCCATGCCCTTCGGCCATGTCTGCCAGCCCGAAGAAATCGCCGATGTCGTGCGTTACCTCGTGTCCGAGCGCGCGAGCTATGTGACGGGTCAACGAATCTACGTGAACGGCGGAGCTTGATTCGTGGCGCCCACGATTCCGCCCGGCACGTTGCACGAACTCCAGGAAGTCGGGAAGGATCTCTACCAGCTTGCCCTCGTTACGAGCCATGGCGGCAACCTCAGCCTCCGCAGCGAGAGCGACATGTGGATCACCGGCACCGGGACGATGCTCGGACGCCTGGCGACGCGCCACATCAGCTTTGTCCGGGCGGATGGTTCGTTCGAAGGCCCGCCTCCCTCCAGCGATACCGTCCTCCACAGCCTCACCTACGCACTCGGGGGAGCGCAGGCGATCGTGCACGCCCATCCCCGCCACGCCATCGCGATCAGCTTCGAACGCGACATCTTCGTCCCCGCGGACCTGGAAGGGAAGCTCCACTTGAAGGAAGTGCCGGTGGTACACACCGGGCCCCGGCAGGTGGAGGAGATCGCCCAGGCACTCCTGACCCATCGCATCGTGCTCCTGCGCGGACACGGCGCCTATGCGCGCGGCCAGACGCTCTGGGAGGCGCTGCACTGGGTGACGGCGCTCGAAGAGAGCGCACACATCGATTGGCTACGCTCAGCCGTTCAGCGCGGATAGAGGAGCATTTCCGTGCAGCGAAACACCGCGATTGGCCTACCGCTGGCGGCGTCCGAAACGGTGGCGTCCCAGACCTGCGTCGTTCGCCCGCCGTGCACCATCGTGCATTCGCAGAGGACAGTGCCTTCGCGCACGGTCCCCAGGAAGTTGGTCTTGATCTCGATCGTCGTGAAGCCCGTAGCTTCGGCGGGTTTGTTCGCGAGTGTGCCGTAGCCACAACTGGTGTCCGCCAGAGCGACGACGGACGCCGCGTGAAGGTAGCCGTTGGGTGCCAGTAATTCCTCGCGTACCTCCAGCTTGGACGATATCCGCCCGACGCCGACATCGGTGATCACCAGGCCAATGAGGCCGGGCAGCCGCCCGGGCGCCCGGGCGTTGAAGCCATCGACGGTGAAGGGAAACGCTGAGAGTTCTTCGGTATCAGGCATCAACGGATTTTGACGACCTCTGCTCGCATGCGCCAGTAAGCCAGCGCGGACGATCAAGTTACCGCCGGGTGACAGTTCGGTGGCAGAACGTTGCTTTGCTTTGCACCCAATCCCGAGAACATCGCCACCTTGAGCCGAAAAACAATGGTGACCGACGGGTGAAGGCTGGGTGGACACCACCCCTCACTGCCCATCACCCGTGTGGATGCGCTCGATTCGTGCCGTCCAACTACGTACACAACTTCTTTTCCAACGGGAGGCAGAAAACCATGAACCTGGCCAACGGCGTTGTGGTCATCGACGATCATCCGCGCAGGCGAGAGGTGGCGTGTTCCATCCTGGCGGCCGCGCGCGTGACCGTGTTGGGGGCCTCCGCGAGCGGGTTTGCGGCTTCGGATATCCTTCGCATCGAACGCCCCCAGTTCGTCTTTGTCGCGTTCGAGGAGCCCTACCAGCGTTCGGCCCAGACGCTGGCGTTCGTCGCGGAAGCGATGCCCGCCGCCCATGTCGTTGCCTACGCGTCTTCCGAAGCGCTGACGGTCTTCCAACAGGCGGTGCGCGCTGGCGCCAAAGCCGTCCTCCCCGCGCCTTTCCAGGAATCGGATGTCGCCCGCGTTATCGAAGCCCTGGCGCCTGGGCGATCAACCATCGACCCCGCCAGGGAAGGTGGACGGATTGTCGCGGTGGTCGGCCAAAAGGGTGGCATCGGCAAGACCACTATTTCCGTGAACCTCGCCACCGCGCTCGCTCGGGAACGGCAGGCGGCGGTCCTTATCGTGGATTTCGATACGTCCTTCGGAGACGTCGCCCTGGGTCTGAACCTCGACCCGACCACGACCACGGCCCGCATGGCGCGGACCTACCGGGACATGGACCGCGACGAATTTCGGAGCGAGATGATCCGTCACGAATCGGGAGCGTTCGTGTTGCCGGCGCCTGCGCGCATGGGCGAATGGCTCAGCGTCCGCCCCACCGACCTGCAGGACATGGTCAAGTACGCCGCCGAGATGTTCGATTACGTGCTTGTCGATACGCCCGGCGCCTACGACGACGCGGTCGCCGCCGGCATCGAAATTGCCGACCACGCGCTCATCGTCAGCAGCCTGGAATTGACGAGCGCCAAGAACACGTCCCTCCTCCTCGCTGCACTCCGCTCGGAAGGATATGCCGATGAGCGGACGTTGATCGTGGCCAATCACACGGTGTTCGATACCGGCTTTGCCCCTGTCCAGCTTGCGCACATGCTCCAGCGCGGCTCGATTTGGGAAGTGCCCTTCGACCCGCTGATGAGGCGTTCCACGCAAAATGGGACGCCGCTCGCTGCCCTCAGCCCCAACGCACCGGCCAGCGTGAGTCTGCGCGCGCTGGCGGGGCGCTTGACGGCGGAACCGGACAATATCGAGCGACGGCGTTCAATGCGCGATTCGCGCATCCGCCGGGAGGCGCCGCCACGGCGTTTTGGCTTCGGGCGCCGCAAGGCGAGTTAACGATTGGCACGCTCGGCCTGGCTCCGGTAGCGTGACGTGCGTGAATACGCTGCCCCGGCCAAACGATGCCTGATATGCGCGCCAAGCCAAACTCCACGCCCGATGATCTCGCCTTCGGGATCAACGCCTGCGCCATGGCGCTTGAGGCTGGGGCCGCGAAGTCGCTCATGCTCCTCGATGGCACGCGCAATGAGCGCGTGCTCGAACTTGCCGCCCGTGCCCGCTCGGGCGGAGTAGCGGTGCAGGCCGTCGAACTCTTTCGCCTGGACCAACTCACAGGCGGAGGCGTCCACCAGGGCGTGCTCGTGCGCCTCCGCGCGACGGAGCCGTTCGACCTCGATTCGTTGGCGAACGACAAGCAGCGCGCCTCCCTCGTCCTCCTCCTCGACAGCGTGACCGACCCTCAAAACGTGGGCGCCGTCCTGCGTTCTGCTGTTGCTGTCGGCGCGCACGCGATCGTCCTGCCCCACCGCCGGGGCGCGTTGCTCACCCCCGGTGTCCATCGCGCCAGCGCCGGGCTGAGCTTCGTCGCCCCGGTGGCCGCCCCAACGAACCTCGCCCGCGCCGTCCGCGACCTGAAGGACGCCGGCTACTGGGTGGTCGCGGCCGATGGTGGCCCGGATTCTGTTTCGGCCACCGCCTTCGATTGGCCGAAGCGCACAGCGTTGATTCTCGGGAGCGAAGGCGAGGGCATCGGCCACCTACTCCGTGAGCTGAGCGATTTCGTCGTCAGCCTGCCCATGGACCCGCGCGTCGAATCGCTCAACGTCGCGGTCGCCTGCGGTGCGATGTCTTACCTCTGGCGGCGGCAGTGGCCCGCGCTGACGAACCCCGCGTGACAGCGGGTTCGCCAACGTCGCTGTACCCTATGGGCGTGGCCGAATTCGAACTCCCCGGGCATGTGGTTTCTCGCCGCCGCGACGGGCGCCGCGAGGTCCTCCTGCACCGTTCCCTGGCCGTGATCAGCGATGACAAGGTCGAGATCAAGAGTTCGCGCGGGACCGTCATCCTTCCGCTCATCGCGCTCGCTCTGGTCATCGGCGCGGGGTATCTGATCGCGAAGACGGTCGGCTCCATGAACTTTTGGGTGATGGTCGTCCTTCTCCTGTTCTGTCTCTTGGCCGCTCCGGTGGCCGTCATGAGCCTTGTTTCGTCGATCGTCGGCGCGGATGTCGTGATCGACCGGAAGAAGGGGTCGGCCACCTGGCAACAGGGCTACCTCGGCATGGGCATTGGCACGAAAGAGCTGGTCCCCTTTGCGAAGATCGATCATCTCGAAGTGACCATCGAAGGGGACAAGGCAGACCGTTGGCGCGCGGAAAGCGACGCCATCCGCCAGTTCGCCCTGATCCTCGTGAAACGCAGCGGCAAGCGCCTTACGCTCGCCCAGGTGCCTGTGCCGGCCTACGGCCAAACCGACGGTATGGACCGAACCCTGGCCGTGGGCAACGCCGTGGCCGCCATCACGGGCAGCACTATCCGGTTGCCTGAAGGGTGGGAACTGGTGGAGGTCGATGCGGCGACCGGGAGTCCCATCTCCGCGCCGAGTGCGGACCCTGGTCCTAGAAAGCGAAGGAAGAATGCCAAGCGCTCTTGAAGTCCTGCTCGCGGCCAAGACGATCGCCGTCGTGGGCCTCGATTCCCGCACGGACCGCACGTCCTACCGAATCGCGGCGTACCTCAAAGAAGCGGGCTATACGATCATCCCGGTGCATCGCGGCCGTTTCCCCGCAAAGACCGTGCTTGGCGAAACCGCTTACGAGAACCTTCGTGACATTCCCGGCACTGTGGACCTGGTCGATGTCTTCGTGCGGAGCGGCGAAACCGACCCCGTCATCGATGACGCAATCGCAATCGGCGCGAAGGCCGTTTGGCTCCAGACTGGCATCACGAACGACGTGGGCCTCGCCCGCGCCAAAAAGGCAGGACTCGCCGTGACGCAGGATCTCTGCGCGATGATCGAACACGGTCAGCACGCGATCCACGGCTAACCCATCGGCTCCGGCTTCCGAAAAGCGTACACCGCCCAGCGTTGTTCGTCGCGGTCGCGCAGGCGAAAGCGTGCCTCCCCATCATCCGCCAGCGCGGTCACGGCGCCGAAATCAGCGTCCAACGGATTCTCTTCCAGCCACCGCCGGATGCTGGCGAAGCGGCGTTCGTGGTATTCATCCCACTCCGCTTGTGAGCTGACCCATGCACCCACGGGTTGGAGTCCCTCTTCCGAGCCGATGGCGACGTTGCCCTCGTGCGTTCGAAACGCTCCGAGGCTCGTCGCGCGCCCTCGAAAATACGCTTGCTCCGGCGGGTCGAACGAGAACCCTTCGCCCACGACGACGATTCCACCCTGCCGGACTCGCCTCGATAGTGCCGCCAACGTTCGCCGGTACCCGCCGAAAATCCAGCTCGCCCCGAGGCACAACGCAACATCGAAACTCGCGGGTTGGAACGGGAACGCGAAACCGTCCTCGCATCGCAGCGTCACAAGGTGACCCGCGCCTGCACGTGCGACCGCGCGGCGACCCGCCCGAATCAGCGGCTCGCAGGTGTCGAGGCCGAGACACGCCGCTGCGTAGTCCCGCGCGATGCGCAGCAACAGCGCCCCGTTCCCGCAGCCAACTTCCGATACGCGCGAGTTCGCACCAAGTCCAAGCGCCGCGAAGACCGAGTTCAACGGTTCCGGGGCGACGGGCACGAGGACGTCATCATCGTGCCGCCCCGTCGCCCAGATTTCCGCGAGACGCGCTTGGCTAACCATCGCGCCAGTCTAACGCTGTCATCGCGTAGACTGCCGCAATGAAAGCGGAAATCATCGCCATCGGCACCGAGATCCTGCTCGGCGAAATCGTCGATACGAACAGCGCCTATATCGCCCAGCAGCTGCCGGAACTTGGGATCGACCTCTACTACAAGACCGTTGTGGGCGACAACATGCAGCGCATCACCGAGACCTTTAAGCGTGCCTGGGACCGCTCGGACCTGATCGTCACGACCGGGGGCCTTGGCCCAACCGAGGACGACATGACGCGCGAAGGCATTTGCGCCCTGCTTGGCGAGACCCCGACCGTGGATCCGGCCCTGGAAACCCGGTTGCGCGGATTCTTTGCCGGCCGCTCGGTGCCCATGCCTGAATCGAACATCAAGCAGGCGTGGCTCATCCCGAGCGCGCGCACCATCGATAACCCCCGTGGCACGGCGCCCGGCTGGTGGGTGGAGAAGGATGGCCGCGTTATCGTCTCCATGCCCGGTGTGCCGCCGGAGATGCATCGCATGTGGGCGAGCGAGGTCCGCCCGGAGCTTGAACGCCGCTCCGACGGCCAGGTGCTGGTCACCCGCACGATCAAGACCGTCGGCATCGGCGAAGGCAACGTCGATGAGATGGCGAAACCGCTCTACGGCACGCCCGGTATCGGCATCGGCACGTACGCCCGCCAGGACGGCGTGCATCTGCGCATTGGCGCGAAAGCCGCCACGCGTCAGGAGGCCTGGGCGCGCATCCACCCGATCGAGGCCGAAATGGACCGCATCTTCGGGACGGCCATCTGGGGCAAGGACGACGACACCCTGGAGGGCTACATCGCCGACCAGATGCACGCCCGGCGGACCACGCTGGCATCCATGGAGTCGTGCACCGGGGGCCTCCTCGCGAGCGTCCTCACCGATGTTCCGGGCGCATCGGACTACTTCCAGGGCGGTCTTGTGACGTATCAGACCCAGCAGAAGATCGATGCGGGTGTGCCAGCCGAGGTCATCGAGGAGTTCGGCGTGGTCTCGCAGGAGACGGCGAAGGCGATGGCCCAGGCTGCCCGCGCGCGGCTTGGCGCCACCTATGGCGTCGGCGTGACGGGTGTCGCTGGTCCCGACGAAGAGGACGGCGTGCGACCGGGCACGGTGCACGTCGCCGTGGCCGACGAGAACGGCGCGCACGCCCTGAGCATGACCATGAGCAGCGACCGCCAGGCCGTGAAGCGTCGCGCCGTCACGATGAGCCTCCTGCTCCTGCGCCGTGCCTTGCTCGGCCAGCTGGAGTAGCTCCACAGATCCGTTCGCCCTGAGCCTGTCGAAGGGTGAACACGACGCGACCATCGTTCGAGCTGTACCGGCCCTTCGACAAGCTCAGGGTGAGCGGACGAGCGACTCAACGCACGCAAGCCGGAGAGCCCCCGCGCGAGTGCCCGTGCGCTCCCGTCGCGGTATCATCGGGGCATCCCGGCCATCGGCACGCATGTCCAGGCCCGCCCAGGGAGCTCGTTCCATGATCCCCCGCTATTCCCGGCCGGAGATGGCCGCGATTTGGACCGACCAGGCGAAGTTCCAGCGTTGGCTCGATGTCGAGGTCGCCGCCTGCGAGGCGTGGGCGGAACTTGGCCAGATCCCGGCGGAGGCCGCCCGGAAGATCCGCCGTGACGCGAACTTCGACGTGGCGAAGATCGATGAATACATCGCCATCACCCACCACGATGTCACCGCCTTCCTGCGGTCGGTGAACGAATCGCTCGGCGATGAGAGCCGATACGTCCATTTCGGCCTCACGAGCAGCGATGTCTGGGATACCGCGACTGGCCTCCAACTCCGCGACGCCTGCGACCTCCTCCTCGCGGGCGTGGACCGGCTCTCGGCGGTGCTCGAACGCCAATGTTCCAAGTACCGCGACACCCTCTGCGTCGGGCGCACGCATGGCGTCCACGCTGAACCCACGACCTTCGGGCTGAAGCTCGCGGTCTGGGTCGATGAGATGCGCCGTAATCGCAAGCGTCTCGAAGCCGCCCGCGAAGCCATCGCCGTTGGCGCCATCAGTGGCACCGTCGGCACCCACTCCTCCGTCCCGCCCGCGCTTGAGGAGATCGTCTGTAAGAAGCTTGGTCTTGGAATCGAGGCAGCTTCGACGCAGGTGATCCAGCGCGACCGCCACGCGCAATTCGTGACCACGCTTGCCCTCATCGGCGCCTCTCTAGAGAAGTTCGCGACGGAAATTCGCGCCCTCCAAAAGACCGAGGTGCGTGAGGCGGAAGAACCCTTCGACGAGGGCCAAACAGGCTCTTCCGCGATGCCCCACAAGCGCAACCCGGAGCTCTGTGAGCGTGTCACCGGCCTCGCCCGCGTGCTTCGCGGTTATGCCGTCACCTCCTTGGAAAACGTCGCCCTCTGGCACGAACGCGACATCAGTCACTCTTCCACGGAACGCATCGTCTTCCCCGATGCGACCCTCGTCCTGGACTACGCGCTCCACATCTTCACGGGCGTGATGGACCGCCTGACGGTGTTCCCGGAGCACATGCGCGAGAACCTCGAACGCTCCTACGGCCTCGTCTTTTCGCAGCGCGTCCTGCTCGCGCTCGTGGAAAGCGGACTGGCCCGCCAGGACGCCTACAAGATTGTCCAGCGCAACGCCATGGCCGCCTGGAATGGGCGCACGCAGTTCCTTGACTTGCTTCTTGCGGACCCTAAAGTTACCTCGCGCCTTCCGGGGCCGGAACTGCGCCGCCTGTTCGACTACGACTTCTACCTGAAGAACATCGGCGCGACCTTCGAGCGCCTCGGCCTGTGACGGAGCCGATTCCTTCCGCGGAGGCGCTCGACGTCCCGGTGTTGGTGCGCCCGCCGCGACTCTATCGTCGCGCTTACACCATCCTCCGGAGCCAGCGGAGGGCCTTGTTGCTCCCCTTCCTCGTCCTCCAGGCGCCACTGGCGATCACGGCGGGCCTCGCGCAATTCTTCGTCTTGTTCCACTTCTATCCGGATGTCCCGGCCGACTCCTTCGAACCCCTCAGGACTGGCCCCGACGGTCTCCGGCTCTCGCTCGCCACTATCCAGGCGGTCTGGTTGCTCTTCGCCGCCGTTGGCCTTGCGGCGACCGTGTTCGCGACGAACGCGGTCATCGCCGGACGCGTGCCGAAACTCGCCGAGTCTCTCGACCCGGCGTTCACTCGTATGGGGGGACTCTTCGCTTTGGGGGCCTTGTTCTATCTGATGTTCGCCTTCACTGTCGTGGGCGTTGTCCTGCTCCCGTATTTCATTGTCAGGTTCGGGTTTGCTTTCCATGCCTTGATGTTGGAAAACGTTGGCATCCGAGCTTCGCTCAGACGGAGCTGGTCGCTCTTGCGACGGAGAATGTTTCGCTTCGTGCGTTCGCTCACTTTCCCGGCGCTCCTCGCCACTGGTGCGTTCCTTCTTGGCGTGTTCGTGTTTAGCATCGTGGCCATCCCCTTTGTTTCGGTCGATGCAGGGAGGACGGAGACGCTCGCCCTCACCTCCTTCGCGATTGCGGCCCTCGGCATTGTCGCTGTGCCCTGTAGCGCCTATTTCGCCATCGCGACGACAATACTTTATCTCGACTTTCGGAGTGCCGAAAATGCCTGACGTCCTTCTCGAATCCGACCTGCCGAACCGGCTCTACCGGGGCAAAGTGCGCGACACGTACGATCTCGGCGACAACCTCCTGATCGTTGCGACGGACCGCATTAGCGCCATGGATGTCGTGCTGCCGTCCGGAGTGCCGCGTAAAGGCGAGGTGCTCACGCGCCTCTCCGCCTGGTGGTTCGACCGCATGAAGGAGGTCGTGCCGAACCACTTCATCGCACTGATCACCGCTGAAAACGCCCACCTCGTCCCGTTCGAACTGACGCCCAAGTACTTCGGACGTTCCATGCTGGTCAAGAAAGCGAAGCGTTTGGACGCGGAATGCATCGCGCGCGGCTACATCACGGGTTCAGGCTGGAAGGAGTACCAGCGCACCGGCAGCGTCTGCGGTATCCAGCTCAAAGAGGGCCTGCGTGAATCAGAGCGCCTCCCGGAGGCCATTTTCACGCCAAGCACGAAGCCGGAGGTGGGACACGACGAGAACATCGATTACGACACGCTCGTGTCGATCGTCGGCGAAGACGCAGCCAACGCGATGAAGCTGCGAACGCTCGCCGTCTACAACTACGCCCACACGCTGGCGCTGGAACGCGGGATCATCATTGCCGACACGAAGTTCGAATTCGGTATCTGGAACGAAGAGGTCATCCTCATCGATGAGGTGCTGACGCCGGACAGCAGCCGCTTCTGGCCGCTGGAAGGCTACCGCCCGGGCGGCTCCCAGAAGAGCTTCGACAAGCAGCCGGTGCGGGACTGGATGTCGGGCAGCGGTTGGAAAGATGGCGACCCGCCACCGGCGATGCCCGCGGACGTTATCGCCGCGACCACGCAGCGCTACATGGCCGTGTACAAGACGCTCACAGGGGAGGACCTGCCCACATGACAACCAAGGCGAAGGACACTAAGGACAAGCCCAGGGAACGAGCCACGCCCCTGGGCAAGCTCTACAACGCGCGCGTCTATGTCGCGCTGAAACCCGCGGTCAACGACCCGGAAGGCATCACGATCGCGGGGGCGATTGGCTCGCTGGGCTTCGAAGGTGTGGAATCGGTCCGCTCCGGGCGTTTCTTCCAACTCCGCTTGCGCGCGGAGACCGCGAAGAAGGCCGAGAAGCAGTTGGACCAGATCTGCGCGCGCTTGCTCGCCAACCCGGTCATCGAAACCTACAAGTTCGACGTTGCCGAAGCGTAGCGCCACGCGGTGAAACCGCAACGCGTTGTCTGTCTAACCGCGGAAACGACCGAGCTGGCTTTCGCGGTCGGCGCCGGAGAGCGGGTCGTTGGCGTCTCTGGATATGCCGTGCGGCCAGCGGAAGCGCGCAAGAAGCCGCATGTCGCAGCTTTCCGAACGGCTCACGTCGAGCGCATCCTCGCCCTGCGCCCGGACCTTGTGCTCGGCTTTTCGGATCTCCAGGCGGACATCGCCGCCGAGCTCATCCGCCGTGGCGCCAACGTCTTCATCACCAACCAGCGCACGCTGACGCAGACTTGGAGCGCGATGCGGTTGATAGCAAGTGTGCTCGGAGAAGCGGAGGCGGGAGAATCCGTGATTGTTGCCGTTGAAGATGAACTCGCGGCGATTGCGTGCGAGGCTGCGGCGCTCGTGTCCCGTCCTCGTGTCTACTTCGAGGAATGGGATGAACCGATGATCGCGGGCATCGCCTGGGCCTCGGAACTCATTGAGCTCTGCGGTGGCAAGGACATCTTCGCCGACCATCGCGGCGGGGTGGCGTCCGACCGAATAGTTCAATCGGCTGAAGTTGTGAGCGGCGCGCCCGATGTCATCTTCGCAAGCTGGTGTGGGAAGAAAGCGCGCCTGGAGAAGATCGCGGCGCGGTCAGGCTGGGCGGATGTGCCCGCCGTTCACAATGGAGCCCTGTACGAAATCAAGGCGCCGGACATCCTCCAGCCGGGTCTGTCACTCGTCCACGGCGCACGCCAGATGGCGACGATCCTCCGGGCGGCGACGCCTTAGCTTTTCTCGAAGAGTTTGCCGTCAATCTGCGATCCGGGGTCGATGGCGAAATATACTTCGCATGCGCGGCGTACGGCGGCGCCCTCCAGCAGGGGCGTCCGCTTCACGAAGCGCGCTTCTTCGATGATGAGCTGGAGGATGTCTCGCGGGTGGCAGCTGCGAAATTTGCCTTCGCTTGCGCGGTGCACCATCTCCACGGCGGCTTCTATCCCGCCGGGCACACATTCGACATCCATGGCCTCGGCGAAGCGCCGGAAGATCTCCGCCATCTGCATGGGCGTGGGTTCGGGGATGCGGATCTTGTAGGGAATGCGGCGCAGGTGCGCTTCTTCCAGCATCGACTTCGGTTCAAGGTTCGTGCTGAAGCAGATGGTCGAACGGAATGGGAACGTAATGCGTTCGCCAGTAACAAGGGCCATCGTGTCCTCGCCGCGCTCCAACGCCGCAATCCAGCGGTTCAGGAGCGCGTGAGGCGAGACCTGCTGGCGTCCAAAGTCGTCAATCGCGAGCAATCCGCCGTGCGCTTTCACGTGCGGGGGCGCCTGGTGGTACCCGAGTGCCGGGTCGTAGGCGAGATCGAGGTCCTCGTGGCGTAGTTCGCCACCCACAAAGACAAACGGGCGCCGGATGCGAAGCCATCGGCGATCGACGTTGGCCGCCTGCGATTCACCACCCTCCCCTTCCACGGTGATGTGAACGAGGTCGTCGTAGAGCCGGATGATATGGCCGCTCACGAACACGCAGACGGGCATCAGGGTTACGCCGTGGATTGATTCGCTACACAGTTCGAGGATCGTCGTCTTGCCGTTGCCGGGAGCGCCCCAGAGCATCGCCGGCCGCGCCGACGTCAACGCCAAGCAGACCTTCGCCACGATATCGCGCGGCAGCACGAGCTGTTGCAGGGCGCGCGCCAGGCGAACCGGGTCGGGTGCGCCGACCTCCGTGTCCTGTTCCAGGACGCGGAAATATTCGGCAATCGGGACCGGCACGGGGCCGACGTACTTGCTGCGGTCGAAGGCGTTTCCTGCCTCCTGCATCCCCAGCTCCGTGAGGCGGTATTGCCATTCGGATTCGAACCGGCCCGAGGCGGAGGTCGTCTCTACAAGCCGCTGGCGCTTGAGGTCTTCGAGCGCTTCCCGCACAATGCCCGGCGAGACGCGCATCGCGTTCGCGATACCGACGGGCGTGGGCACGGTTATGCGGTGCAAAGTCTTGAGCGCGAGATCCTGGATGAACCGCTCCGGCAGGCCAAGTGCGTCCAACCGGTCCGGGGCAACGGGGAGCGGCGGAAGCACCCTCAGTGGGGGATGGGTCGGTGGTGGAGCCTGGCGAGCAGGTTCCTCCCGATAGTCTCGTGCTATGGCGAGGCTGCCTTCGGTGCGTGGATATCCCTGATCCATTCCAATTTCCCTGCCCCGGCGCTTCACGGCTGGTCTCGCCGCAAAGGTCGCTCATCATTGAGTTTCGGCAGATCTCCGCCGTCGTGTAGTGCCATGTATCGGAAGCGGAAAGCGGTTTGCGTGACAGTCCCGTGGTAGTTCAGCGCGGCACGGTGGCTGAGGGCGCCCGTTCTGCGGCCGGGTCATCTCCCTGCAACGGCTCAATGCGGTCGAATTGCGTGAACCGGCCCTCCGCATCCCACAGCAACCACCATTCTCGGCGAACTTCCATGCGCATCAATACGTCACCGTTCGCCCGAATGACCCGTGCGCATTCTTCGAACCCGGCCTTGCGAAAAGAACGAATCGCACGTTCATTCCAATCGAGCGCGTGCAACTCCATGCGCCGAAGTGGCGTTGTCTGCCAGAGCAGACGCAAGAATGCGACCGTTACGGCGGTGCCGATGCCCGCACCACGGAAGGCCGAATGCCCGATCGTTATCCCGAATTCCGCAGCGCCGCCTGCGCTATTGGCGTTGTAGTACATCACGTTGCCGATATGAACCCCATCAACCGTCTCGATGGAGAACGCGCCACTGTCGCCGGGAAACAAACGGCGGCTCTCAAACACCTCGAGAAAGCTGCTATACGAACCCGCGTACGGTGGTGTCGCGTTCAGCCGCGCCAATTCCGGATCCCGCTGCCAGTGGTAGTCGTCCAGCGCGTCGGATACGCGTTTGCGGCGGATACGCACCAGCCCGAGATCGCAGACACAATCGCCCGGCGGGGATGGGTCGCTCACGCCAGCGCTTCGATCGTGCGTATCGCTTCGATCAGGACTCGTCGTTCGTTCGCGTAGGTCAACAGTTTGCTGGCATTGACCGCGCGCACCCACTCCACGACGTCGAACTCAGCATCATGCCCGGACGTGTCGCCTCCGACAGGTTCCATGAGCCAGTGGTGGACAAACTTGTGATAGTGCACGCCGTCGGCGACGAACCAATAGTCGATCGTCGGCAGACGTGGACCCACAATAACGAGCAGTCCGGTCTCTTCGCACACCTCGCGCAGGGCGGTCTGTTCGATGCTCTCGCCGAGATCGGGCGTGCCCTTTGGCAAAACCCAGAGGCTGTCCGAGGTGCGCCCGCAAAGGGCGATCTCGATTTCGCCGGAGGCGTCCCGGCGCCAGACCACACCACCGGCCGACACCGCATCGCGAATCGGTCCTCGCGCGCCGCTCACCAGTCGTCCTCGTCGGACGTCGCTTCTCTGCCCTTCCGTTCCTGCGCCTGCTCCCGGGCGAGGACGATGGCGTCCTCGAAGTCGGCGTCGGCTTCCTCCTTGAAGGTGTCGAGGATGCTCACCGCCTGCGGGCCGCCGATCTCGCCAATCGCCGCGATCGCCGCGAATGTGACCTCTGGGTCTTCGTCGAGCAGCGTTTCCGTTAACGCCTCGAACGCGTCCTCGGAAAGGATTTCGCCGCACGCCGTGGCCGCTTCCATGCGAAACTCGGCATCGTCGGAGTGCAGCTGCTCGAAGAGAAATTCGAACCACTGCTCGTCCGCTGAGCGGCCCATCGCCACCAACGCCGCGAGGCGAATCTCCCGCGACTCCGCGTAATATGCCTCGCTGATGATTGCCTCCACCCACGGCTGGGTGCTGGCGCCTATGGCCTCGACGGCGGCGGCCCGGATCTCTTCGGGCTGCCCAGAGTCCGTGGCGGTTGTTCGAAGGAGCACGATGATTCGTTCGCCCGCGGATGCGCTAAAGTTTCCCAGTTCCGTCAACTCCACGAAGCGCCCGAGACCATCCACGGCGGCTTCGCGGACGGTGTCGTCGGGGTCGTCACTGGCCAACGCGAGTAACCGGTCCGCCGTTTCGCGCGTTTCCGATTCAGACAGGGCGAGGACTGCGGCGAGCCGCACTCTCGGCTCTGGGTCATCCAGGGCGACCAATCCGAGACGAGCAAAATCGACGTCGATGCTTTCGAGAAAGAGGCTGACGGCACGTTCCATCACCGCCTGGCGAACTTCGCCCGGGAGCGACGGCCAGGAATCGCGGAGCGCGTCCAGCCCGTCCCGGCCTAAATCAGAGAGCACACTCACGCGTTCATCGGTCGCCTCCGCACCGTTCGCGAAGTCCTTCAACACTGTAGCCAGTTCAACGGACACCATCGCTCAAGTATATCACCGGGCGCGCGGCACCCCCGTGCCCGCTGGGAGCGCGCAATCTTTGACGCCCGCCAGGCTATCCTGAGTGCTGGCATTTGTTGCCACGCCTGTTGGACCGCGCCCGAATCCGTTCGACCTTCGCCGCCACCATCGACCGCGTCGAAGGCCGCAAGATCTTCACCACTCATACCCTCCACGTCGGAGACTGCCTCTGTGCCGAAGCTGAGGGCATCTTCATCTCCGCCCCGAAAGGTTCCAGCGCATGGCCACCGAACAGGTGTAGGCCCGCCCCGAGTCCGTAGCCCGAGGGTTTCGCCGCAGACCACGACGGACGCAGGGGCGTCGCTTGGCGGACTGGCTGCGACTCGAATTGAGCAACGGTAGCCACGCGAGGTAGACGTGTATCCAGCGTCCGGCATCCCGCCCTCATCCCCCGACCCCTTCTCCCGACTGCGCGGGAGAAGGGGTCCCATTCCCCAGCGCGCAGCTTCGGCGGCGGCGGCAGAATGAACTTAGGCGTGCCAAACGCGAAACCCAAGATGTTGGCGGCGCTCTCGAGAGCGAAGGGACCCCCAAATCCGCCACCTGGTTTCGGGACCATGTCAACGGGCTGACTGTGTGGCTCCACGGCAATGGAATCCGGGTTGATGGCGAATCGCTTGTGCATACGGACGAGCGCCCGTATCTGGGCTTTTGCCCGTTGGACCCGGAGATAGGAATTATCAAGCGATGGTTGCACGACGTTGTATGCTTGGCTCATCACCGCAGCACACCAACTAACATATCCAGGTGATCGGTCGTCATCTGCTCACTTCCCCGCCCGCTCCAGGTTCAGCGCCAGCAACCGCGCCAGGACCTCCCCGTCCTCCAGATCCGCGGGCCAGCCGTAGGCCGCGAAGACCGCCTCGTCCAGCTTCCGATGCGCGAACAAGGTGCGTTCCCGTGCGTTCGCATGCGTTCGTCATGCGAATTTTTCCGCGCATGATGCACAACCGCATCGACCAAGCCAACGATGAAGACTGTCGCCCAGGTCGTGAAGAACGCCGACCGCGATTACGAGGTCACGTGCCCCCAGTGGCCGGGGAAGCCGCAAACCCAGGCGCCATTTGGCCGATGGCTTGGTGGGTGATGGGCTTGAGGTGGCCGTCTTCGAGCCAGAGCAGGCGGTCGGCGAACTGGCTCGAGCGGAAGTCGTGGGTGACCATCAGGACGGGGATCGCGAGGTCGCGGCTAAGGGCGCGCAACAGCTGCGTCAGTTCGATTGCGCGTTCGTGGTCGAGGTTGGCCGTCGGCTCGTCGGCGAGGACGAGGTCGCCGTTGCTGGCGAAGGCCCGCGCGACGGCGACGCGCTGCTGTTCGCCGCCACTCAGCCGCTTGGGCAGTTCCTGGGCGCGCGGACCCATGCCCAGCATCTCCAGGATGCCCATCGCCCGCTGTTTCGCGTACTTCCCATGTACGCCCTTCAACTCAATGATGTATTGCACGTTTTCGAGCGCGGTGAGGGCGGCGAAGAGGTTGTAGCTCTGGAAGATGAAGCCGATGTGGACGCGCCGCAGCTTCGAAAGCTCGCGTTCGGAAAGGTCCTGGATTTCCCGGCCCGCCACTTCGATCGTGCCCGAGGTCGCCCGTTGCAAGGCGCCGGCAATCGTCAGCAGCGTCGTCTTCCCGGAGCCGGAAGGCCCGAGCAGGCCGACGAGTTCCTGGTCGCCCAGTTCGAAGTCGACCCCGTCGAGGGCGCGCACGCGCCGGTCGCCGATGGCGTACTCCTTCGTCACATTGGTCAGCTTCAGTTTGCTCATCTTTAGGCCTTAAACACCGTGAGTGTATCGACTCGTACGAGCCGCTGCAGGGGGATGGCACCCGCCACCAGGCTCATCACGACGACCGCCAGGCCAACGAGCGCGGTGTCCTGCCAGCGGAAGAGCGTAACCACCTGGGGCAACGCCAGCCGCGCGACCCACGCCATGACAATCGCCGAGACGAGGCCTGCCACGAACCCGAGCGCGCCGCAGATGAGGCTCTGTTCGAACACAACCCGGAAGATGCCGGGCGGCGATACGCCGATCGCCTTCATGATGCCGAACTCGCGCTCCTTCTCGATCGCCGCGGTGTAAACCGTGAGCCCGACCACGATCGTGCCAACGATCACGGCGAGGACGACGATGACCAGCAGGATGGGCAGGATGCTGGTCTGAAGTACCTCCCGGCTGTTGCCCGCGAAGGTGGCGCTGTCGAACGCATCGACGCCAGGGATGGCGTTGATGCGTTCGCCCACGGTCGCCGTTTCGCCCGGTGTGGTGCGCACGAGGATGAAGTTCACGACGCCGTCGCCCATGAGGATGCGTGCTTCCTGGATGTTGACGAACGAGATCTGGGCGAGCACGAGATTCCCGCCCTCGGAGATGCCCACGACCGTGAGATGGCGAAGGCCCGCCTGCACCTCGTCCCCAAGTTCAAGACCGGAGACACGCGCGAGCACGTCGTCGATAACGATCTCGCCGGTCTCAGGGACGGCCTTGCCTTTGCGCATGGCAACAGGCCCGCCAGCGCCCTTGGGGTCGAAGCCCAGCACATACGAATCCCAGCTGCCGCCGTCCCGGCGGAGCTTCATCGGGCGCCCCAGGAGTGGACTGGCCTCTTCGACTCCCTTTGTCTGCTGCAATGCCACGAGAGTCGTGCTGAAGATGAGCGATGGCGTGAAAAAGCTGTCAGCCCCGTTGCCCACGACCCAGGTGTCGGCGTCGGTCTCGTCGATATAGCGCACGAGTGCGCCGTTCCAACCACGGTAAAGCGCGATCACGAAGCACAACAGGATGGTCGCGATGGCGACGCCCGCGACCGAGAAGGCGGTGCGCGTCTTCCCCTCCCACATGTTCCGGCGTGCGATGGACATGCTCGGTGGGTTCATGCTTTGAACACCGTCATGGTGTCGGCGCGCAGGACGCGCGCCGCCGGGAGCAAGGATGCCAGCCCGCTCATGGCGACTGCCCCGAGGAAGATGATGGCGAGGTCCGCCAGGTAGATGGAAACGATGAACTGGGGCACGGCGAAGGAGACGATCGCCGCCGCCGCAAAGGTTGCCGCGACGCCGACCGCATACCCGAACACGCACGACGTGAGCGCCTGCTCGAGGACGATTCGCAGGAGCCCGGTAGCGGGCGTGCCCACCGCCTTGATGACGCCGAACTCCCGCTCCTTTTCGAGCACGGACGTATACACGGTGAGGCCCAGGACGAGCGTCCCCACGAGGAACGCGAGGCCGAGGATGATCGCGAGGATGGGCAGGATCGCCTGCTTCAGCGCGCGGCGGCTGTTCTCGGAGAACTCGGCGGTAACGAAGGCGTTCACGCCCGGCACGTTTTTGTTGATCGCCGCCGCTGTCTCCGCCGCGCGACCGCGTTCCACCTTCAGGAGCACAAGGTTGACGTTGGTCGCGGGGTCCAGGCCTGGCGGGATGGTGGAAAGGTGCGCGTCATCGACGGCCTGCTGGAACTCGGCCCGCGCCTCTTTATCGCTGACGAAGGCGATCTGCGCAAACACGACGTTCCCGCCGGTCGAGATGCCGACGACCTTCAGCGGGCGGCCTGCGAGGTCGACCGTGTCGCCCACCTTGATGCCGGCGAGGCGCGCCTCCACATCGTCGAGGACGATTTCGCCGCTGCCCGGCCGCGCGCTGCCGCGCTTCATCCCGACGGGGCCGCCCAGTCCACCCTCCGTGAAGCCCACCACCCAGGTGTCGAACTTGCCGCCTTCGAAACGCAGCTTCGCCGGGCGATAGAGGATCGTGTGCACTTCGCGGATGTTCGGCTGTTCTTCGACCAGCGAAACGAAGCCGCGTGACATGATCGCCGGGGTGAAGAAGCCGTCGGCGCCCCGTGGCGTCACCCAGACGTCCGCGCCTGTATTGTCCATGTAGGTGCCAAGGCCGTCGTTCCAGCCCCTGTAAACCCCAAGGACGAACGCGAGCAACAGCGTTGCGACGGCAACGCCCGCCACCGAGAAGGCGAAGCGGCCCTTGCCGGCCAGCATGTTCCTGCGAGCGATGGAAGTGATGTCACGTCCCCCGGAGTCGAGCGTGGACCGATCAGGCGGTCGCGGGCACAGCCCCCGCCATGTCAGCGTGCAGCGGCGCGTCGGCGGCGTGGAGGCGAGGCAGGACATTCGAAGCGAAGAGGCGCATCGACCGTTCCGCCGTCTCGATGGGCATGCCGCCGAAGCGGAAGTTGAGGATGAGTTCCTCCGCGCTGGTCATGCGCTGGACCTCGATCAGCTTTTCGAACACCTGGTCTGGGGTACCCCATGCCTGCGGGCCTGCGCTACGCTCGCCAATCTCCAGCGGCGTCTTGCGGTTGACCAACTCCCCGAAGGCGGCGTACTGCTCGTACCCCTTCGTGTTCTTCAGACGTTCCACGTCGCCCCACTGGTAGTGGCGCTGAATGCTGATCTGCGCCTCCACCGTGTGCTTAAGCATCGTGTCCCACGCTTCCGCCTCGGCATCGAAGCAGGAGACGTGGACGACAACGCTGGGCTGCATGGGCTTCCAGCCCTTCCCGGCGCGCACGGCGTTGAAGCCGCGGACATCCTCGCGGTACTCTTCCCAGCTCTTCTGGTTGGTCATGAGCATCCCGAGGCCGGCGTTCGCGGTGATTGGCAGCGTCTCGGCGCTCGTCCAGGCGACGCGCATGCGGTCGATGAGCGCCTCGGGGTTGCGCGGGCGCGGCCGGATCGTTGTCTCGGGGATGTGGTAGAACTCGCCCTCGTGCGAAAACCACTCCTGCGTCAGCGCCTTCTTGAGGACCACGAGCGCCTCGGCGAAGCGGTCACGGGATTCGCCCATGGGCACACGGTAGGCGTCGAATTCGCGCTTGGCGGCGCCGCGGCCCAGACCGAGCGTCAGCTGCCTGCCCTGGAGCAGGTTGTCGAGCACGCTCACCTGCTCCGCCACCACGACGGGGTCGTACCAGGGCAAGACGACGACCATCGTGCCGAAATCGATGCGGCTCGTTTTGCCGGCGAAGTATGTCAGCTGCTGGATCGCGCCGCCGGTCATAATGTAGGGCGAGAAGTGGTGGTCGATGGCCCAGTAGGAATCGAAGCCCAGGGGTTCGACGAGGCCGCCGAGAAAAAGCTCCTCTTCATAGAGCTTCTGGTCAGAGGTCGCCGATGGCCCGGGCCTATGCTGTTCGAAGCGGTCCCAATCCGTGTAGTTCTGGTAGTTGAAATGGACGCCGATGCGCATGGGTCGCCTCCCGGCGCACGTGGCGCCGCTGGGGATTCGGGGCGCATGCTACAACTCCGCGTCGCCGTGGTATACCCGCGTACCGCCGGTGCGCGACCCCCGTCGGGGTGTTTCGCGCAAGTCCGTAGCGCGCGCGTGAGCAAGCGCTGGGATCCCGGGCGACGGGAGCACCGTCGAACCCACCCAACCGTATTGCGGACCGCGCCGGCCCGCCAGATGTTTGTTCCGTTTGCGGAAATCTTCACACAAAAAAAGTTGATTTTTTTTTGGGAGGGCGACAATCCGCCGCAACACCCTGAGCGGATCGCGAGGAGCGGTCGATGTTCAACACGTGGCGAATCTTTTTCAGCGGTCGGACCCTCATCCTCGCCGTCTTCTTGGCGGCGGCGCTCTTCGCGGGGCGCGGCGTTGACCGGGCTCATGCCGACGGCTCGACGAGCGGTGCCCCATTCGCGCCGGCCGATGTCTTCCTTGCCATCATGCACGGTCAGGTTCAGCATCGCGGGCCCAACGGCGAATTCAAGCACCTTCTCGATAACGGCCTGGGCGACACCGGCCCCGACCCCAACATCGGCTACGGCTCCGATGTCCAGCGTATGGCCTTCCTGCCCGACGGCTCGCTGCTCGTGACCGACATGCCTCGCCAGGTCATTCACCGCTTCGATACGACGGGGGCGTACGCGGGGACGTTCGGCGGCGCGCTCGGCTTCTATCCCCGCTCGATTGCCATCGATGGCGATGGCAACGTCTTCGTGGGCTCGCGCATCGAGGGCGAGTGGGCGTACTCGAGGCTGCAGAAGTTCAGCCCCCCGGGGACGCTCCTCGCGACCTCCACGTTGGCCGGTGGCGCCGAGTTCCTCGCCTTCCGCGGCGGCAACTGCGAACTCCTCTACACTTCGGACTCCGAGACCATCCGGCGGGCGTACGTGTGCGCCGGACCCGTTCCGCCTGGTTGGGACGTGTTTGCGACTGTTACAGATGAGTGCCTGTTGGAAGTACGCGCGGTCCCGGATGGCCGCGTTGTGGTCGCGGCCGGCTGCCTGAGTTCCGGTCGGGTGTTCGGTTCCGATGGAGCGCTTTTGCGCACATTCGCCGCGCCTGTCGGCGCAACAATGCTTGGCGCCGCCGTCGTGGGAGACGGCCCGGCCGTGTGGCTGAGCGACCAGGGAGGAATACCGGGCCCCACCATTGGCAACTATGTCTACCAGATGAACATGGATAGCGGCGCCACGATCATGAGTTTTAGCGACGGGGTGACGGGCGACGGCATTCACAACGCCACCAGCCTCGCGACGTTCCCGGGGACCCCTTTGCCGAAGCCGATCATCTTCGTGCATGGCGTTCAGCAGGACAGCGCAAGCACCATCGCGTTTGGTGCGGTTCTCAACGACCCAGCGATGATCCCCAGCGTGGTTAGGTTCGAGTACTTCCAGGACCTTGACGACAACGGAGTGTGTAATCGACTCCGTCCGGTGCCGGCTGTCGGGATGCCCATTTGGGATCTCACAAGTCAAGCGAATCAACACTGTGACAGCGAGAGCGACTTCGGACTGAACGTCGTCTTGCTTCATGCGGACATCCAGGCGGCGTACCAGAATTCTGGCGGCCAGAAGGTTATCCTCATTGGATACAGCATGGGCGCTGCCCTGATCCGAGGCGTTCTTACGTATTCGTCTCTGCTTGCTGGCGATCTGGTGGCGCCGCAAATGATCGATAGCGTGTTTTTCATCGCCGCCGCCATGGACGGGTCGCCAGGGGCGCAGTGCGAGATCCAGCGCAAGTGTCCACCCGGGACTCCAAAATTTGTGATCGACGCGATTGGCATTTGGGGTCCTGAAAGTGGGATCGATACGTCTCGTCCGGCTCTGCACCAATTGATCCCCAGGAACGCCTGGTACCTGTGGGCCAATCCCGGACCGCTTCCAGCCAACATCGGGTACTACGAGGCACACGGCAATGTCGTATTCAAGGACTATGGTCTCCGGGCGTGGGTCAGTCTTGATAAGAAGAAGACCGTCTGGCGGGCAGGAGATGGTGTGCTCCCAACGGGCACGAATGACCCGTTCGACGCTCCTGCCGGTGGCGGCGCTAGCTTCGCGAGGGCCAACACCGCCGAACAATGGCAGTGGGTCTTCTGCAACGAAGAGTGGAACATCACCCTCCAAGGAGCGTCGTTAGCAGCGGTACAGTTGAAGTTCGATCCGTGCTTCCACAGTAACATCCCGACCAAGCTGGACGACCTCAGTTTGCACGTTACGGACTGCGTGACCGGGTCCCAGGTGGGATTGGGTGAGCAGCTCCGCAAGATCCTCCGGGGCAAGCTGGGAAGCGAGGCATATGCATGCCCGCGCCACTAATGGACCCTTCGCGCCACATTCGAGAGATTACGATCAGCGTCGTCGTTTTCATTGGAGCCGTGTTTGTCTCATGCGGCTCAGGACCGAGCGGTAAGGAACTTTCCAAGATGCCTGAGGTCGGCCTTAGGTACCCGGGATCCTACCCTATTTCTGACGTTGGGGTTTGTAAACCGAACCCGGACTCGCCGCGATCGTGCGCAAGGTTCTCTTTTGTGTCCGTGGATGACAGAACAGACGTGGCCGCCTGGTACTCCAGCGAGCTGGCCAGCAGGGGATGGCCACCTAAACCCTTGGCGAGTGGAACTCCGCCTCAGTTGTTCACTTGGACGAACTCCAGCAGGAACATCGACATCGTTCTCGAGGTGCACGCTGATGGCGGCGTGATTCCAACGACACCCCTCGGCCCGAACGTCCATCTATTCACGTTCATCCTTTGGGAAGGCGCCTCCAAATGACCCGTTTCTCGCTGATTCAAAACAAGAAACGCCGACTGGCTCTGGGCATTGGCATTCTTTTCTCCATCGTCATGTCGGTGCTGTTTGTTCCGTTCGGCGGAACCGGCGGTGGAAGCTCGCGAACCGCCCTTGCTGCCGACGACTTCAACTACGGGTTTGTTGACCAGTCGAACGGCAACCATTTCTCCGCGCAGTTTAGCCCATCGGGTCCGAACCCGGGCTCCTTCATTTTCGGTGCCTGGGGAATCGGGGTCTTCACGAGCGAGACGCCCGCGACGATCTCGGTCGATGGCGCGGGTGTCATGCATCTCACCTTCACGGGAGCAGCGACACTTGACGAGGGCGCTACCTGGGAGCGGGCGATCGGCTACCAGTACTATGTACCGCCGCCCCGGCATCCGGGCCACGCCCGAATCCGTAGCCCGCGCGTCAACAAGGGTTCAGGCCAGGCGCCGAAACAATCCCAGGCGCTCGCCGCCCACGCTCAGAACTGGTAACGCTCGAAATCCTTCGCTGCCATGGTGTTCGGTAACGATGATGCGTCCATCGCCCCCTCCGTATGCGTGAGCAGCAGGTGGGCGCCGGGCTTCATGGCCGCGCGGAGGACGGGCATGTCGTCCACGAAGTTCATGTGCACGTCGCTCTTGCGGGCCTGCGACGCGCACTCCGCCACGAGCACCTCCGCCTCCCGCGCCAGGGCGAGGACCCCGTCGCACATCGCGCTGTCGCCGGTATACGCGAAACGGCGTCCGCCCAATGTGCACGTGAAGCCAAGAGACGCCGTGAGTTCCGGGTCGTGCTTCACGGCGACGGGGTCGAGCACGAGCTCGCCGCTCACGATGCGCTCGCCCGCTTTCGCGACCACCCAATTGAGCTGGTAGGGCGTGTCGAACAGGTGGGGGTAGGTCCGGTCCGTCAGCATGTGCGCGATGAGTTCGGTATCGGGGGGGCCGATGATATCCACGGGCTTCGTGCGCCCGAAGTACTTCCAATAGAGCATCAGGAATGGGAGGCCGAGGATGTGGTCGCCGTGGTGGTGGCTGATGACGACGGCGTCGATGTCGTTTATCGCGGTGCCCATCTTCTGGAGCGCCATGAGGACGGTCGGCGGCGTCTCGAAGAGGTAGCGGTCGTTGACGAGGAAGCCGTTCCAGCACTGGCCCTCTTGCACCCAGGCGTTGCCCGTGCCGATGAACGCGAGATCGAGTTTAGTCATGGCGCGGCAGTGTACGGGACGGATTGCCTTCGCGCGCGCCACGCCTGGAACCTGGGTGGGCGTCAAAGTTTTGCGTGCGCCTTGTCCTGGTTCGATTTTCACGTCGTTCCGCCTGTCACCCCCGTTCGTCCTGAGCCTGTCGAAGGATGAACACGCCGCTGTCCATGGTTC
>DAOTTM010000266.1:0-30082 GCA_034437915.1 Dehalococcoidia bacterium | reverse complement strand
GGTGTACGTGACTTTCGGAGCGGGGATGCCGTTGCTATCGGTGAGCTCGGAATCGAGGGTCACCATGTTGGATTCATCCGGGAGGTCTTCCGTGATCGCCACTATGCCGGCAATGTGACCGTGAAGGCGGGCATAAGCATCGTGGTGGCCCTCGCCCCAGGGAACCAGTCCTGCGACATTGCCCCAGAGTGCCGTGCCGGCGGGGCCGGCGCCGCGCGTGCCTTCGTAGGAATAACCCCGCACGAAGCCGCGAGAGGCGTCCGTCTTGTAGAACTCGTGGCTCCAGAAGGTACATCCGCCCGGCCCGCGACGCCCATCGAGTGGCTGATCGAAGACGCCCCGAATGTTTGCATACGGGTGAAACATCAGGTTCTTGCCAACGAGGCCGCTACTGTTGGCGAGGCCGTCGGGGTGCCGCGGACTCTTCGAATTGAGCAAGAGGCGGGGTGTGCCAATGCCGTTACAGGCGATCACAACAATCTCCGCCTTCTGCTCTTGAAGTGCGCCATCCTGATCGAAGTAGAGGACACCGTCAGCCATACCGTCGGAGCGCACGGTGATCTCACGTACACGGCAGCCGGTGCGAATCTGCACCCCTTTGCGCTGAGCAACCGGCCAATAGGTGATGTCCGTGCTCGCCTTTGCCCCCTGGGAGCAGCCCGTGGTACAGGGGCCGAGGTTGATGCACGCGGAACGCCCCTCGTATTCGCGGGAGATGATCGCGCTATCGGACGGCCACCAGTGCCAACCCAGCTTTTCGAACCCCGCGGCCACGACGTTACCGGGCTTGCCCATGGGGAGCGGAGGCAGCGGCGGCTCGTGATACGGGTACGCGGGATCCCCGGCAAGGCCTGAAACACCCATCATGCGGTCGTTGGTAGCGTAGAACGGTTCGAGTGTGCGGTAGTCGATCGGCCAGTCATCGGCGACCCCATCGTCAGACCGGACGCGAAAGTCGCCGGGCGTAAACCGGGGGAAATGGGCGGCCCAGAGGATCGTGCTCCCGCCGACGGCGTTGAACATCAGCGGCTGAATGGGTGAATCCACGTCGTTCACCGGGTAGTCTTGCGCAAGCCCGCGCACATTCGGATTGCTGGAGAACGAACCCATAGCCCGCGATTCCCAATCCAGGAAGTTGGTTGGGTAGTCTTTCTGGTGCATCCAGGGGCCCTGTTCGAGGCAGAGCACACTGGTACCGATATCGGCGATGCTCCAGGCAAAAGCAGCGCCGGAAGCGCCCGCCCCAACAATGAGGACTCCAACTGGCTCGTTCGTCATGCGGGCAATAGTACGGGACGACGGGCGGCAAAGCACAGCCGCCCGCCAAACGCGCGCGAGGTCCGCCGATCAAACGAAATCGGATTGCCACACGCGCCGCGGACCCGGGCCGGTGGGAACAGAGTGGCGGGCTGGGTACGCCGCCTATTGGTACCCGCCGAAGCTCGTCGTCGAGTCAGGCGACGCGTGTTCTTCGACGAGCACATTCACGACCACGGGCTTTTGCGTCTTGGCCGCCAGTTCGAGTGCGCTCTTGACAGCGGGTTCAACATCTTCGGACTTTTCGACCCTGCTGCCATGGCCTCCCAGTGCGACGGCGATGTCCTCGTAGCGCTGCCCTTTGCCCAGGACGCGGCCGGGCGTGGTGTCCGGGAACGGCGTCCACCCACCGTTGTTGTTGATGACGATCACGATGGGCAGATTGTGACGCACCATCGTGTCGATCTCCTGGACGTTCATCAGGAACGAGCCGTCGCCGACGAAGGCGACCACCTGCCGGCCCGGAGCGGCGACCGCAGCCCCCAATGCGTGGGGCAGCCCCACGCCCATGCAGCCATTGGGTCCGGGATTCAGCCTGGCCCCCGGCACAAACGCCGGAATCCACTGCCGTTCGAATCCGAGCGTACCGTGCCCATCCACGGAGATGATGGCGTCGCGCTCGGTGCACGTGACGATCGCGTTCGCAACGCGCAGCGGGTGAATAGGCGAGCGATTCGACTCGGCCAGTTCAAGCATTTTGGTTCGGCGACTTTGGTCGTTCTCCCCGAGGGTCGCCAGCCAACCCTGGGGCGCTTTCACCCCCGCGCGCTTCGCTGAATCGGTGAGCGCCCGGAGTGCGAGGCGTGCGTCGGAGACGACGCCAATGTCGGCGGCGCGGTTATGACCAATCTCCGAGGAGTCGATATCGACATGAATGACTTTGAGGTCCTTCGACCAGCGCGGCGCCGATGCCTGGCCGACGATGAAACTGAGCCGCGTCCCCACGACCAGCAAGACATCGGCCTCTTTGAACGCCTTGCTGCGTGCTCCGAGGAATGAGACTTCGTGGTCTTCCGGGACGACGCCGCGACCTTGGGGCGTCGTGTAGAACGGTATCTTCGTGGCATCGATGAATTCGCGAAGTTCGGCCGATGCACCGGACCAGATGATGCCGCTTCCGGTCACAACAAGCGGCCGCTCCGCCTTCCCCAGCAGGGCGATGGCATCTTCTATGGCGGCGGGGTCCGGGCCTGGCCGAGAAGGCGCCCGACCACCCGGAGGAAACGCCACCGCGTCATCATCTATCTTTTCCGAGAGGATGTTCCCTGGCAGGTCGATGTACGTAGGACCGGGCTTTGGGCCGCGCGCCTTGCGATAGGCCATGTTGAAGAACTCCGGCAGCCGCCGGGCGTGCGTCGCGCGGCTAGCCCAGCGCGTCACCGGCTTCGCCATCGAAAGCTGGTCGTACTCCTGGAATGCATCCGTCTCGAACGAGCCAAAACCCGCCGCTCCACCAAGCGCCACGAGCGGTACGCCGTCGAGGTATGCGTTGGCGATGCCTGTTAGCAGGTTCGTCGTGGCTGGCCCCGAGGCGGCGAGGCAGACGCCGGGCACACCCTTCACCCTTGCGTACCCATGCGCAGCCATGGCCGCGGCTTGTTCGTGGCGGACGTCGATCGTCCGGATCCCGTGTTGTTTCGCGAAGCCCGCCACTTCTATGATGGGTCCGCCCATGAGGTAGAACATGTCCTCGACGCCTTCGTTGCGAATCTGGCGGGCGAGGACTTCGGAACCGGTGGTGTTGGCCATGCAAATTCTCCTGCGGAAATTATCGATTTGGCTCTTGTAAAGAGGATGGCGTTGGGAGTCCTGGATTGGCCGAACGGCCCACTCACACGAAATCCCACGTCCCCTGATCAATTTCGCCTTTACCATCGACCGTTCACTACGCTGCCTAATATACGCGAAGGTGGCCGCGGTGCGCTTTTCGGCTCGTTCGCCAACCGCGCTCCTTCGTTCCGTTGATGCGTTCGCTGGTTTCTGTTTGGACGTTCACGTCCTGCTGGAAGCCGCTGCGATCGAAGTTTACGCTCACATGGCTCATTACCAGGTCGGTCGGGGCCGGGTCCCCCGGAATGATCCGGTAGTCACTCGCCCCTGGCGCGAACACTGAATCGCCACGCCTGTGCAGGCCGGCCGTCGAAACGATCGCCACCCGCGCTTCGTGCAGCGGGGGTCCGGGTTGCCACGGGGTGGTCTCAAAGACCGGAAGCGGGAGTCCCAGGAGGTGCTGAGCGAAGTCTGGGTCAAGATCGCTTAGACGAACCATTGGACTCTCCAGTCGCCCGCATCGCAGGCTACCAACTATAGCTAGCAAGCGACTTGCCGTCCCGTCAGTGGCGGGCCTTTACCTTGCGCACGTCCCGATTCGAGACTGGCGGCATCGGGGTCGGTGCGGGCGGCGAATGCTCCGGCTCGGAATCAACCGCCAGGCCGTGCTGTACCTTCTGTCGGCACAGTTCCAGGGGCTGACGCAGTGATATCAACGCCGCGATGGCGCTCGCGAGGGCGATCCTTGCAAGTGCATTGGTAGTGGGCGTGTTAAACATGGAGTGGCCGCACAGCCGCCTGGGTGGCGGATTGTTGCGCCAGTCTGGTTCTTTGGCGGCACCACTACCGTGGGCGCCCTGGTGCTAAGATTCGGCGTGCTCGGCCGCAGCAAGACACGCCATCAGGGGGCCAAGTGTTTGGACGGCGAGGTGATCGCCCCGCACCGCTGGCCGTGACCGTGCAGGAAGGCACCGGAGCCACTCTGTTGCTCCTGCACGGACTCACCGGCTCCGCCGCGAGCTGGATGCGGGTCGCGCCGCTGCTCGGCGGCTACCGGCTCATCATCCCTGATCTCCTGGGGTTCGGTCGATCACCAAAGCCCGACTCGCCTTATGACCTCGCCGCGCATTGCGCCGCGCTCTCCCCGCTGATCGCAGAGACGCGGCCGGTCGCCGTGGTGGGGCATTCGATGGGTGGGGTAATCGCCCTTGGGCTGCTTCAGCGGCACGCGAACTTGGCTGCCGGAGTACTTGTCAACCCCGCACTGTACGAGTCGCGGCAACAGGCCCTGGCCGCGATGGACGGCGCCCCGTGGCTCCAGCGCATGAGTTTGCGATCACCGCGCCTGGCGCACCTGATGTGCGATGCCTCGTGCATGCTGCGGCCGCTCCTCCAGCCTCTCGCCCCGCTGTTCGCCCGCGACCTGCCGGCCCCAGTTGCGAGGGCAAGCCTCGATCACACCTGGGCATCGTATTCACGGACGCTGGAGCACGTCGTGTTGGGCGGGCTGGCGCGGCCGCTGTTGGACGAAATCGGAGGACTGGTGACGATCATTCACGGCGAGCACGACAGGACCATCCCACTTCCCATGATGGAGTTTTGGGCATCGCTGGTGCGGCGCCTCGTCGTGATCGACGGTGACCACGAAGCCCTCCTCCTGCGTCCAGAGGCTGTTGCGCGGGAAGTGATAGAGGCGATCTCTTCTTGATCTCGTACTGCTGCTTCATCCGCGGCCAGGATCAGATCCTGCACCACCGGGTGAGCAGCGTGGGCGCCGGCACCTTCCAACAATTCGGCCTGGCGCGCCCGCGCGCTCGTGAGCGTTTTCTGCCAGGCATCGATAGAGCCGATCTCCATTGGGATGCAGGTACCACTCGCGTAAGAGCAGCATCAGTTGTTCTTTTGCGAACTCCGGATCGATGAGGGCCAAAGGGATGCAATGGAACGCGAGGTCCCAGGCCGCAAACCACGGATATTCCCACGTGTCGGGCATCGACAGCACGTCGGCGTTGTTGAGGTGGCGCCACTCTCGGTTGCGGCCACCGATGCGCCCCGGGGACGGTGCGGGGCCGGCAGGATCACCTCGAAGCCACACATCGACGTCGAAGTAATAGAACTGCTTGCTCCAGAGCAGCCCGGCGAAAGCCTGGCGCTGAACCTGAGGTTCGTCGGCAGACAAGCGCTCACCGCCGAAGCCGCCGTAGAAAGCATCCGCCTCCGAACGCCGGAGGTCGAGGATCGCTTCGGCGTCCATGAAGGGGCCGGATTGTCGATCCTTCGAAAGCCTGAGCAACAGACTATCTGTTGCGCGAGGCTCAACGGATAGTTGGTAGTGCGCTGCCATTTTCGTGCCGTTTTGGCCAGGGTTTGTCGCTCCCTGAAGGCCGTGAACGACCGCGTTTTCGATGCCGTCCTTGACGAACGGGCTGCCGTTCGGAACGTCCCAGAGCCGCGCGGTGTTGGTCTCGTTGCCGGTGAAGAGCAAAGCAGGCGAACCGAAGCAGAATAGCCAGTGATCACCCATCTCCGGATGGCTGGCGCGCGCCGTGGAAGAGTCGTGGCTTACCGCCTCGGCCGTGATGACGGGCCGCTCTCCGCTGCCACTTCCCCAGGCCCAGGTATTCCGGAACCAGAGCGTCGGGAGGAGGTGAAGCGGCGCCGCCTCCGGGCCTCGGTTCGTCGCCGAGATTCGAATCAAGATGTCCTCGGGTGCGACCTTGGCATATTCAACGACCACGTCGAAGTAGCGGCCTTCCGCGAAGATGCCAGTGTCTTCCAGTTCGTACTCGGGCTGATCGCGCCCTCTGCGTCGATTCTGCGCGACAAGATCGTCGTAGGGGAACGCTCGCTGCGGGTATCTGTAGAGCGCCTTCATGTAGCTGTGAGTGGGCGTGTTGTCGAGGAAGTAGTAGCACTCCTTCACGTCCTCGCCGTGATTGCCTTCGTTGCCGGTGAGCCCGAAGAGACGCTCTTTGAGAATCGGATCGACGCCGTTCCAGAGTCCAAGCCCAAAGCACAGCAGTCCCCGATCGTCCGAGATCCCAAGCAACCCGTCCTCTCCCCATCGGTAGGCACGCGAGCGCGCGTGATCGTGCGGGAAGTACTCCCAGGCGGTCCCATCGGGAGAATAATCCTCGCGCACGGTGCCCCACTGGCGGCCTGCAAGATACGGACCCCACCGTCGCCATGGCACACCGTCACGAGCGTCCGAGAGTCGGTCGTGCTCGGGCGTCGGCGAATCATCCAGGGATGAGCGTGTATCGCTCATTGGTTGCGCCTCTCGGCGCTCGCCGCCGAACTGGCGCCGGCGCGAGGCCGGTCGCTTGGTCGTTGGACTGGACATGCGAAGCGAACTTCCCAGTGCCGGCCTTCACGTCCCCACTGGGTATGCAACCAGCCGGAAGAGCCGATGTTACCAGCCCGAATCTCGACTTCCCGGCCACCCTGACAGAAGTAGTACAGGAGGAGGGCTCCATTCCTGGCAACATGTCGGAGAATGAGCGCGGTCTGGTCGCGCGTCAGTCGTCCTTCGGCGCGGGTAAGAATGCACCCGTTGGCGGCGAGGACGTCGCATGAACCGTCCGGCAGAATCTCCGAGGCGTGACCGGCGCCGAGGGTCATCGGGACCTCCTCAACGACGGGTACAGCCCCCGTCACGGGACGAGCCTTCCCTGGCGTTACCATCCGTTGTCCGTCGCCGGCCATTCTGCGACGTAGCCTGGCCCCTGTCACTGTCTCCATCTCACTTCCCTCGCCTTCGGTGCGGCCTATCCGCACGCTCGCTCCCCGGTCTGGCCGTCGCCGCCGCCAGGAGCGCCGGTGCGTCGAGGCCGAGGAACCCCTCGATTCCATCGATTGTGATGTCGGTCCCGGGAAAGTCATGATGCGATGGATCATGGGCGTACTTGCCCTGGCACACCATTACGGTGGTGATCCGGTCCCCCAGTTGCTTCTTCAGGCCGGCGTGAATGCGGTTCTTGTCATCCACCATCACGTAGTGATTCGCCGGATAGAGCTTCATCAATTCCGGCAACCGCAGCTCCTTGTGGTCGAACACGAGAACGTGCCCGTCGACCGACCGCTCGATGCCCGCCGCCCGGATCTTGTGCCGCTGGAAGCACTGGTCGCCGTCCGACAGGATCACTGTCCGGGCGAACCCGTCTGCCTGCTTGATGGCAGCGAACGATGCGTCGTAGACAACGTCCGCGAACGGAAATCCGAATATGAGGTACTCCAGACGCCGGGCGGCGCCATTTTCCGGGCACTCGGCTCGAAATCGAGCGATAGCTCGGGGGAAGTCGACGATTCCGGACTCGTCGCGAATCTGCTCGTAGAGCTCCCAGAATCTCTCCGCCGCCGACGTGCCCAGCGCTGCATCGAGGGCGAGTCCGAGCAATTCCCTCACCCGGTCGTTGTCGAGAAGGGTATTGTCGGCGTCGAAAAGGACAACGATCTGTGCTTTGGCGGTGGTCATGAGGTAACTCCGCGTGTGGATTTGGGACGGGCACGGGATTGGGACGGTGGCCCGCCACGAGAGCCACTGCCATTTCGTCGGCGATAATGACAACTCTCGCAGCCTGTATTCGCGACGCAGGGATATCCTCACCGTCAAGGAGACCCCTGAGAGCCCTGGCCTTCCGTTCGCCGGCGACGAGGAATACGGCGACCCGCGCTGCCGACAGGACTTTCGTCGTCAGCGTCAGGCGCGTGTGGTCGGGGTGAATGACGCGGGCGACCATTTTCTCGCTCTCGTCGAGGGCCGGGTCGCCCGGGAAGAGGGACGCTGTGTGCCCGTCGCTCCCCAGGCCCAGGAAGACGAGGTCGAAGATCGGTACTTGCGGGCCAAAGACAGAGGCGAGTTCCGCCTCGTAGCCGGAGGCGTCGCAAACGTCACCTCGCATCCGGTGAACGCGAGCGCGGACTTTTGAAAGGAGAGCCTCATTGGCCACTCGAAAATTGGACGCGGCGTGAGAAGGTGGGACGCACCGTTCGAAGTAGTGCAGCCGCTTGGCGAACGACGACCAGTGACGTGCGTCCGGCGGCGTCCGCGAATACTCCTGAACCGCCTCGGAAGCCAGCTTCCGGAACTCCGCATCGGTAAGCTTCGGACGGGACACCCCGATCACCTTTCCGTTTGCAGGCAGCAGGCCGGCGAGTTGCAGGTTGTAGAGGGCCGGCAGGAGTTTTCGGCTGGCAAGGTCTCCAGTGACACCGATGATCACGATATCCTGGTCCGGCGGCCGTTCGAGTGTCATCGCGTCTTCACCGGATGGCCGCCAAACTCGTTTCGCAGCGCCGCGATCACCCGCATCGAGAATGCGTTTTCCTCCCTTGAAGTGAACCGGGCGAAGAGTGGCTGCGCCAGTACACCGACGTTGACTCCGCGCTCGACGGCCTCGAGGACTGTCCACCGCCCCTCGCCCGAGTCGTCGACGTAGGCCTTGAGCTTGTCGAGGTTCGGGTCGCTCTCGAAAGCGTTCTCGGCGAGTTCTAGCAGCCAGGAACGAACGACGCTGCTGTGATTCCAGAGCGCGGCGAGCTGGTGCAAGTCGTAGTCGTATTCGGCGGCGGAATGCAGGAGATCGAAGCCTTCGGCGTAAGCCTGGAGCATCCCGTACTCGATCCCGTTGTGGACCATCTTGGAGAAATGTCCGGCGCCGGACGCTCCCACGTGGGCGTAACCGCCTTCGGGAGCCAGCGCCGCGAGCGCGGGTTCTACGTGCTCGAAGACGTCGCGCTCTCCGCCAGCCATCAGGCAGAAGCCATTCTCGAGCCCCCAGACCCCGCCCGAAGTGCCGACGTCGAGGAATCGAATCCCGCGTTCGGCCAATTCCTTGCCGCGGCGCACGGTGTCCTTGACGTAGCTGTTTCCGCCATCGATCACGATGTCGCCGGGCGCGAGTTCCTTTGCGACCGCCTCGATGGTGTCCTGGGTGATCGCACCGGACGGCACCATGACCCATACAACCCTCGGCGACGGCAGTTGGGTCACCATCTCCTTGATGGATCCGACGTCGGAGATGTCGGGATTCCGGTCGTAGCCGATGACTTCGTGCCCGACGGCCCGAAGCCGCCCGGCCAGCCCGGCCCCCATACGCCAAGACCGACCATGCCAATCTTCATCGTTGCTGTCATCGCGGAACTCCTCGTTCTGGAGTTGTGTAGGCCTGCAGCGTTTCGAGGCTTGCCGTCGCCATTCTCGTCGCATTGCGAAGAGACGCGAGGATCGACTCGATACGGTCGAGCAGGCGCTCGAAGTCAGACGCAAATGATTTGAGGCCGTCTTCCAGTAGGCGGGCGGTAACTGTAGGGAAGTCGATACCAGCTGCGGCGATCGCGCGCATTTCCACCGCGGCCTCCGCCATGCCGGTGAAAAGCGCGGGTTCGGCGGACCCGTGGTCGAGCACTGCTCGGAGGGTCGCTTCGGGCATCGTATTCACCGTGTCAGGACCGATGAGATCGTCGACGTAGAACACGTCGCTATATTCGGCGTTCTTCGTTCCCGTTGATGCCCAGAGCGGACGCTGGACCATGGCACCGCCGTCGGCCAGCCGACTCCATCGGTCGCCGGCGAAATTCTCCAGAAAGCGACGGTAGGCGAGGCGCGCGTTGGCCACGGCCGCCCGGCCGCGGAGGGGCGAACCCGGCGGGAGCAGCGCGTCCACCGCAGTATCGACGCGCGACACGAAGAACGACGCGACGCTCGCGACGCGGTCCACGTGTGCGCCCGCGGCGAGCCGCCGCTCGAGTCCTTCGATATACGCCTGGGCCGCTTCCTCATACTGACCCACGCTAAAGAGCAGGGTCACATTGACGTTGACGCCCGCGGCGATCAGGTCCGCGGCGGCCTTGGCGCCCTCGGTCGTGCCGGGCACCTTGATCATGACATTGGGTCTATCCACTAACCCGAAGAGCCGGAGACCTTCCGTCACGGTGGCGGGGTAGTCGCGCCCCAAGGACGGAGGCACTTCAAGTGAGACGTATCCGTCTCGTGCGCTCGTGGCCTCGTAGATTGGGCGCAGGATATCGGCGGCGGCCCGGATGTCGTCCGTGGCCAGTTCGAGGAACGCCTCGTAGGAGCTCGTCGGCTCCCGCGCGGCGATGAGGCGCAGAGCGTGATCGTAGTCGGCCGAGCCAGAAATCGCCCGCTCGAAGATGGTTGGATTGGAAGTGAGTCCGGTAATCCAGTCGTTGCGCACCATCTGCGCAAGGGCGCCGGAGGTGATCAGCCCCCGCTGGATGAAATCGAGCCAGATGCTCTGGCCGGCCTGAAGGATTTCCTGGACGCGCGTCGCGCTAGTCATGGGACTGGACATGTTCAACCTCGATCGTTTGCTGGCTGGATTTCTCAATGGTGGCAACCTTCGCGAGCCGCCGGACGTGCCGTTCGGCGCCGCTGAACGAGGCCGCAGCGAATGCCCGCACTACCTCGAGGGCGAGGTCAGGGCCGACGACGCGCGCGCCCAGACAAAGAACGTTCATCGCGTCATCTTCGACGCCCTGCCGGGCGGAGAAGGTATCGTGACAAACTGCCGCGCGAATGCCGGTCACTTTGGTGGCAGCAACGCTCATGCCCACTCCGCTCCCGCAGAGAAGCACGCCACGAGCCGCAGAGCCGTTCGAGACAAGTTGCGTCACGCTGGTTGCGACGTCGGGGTAGTCGACTGGCCCAGAAGGCTTGGGCGTCTCCCGGACCTCGTGTCCAAGGCGCCGAAGTTCGGCGACCACAGGGTCGTGAAGGACGATCCCTGCGTGGTCTGACGCGACAGCGAACTTCACAGTATCACCGCCTGGTTCAACTTCGACGCGGGCGCTCGTCTGGAACGATCGAGCGAGCGCACCGCGGCATTCCCGACGGCCTCCGCCGTTATTCCAAACTCGCGGTAGAGGACCGCCGCCGCACCCGACGCCCCGAAGTGGTCCAGTGCAACGATCTCGCCGTCGGTTCCCGTGTAGCGCTCCCAGCCAAAGGGCGAGGCCGCTTCAACCGCCACCCGTGCTGAAACCGATGGTGGGAGGACGGAGTCGCGATAGGCCATGGGCTGCGCGTCGAACAGTTCCCAGCTGGGCAGGCTAACGACGCGCGCGAGGATGCCTCGGTCCTCCAGCACCCTGGCAGCGTCGAGCGCTACTGCCACCTCCGAACCGGTCGATAGGATGACCACGTCGGGCACACCAGGCGAACCATCGAGAAGTACGTACCCGCCTCGGGGGACGCCTGTCCTGACCCGTTCGGGGTCACCGATGAGCGCTAAGGCCTGGCGCGAGAGCACCAGCGCCGTCGGCCCCTCGCGTTCAACCGCTACCCGCCAGGCCGCGGCCGTCTCGTTGGCGTCCGCTGGCCTCACAACGGTGAGTCCCGGCATGGCCCGGAGCGAGGCCAACTGCTCTATCGGCTGATGTGTGGGTCCGTCTTCACCAACACCGATGCTGTCGTGCGTGAAGACGAAGATGGTCTTCGCCTGCATCAATGCCGCAAGTCGAATGGCCGGTCGCATGTAATCCGAGAATACGAAGAACGTCGCGCAATAGGGGATTAGGCCACCATGCACCGCCATGCCGTTGGCGATGCAGCCCATCGCGTGCTCCCGAACGCCGAAGTGCAGATTTCGCCCGGCCGCGGTGCTCGCGGAGAAGTCTCCCTTTCCTGCCTGGAGCGTGTTCGTTGAAGGCGCGAGGTCGGCGGACCCACCCACCAGGCCATCAAGGACTGCACCGAGCCGGTTGAGGGTGATGCCGGAGGACACTCGCGTCGCCGCAGCGCCGTCGGTGGGCGAAAACCGGGGGAGGGCTTCTTCCCAATTCGCCGGCAGCTCGCCGGACATGGCCATGCGGAACTCTTCCGCCTCTTCGGGAAATGCGTCCGCGTAGGAAGCCATCCGCTCCTGCCACACAGATTCCTGCCGGCGCCCGCGATCCCGCGCGTTGCGGAACTCCGTCAGCGCTTGCTCTGGCACGTAGAAGGTCGCGTCCTCCGGCCAGCCCAGCGCACGCTTGGTCAGCCGCACCTCTTCAGATCCGAGGGGGGTGCCGTGCGCCTCCGGGGTTCCCGCCTTGTTCGGGCTGCCGTAGGCGATGACCGTTCTCGCGACGATGAGCGACGGGCGGTCGAAAGCCTCACGGGAGGCACGAAGCGCGGCGTCCACCGCCGCGACGTCATTCCCGTCGACGTGCTGCACATGCCAGCCGTACGCCTGGAATCGGGCTCCGACATCCTCTCGAAAAACAACATCGGTGTTGCCTTCGATGGAGATCCCGTTGTCGTCATAGATGAATATCAGCTTGCCCAGCCTGAGCGTCCCCGCCAGAGACGCTGCCTCCGAGGCAACGCCCTCCATCAGGTCACCGTCGCTGCAAATCCCATACGTGTAGTGATCCACGATCTCGTGGCCTGGACGATTGAAACGAGCCGCGAGGGACCGCTCGGCAAGGGCCATCCCAACGGCGGTGGCGAAGCCCGAGCCGAGAGGCCCGGTCGTGAGTTCAACGCCGGGCGTAAGGCCACGCTCAGGATGGCCGGGGGTGAGGCTTCCCCACTTCCGGAATCGCCGCAACTCATCGAGAGGCAGAGCATATCCGGTCAGCGCGAGCAGGCTGTACAGCAAGATTGACGCGTGCCCCGGAGAGAGCACGAATCGGTCGCGATCAGCCCACCCGGGGTTCGCCGGATTATGCTTCAGGTACCGCGACCAGAGCGTGTAGGCCAGGGCCGCGGCGCCCATTGCTGTGCCAGGGTGCCCGGAACCCGCGGTCTGGACTGCGTCCATGGCGAGCGTGCGAATTGTATTGATACACAATTCATCCGTCGCAGTAGCAGACTGCGACGGGCTCGCCGGTCGCTCCGGGTGCAGTGTTGTCACAGTTGTCTCCCTCTCCTTAGCCTCGGGACTGCCGGCGGAGTCCGGCGGCTACGGAACCGCTGGTCATCTGGGAATTAATGATACTGGAGCGCGTGTCGCCGCGCGGTGGATGGCAGTCACAAACCCTTCGGCTGTTCGGCGCGCTCGGTCGCGGCCAGGCAGTCCCATCCCCAAAGCGCTGCACCGATGATCCCGGCGTCATTACCCATGACGGCTGGGACGACGGGAGGCCGGACGTTGATCAAGGGCATGAAACGTCCTGGCTCCGCACTCACCCCACCACCAATTACGACGAGATCCGGCCAGAGCAATCGATCGAGTGCTACGAGATACTCTTCAACGGCCGACGCCCACTGGCGCCAACTGAGGCCCTTTCGGTCACGGACGGATGCCGCGGCTCTCCGCTCGGCATCCGTCCCGCGAACCTCGATATGTCCGAGTTCCGAATTCGGCACGAGCTTGCCGTCCAGCATCAATGCGGTACCGATTCCTGTGCCCAGGGTGATCAGAACTACGAGCCCGGCAACGCCCTTGCCCGCTCCGAACCTGACCTCTGCGAGCCCGGCCGCGTCGGCATCGTTGATCACCGCAGTCGGACGTCCGATCGCGGCCTCGCCCAGATGCTCGACGTTCACACCGATCCATCGTTTACCGAGATTCGGCGCCGTGCAGGCCGTGCCCCTTCTAATGACGCCCGGGAATCCTATTCCGGCAATCTCGGGAGAAGGCGAAGCGGCGGCGCGGACGAGGCTCTTGATGGCATCTCCCAGGGATTCGGGTGTGGCGGGCCTAGGAGTCTGGACGCGCTCACGCGGCGAGACCAGGCTGCCTGCCGCAACATCGACAATCGCGGCCTTGATGCCCGTGCCGCCGATGTCGATTCCGAGCACGTTAGATTCCTTCAAGTCGTTGACTCCTTCCGATCGCCGAGATTGAGCCGGACTTCCCGCATCCGCGCCCGCAATAGTAGCGCAGCCACCATCCCTTGCCCCGCATCTGCGAAAGCAGGAGAGTTCGACCGTCGTCGTCGTCGAGGCGTCGCCCAGCCTGTGCGAGCATGTGGCCGTCGCTGTCGAGTAGTGTCGCCATCGCACCTTCCCGGGTTGATCGGCACCGAGCGTTGTCCCCGCGCTCGGCACTTCCATTGAACGAGGCCGTCTTGACTGCCGTCAGTGATCCTCGTCACCGGCCGTGTCCGCTCAGCCGCGCGGGCGGCCCGGCGCGGCCGGGACGGCGAGGTGATAGTGGCCCGGCTCCAGGCTCGTCCCCTCCCAGCACTGGTCCAAGACGCTGAAGGCCATGGCGTAGGAATCGGCAAGGAGCCGGTCGACGTCGCCAAACCCGGTGCGGTCGGCTGACGAAAGCCCGGGCCGGACGTGGACCACGTGGGCCCTATGTGCAACATGCTCGGTGGAGCACGAAGCACGCTCTTCGGAGATGACCTCCCGGGACCGGGTGAGCAGCTCGACGATGTTTCGCGGGCAATGACGGTCGTGGCTCCGAGATCAATGGCGGCGGTGACGTCGAGACCGGCGCTCAACGAAGACGTTGTCGCCCACCCGGATCGGCGGAAAGAGGCCGGGAACTGCGGTCGAGGCCAGGATCGCGGTGACGTAGAGCGGAATCCGCGCCGGAAGAGCCGTTGCTGTTCGCCTCCAGTCACTTGACTGACCATGGCTGGGCGCCGGGCAAACACGGTGACGCGCCTGCGGAATGACCACGCAGCCCGGCCAGGCGCAGGGTAATCACGTGCTCGGTTCCGGCCTGATGCTCTGGCGGCCGGTCGCGCGCTCGTATGCCGCCCGGAATGAGGCTGCCCGCTCTGGGCCCATGAAGCGCTCCGGCTCATCGTAGTTGGCGGCTTCCTCCCACCACCCGGATCGCCGTCACGGCCTCGTTGGCCGGGTCCTCGTGCGGAGTGGGACTCACTTCTTCGCTCCAACGCGGGATCCCGAGGTCCTCGGCTGCTTCCCGGCGGCGCAGGACCTCTCGTTGGGCGTTAAGCACGCGGTGGACTTCGCGGGAATCCGCCTAGTTGGCGCGATATGCCACCCTTCCGCGCGTGTCGATGATGTACACCGAGTTCGGAAATCCGCCCATCACATGCTGAATCGCGCCACCGAAATCGTCCATCACCACGGGGATCGCCACATGGTCTGCGGCAAGGAAGTCCCTTGCGTAGGAACACCGGCCGTCAACTGTTTCCGGTTGAGGGTAGTTACCCCCGGCATGCGCTTCCCGGACCCAGATCGTGAAGAAGCTGGCGATATCGGCGAATTCCTGCGCAAGGGACTCCATGGGGGGAACCTCCCCCCGGAACGGCGGTCAAGTGAACGAACCGGTCTCCGCACTCGGACGACCCGACGCAGTGGTTGTTCAAGGGAAACATCGTGGGGTCGGAAACGCCGTTGCACTCAGACCCGCATTGAGTCCGCACGGTGCCCCGTCTGCTAGTTTCGAACAGACAGATCTGGGGCGCTCGTGCCATTGTGGTCTGGACAGAAACCTCGCACCGAGGCGTGCGACTCGACCAGCGGGTCCGACGGCTGGGCAAGAACGCGCGTTCCCTTCCTGTCGCGGGAAATCGGCCATCCGGACGGTAGCCTGGCTTGTTGGCGTCTCAATGGCCACCTCTCAATGGCCTCGGTCTTCAAACAGAGAAGGAGTGAGAACGCCCACGAAGAGCGGATCTCTCTTCAGCGCCAGTAAGCGCCGCGAATGGGAACGCGCTGGCGACGGCCTGCGGTACTTCTGCGAAAGAAGGTCCACCCCTCACATCAAGTACGATGCAAAGTTGGCAGGAGACATAGAATGACAGACTATCCGAAGTTGCTCACGGAAGAATCGGTGGCCGAGTTAATCTCGAATCAGCGGTCGCCATGTCTCTCCATCTACCAGGCGACCCATCGGCGCCACCCCGAAAATCAGCAGGACCCCATCCGTTTTCGCAATCTGATGAGGGAGCTGGAAGCATCACTACTGCAAACATACTCTGCCGACGAAACCCGCCGCTCTCTCGATCCGTTCGACTCGCTGGCCCGCGACGAGGCCTTCTGGAGACATACCCTGGATGGATTAGCAGTGCTCGGCGGACCGAACCTGTTTCGCGTGTTCCGGCTTCAGCGACCAGTCCCCGAAATGGCGATAGTGGCGGATAGCTTCCACACCAAGCCACTGCGACGTCAGCTGCAATCGCTCGATCGCTTTCAGGTATTGGGATTGAGTCTCAGCCAGGTTCAGCTCTTTGAGGGGAACCGGGACGCATTCGACGAGATCGAGCTGGCCCCTGGAGTCCCGCGGACGATCACCGAGGCACTAGGCGACGAGCTAACCGAACCGCATTCGACCGTCGCCTCATATGGCGGGCTCGGCCAAGGGACGGTGAGCATGCACCACGGCCATGGTGGAAGAAAGGACCTGGCGGAGTTCGACGCTGAGCGGTTCTTTCGTGTGCTCGATCGGGCCGTGATAGAGCATAATTCCCACCAATCTGGACTGCCGCTGCTGCTCGCGGCACTTCCAGAACACCATCACCTTTTTCGCCAGGTCAGCCACAACCCGTTCCTGATTGCAGAAGGGCTCAATATTAATCCAGCCGTCTTGCCCATCACCGAGCTGCGACGCCTCGCGTGGGAGGTTGTCGAACCACAGTACGCGGCACGGCTTGCCGCGCTGGTCGATGACTTCGCCCTCGCAGAATCCCGGGGGCTTGGCAGCGCCGACCCCGCAAACGTGGCTCAGGCGGCTGTCGGCGGACGAGTGGCCACACTGCTGATCGAGTCCGGCCGCAAGATCGCCCGCAAACTCGACAGCCTGACGGGTACGATTGAAGCTGCAGACCTGACAGATCCGCACGTTGACGATCTGCTTGACGATCTCGGCGAGTTGGTTGAGAGGTTGGGCGGCCGGGTCATGGTTCTGCCTACTGACTTGATGCCCGGTCGCACCGGACTCGCTGCCACGTACCGGTATTAGCCCGGCTCAACTGAAACTCGAACGGAGAATACCATGCAGATTCAGATCAACACCGACCGAAATATCGAAGGTAGTGAATCGTTGATGGCGCAAGTGAGAGGCGTAATAGACAGTGCTCTAAGCAGAATCAGCGATCACGTGACCCAGGTCACCGTCCACCTCAGCGATAACAACAGTGATAAGAAGGACGGGATCGACGACATCCGCTGCGTTATGGAAGCCCACCTGGAGGGTCGGCAGCCAATGGCAGTCACCGACGAGGCGGCCACCTGGGAGCAAGCCGTCCGGGGCGCGGCCGGTAAGCTGGTCAGAATGCTCGAGACCACCTTGGGACGGGCGCGCCACCAGGCGGATCGCCGGACCGATCCGCCATTGTCCGGATCGAAACTGACGGAGTGATGAGTGTCAATGAACGAAATTACCTTTTTGAATCTTGAACCTAGATCAAAGTTCGACAGGCGAAAGGACTATTTTGTGTCAGATCCGAAGAAATAAACGGCCCTAACGATTAACTCGGAAGAGCGCGATGGCTTCGCGTCCGGGGATGGGTCATTCGGTGAGAGAGGGCCCGGTGAGTCAACGACGCCCATGGGTCAACTCCCCTGCTGGGCTAAGGTCGCCTGGTCTTCCGAGACGAACGCATAGGCGACGGAGTCGTCGCCCTCCCAAGCGTCTCCGTTTCTCACGACACCGGGCGGCACCGTCGCTCCTTTAGGGTAGCGGAGCACGGCGCGACGCGCTCTCGATTCCGTTCGATCGTCGTGTTCGAGCGCAGCTTCGACATGCATCGGGACGACACTATCCGAGACGATGAGGAGAAACCGGCGGGTGGGACTCCGGGCTTCGAGAATGACATCTCCGAGAGGCTTCGCGTACGAATCAACGTATCGCCCTCCGAGGAGGTCGGTGTCGTCGTCGCTGGCGGGGCGAGCGAGTTCGACCAAGAAGCCGAGGTGGGCACGAATTGCGCTGTCTGCCATTAGGGATTTCTCCATGTCAACCTCAATCGTCCTGGTGAGTCGTGTCATATTCGCAGCGTTGGGGGTTGTGGGCACTTCATGTAGCCCGCTAGGTGGCGGTGCTCGATTCGGCGACCTCTGGTGAAGATGCCGGGGAGCAACAGAGGCGCAGCCACGCATACCCCATCAATGCGCTGATGATCGAGGCCACCAGCACTCCGGCCTTCGCCTCGTCCCGTAGCGAACCATCGACGTACGCCAATCCCGTGATGAACAGCGACACCGTGAAACCAATGCCCCCAAGCATTCCCGCGCCTGCGATGTGCTTCCATGTTGCGCTCTGCGGAAGCGTGGCCAGGCCAGTACGAACGGCCACCCATGAGGCGAAAAAGACCCCGCTGAACTTGCCCAGTATGAGCCCCGCCGCAATGCCGATCGAGACTGGGCTTGTCGAGGCGTCTCGCGCCAGGTCCGAATCGATCGCCAGCCCCGCGTTGGCGAGCGCAAAGACCGGCACAACCAGGTAACTCACCCACGGGTGGAGAAAATGCTCGATGCGGTCGAGTGGCGACGTGCTCCCCCGGCTCAGTCCTTCCAGTTGGCCGACCAGCGCGCGCTGCGTGTCTGTGTCGCCCTCTGTCTGGGCGGTTCGAATTCGGGCCATCAGTTCTGCCGCGCTCTCGTCGAAGTCCTGCGCATCGAATCGCGCGCTTGACGGCGTCAGCATGGCGAGGATGACGCCCGCGATGGTCGCGTGGATGCCCGATTTGAGGACGGCGAGCCAGAACAGGATGCCCAACACGAGATACACGTCCGTCGAGCGCACGTTAGCCCGTTTCGCCGCCAGCAAGACGACCAGCATGGCTCCCGCCCAGGCCAACGCCTCGAGGGAAATGCTCTCCGTGTAGAACAGGGCGATGACGAGGATCGCGCCAAGGTCGTCAACGATAGCGAAGGCAAGCAGGAACACTTTCACCCCGAACGGGATGCGGTTGCCAAGGAGCATGAGCACCCCGAGCGCAAATGCGATGTCGGTTGCCATGGGGATGCCCCAGCCGTGAGATCCCGATCCGCCCGCGTTGATGACAGCAAAGATGAGCGCGGGCACGACCATCCCCCCCGCTGCTGCGGCGAGCGGTAGCGTGGCCCGGCGCCGCGATGAGAGCTCGCCGTGCACGAATTCGCGTTTGATCTCCAGCCCAACCACGAAAAAGAACACCGTCATCAGCCCGTCGTTGACAAGCTTGCCGAGGGTCTTCTCGACCTTGAAGAGCGAGGTGTCAATCGACAGCTGGCGATTCCACAGGTCGAAATAGCTGGCGTCCCACGGCGAGTTCGCCCATAGGATGGCGATGAACGCCGCCGCGAACAGCAGGAAGGCCCCAGAGGCCTCCGTCTTGACGAACGCCTGGGCGGGCCGAAAGACTCGCTCGGCCACGAACTCGCCTCCCGCTCGAAAGGGATTGATCATCATTGTTGGGTAGCGTGGCGGTGGGCAAGCATCCACAGATTGTAAGACGCGGGAGGCTAACGCAGTGCTGCCCATCACGGGCGTTCTCTGCGCGCAACGCCACCCTCCCTTACGCTCCGTTCGACACTCGCCGCCCACGGAAGACGCCATTTCATTCGCGATGAGGCCACAGCGGGTTCGAATCGCGCCAAAGCCGAGCGCTTCCCGTCGGCGCCTCGATTCGGGCCGCCCGGCTTCGCCCAACGGAACCCGACGCTGCCCGCCGCGATGCCTATCGGCGTTCGCGGTTGTCCTGGCCGCGGACCCGTGAAGCGGCCAGCTCGAGGAAGACCGGGCGGTGGAGATGCACGTGCAGAAGCTCGCGGCAGTCGCACTACCGGTTCGTCCATGACGGGAGAAAAGATGGGGGTTCGCCCTGACAAACTTGAGCGAGCTGGAAACCCAGATATCCGAGTTGCTCGTTTTGTGCGCTATCGTGGCGATCCTTGCACGTCATTTTCACTTGCCATACACGTCCGCGTTGGCCGTTGCCGCCGTCGGTTGGGGCGGGCTCCGCGGGACAATCCCGATCGCACTTGTCCTCGGGCTGTTGGAATCGGAACGGACGCTTGGAGACGTCGATGCCGTCGCTCTGGTGTTCGGCATTGTGTTTCTCTCTCTAATTCTCCAAGGGCTCACTTTCGCGCCCCTGCTAAAGCGCCTTGGCTTGGCAGATTCGCGCGACCGATGCGAGTGCCGGGGGCTTAGGATGTGTCAGAAAATTATCGAGGCATTTACTGAATCTAACACAGGTTCGGACCCGGAAGCGGTTATTATCAGACAGTCCCTTAGTCTGCCAAGCCGGCGTTCCCAACGAGGGGCGGAATGAGAACCGGGGTTGGCGCAGCAGTCGGAGTCGGGGTGGGAATGGGCGTTGGTGTCGGCGACGGAGTTGGGGTGCTCGTCGAAATCCGAACCGCGGCGGCCGACGGCGTCGCTTGCACCGTTCGCGACGCAACGGGGCGAACCGCCTCCAGTACCAGCGTGGGCACGCCAATGAACGTCAGTTCGACCGTCCGGCCCAAGTCGTCTGCCACCGCCTCCTGGATCCTCAACACGTCTTCCCGAGTTGCAGTACCGGGCACTTGAACACGAATCCTGAGGCGCAGCACGTCACCGACAGTGTCCCTGGAAAGCGATAGCAGTTCGGCTCCGAGCAGCACATCCTGTACAGCGTTCCCGACCGACGAGTTGATCCGCGCCTCCTCTCGGGCAGCGTCGACCGTGCGCAGCGTTAGTCCAGACAGCAAGATACCGAGAGCGAGGATAGCCCCAGCCTCGAGGATCGCGTGGATCGGCCCCCACGCAGCGTCGCGCGACGAGAATCCCAGTGCCGCGAACACGACCACCGCGGAGAAGGCGATCGCCACGAGGTTGGTGAGAAACAGCAAGAAAGCGCCTCGAGCGATATCCACGTCCGTCAGGGCGATCCCGATACCCACGGCACACAAAGGCGGCATTAGTGCCGTCGCAATCGCAACGCCGATCACCGCCGCAACTCCCTTCATGCGGGCGGTAGCGTACGCCCCGGCTGATCCACCGGCCAATGCAATTCCGAGATCAAACAACGATGGGTTCGCCCGGCTGCGCACTTCCGGCGGGACGGTCGCCAGCGCGTCGAAGGGCAGGTGTCTGGCAACGGCAGCGATGAGTGCCGAGAGGGTAATAGCAAGTGCCGCTCCCGAAGCGAGTCCGAACAGCGAGCGCCGGTACAGGCCGGGCCGAGAGCGAATCGAGGAGAGTGCCAAGCCCATGATTGGGCCCATCAACGGAGCTACGAGCATCGCTCCGATGATGACGGCAACTGAATTGGTGATAAGCCCCAATGTCGCAAGGACGCAAGAGAGCGCCGAGAGCAGGTAGTACTGGAGGCCCGGTCGCGCGGCCTGCTCGAACTCGTTGGCGGCTTCAGCCACCGATTCCTCGCCGGACCCTTCGTGCGGCCCAAAGCCGAGGGATCTGCCAACCATCAACCGAGTCTAGCCGTTTAGTCGGTCGCGGGATAACGAACCGGGGCAGAACGACGGGATCGTTCCGCCATCTCCGATAGGGCCCGATCAACGCCTCGATGCGCTTCCAGACCTCGTAACGTGCGCTCCTCGCCGGGACGGACTCATGCACATCCTGCGCGGTGCAAACCGCTAGGTAGAGTTCAGCACACTGCTCGGCGATGGCGGCAACCAGGTTGCCGGCACTTCCGAACTCGAAAAGGTGCGCGGCCAGCGCCTGGCGACCACCCGGCGGAAGACTCGTCAACGCATCCGCAACGACCGACGAGAAGCTGACTGCCGTGAGAGCCGCGATGCGGGACGCGCGCAACGCGCGCTTCAACGGGTCTGGCTCCGAAAGAACCTGCCTCATGGGGTCGTCAGCAGGCACACCGGCGAGTCGGCATGCCTCTCGGTGGCACGCGAACACTTTCAAGGCGTCAACTTGAACCCCGCTCGCGGGCTGAGGGAGCGAGTTCGAGAGCGCGAAGCAGGTCAACCACGATCCGGATGTACACCGCCAGTGTAGGGAATCCGAATTAGCGTCACCTTTGAGTCGGTCGATAGTGGCGCGCGCCCGGTTCGCCTTTTGGAGGATGCAGCGACGCTGGCGGTCCAGGTATACGGCTTGGGATTGCGGTTACGGGCTTCGATGAAGGTCGTGATCGCGGTCTCCAGTTCACGGACGCTCTTGAAGACACCTCGGCGGATGGCTTTGTCCGTGATCTCACCGAATAAGCGCTCGACAAGGTTGACCCAAGATGCGGAGGTCGGTGTGAAGTGCATATGGATGCGGGAGTGCACTTCGAGCCAGGCCTTGACGGTGGGGTGCTTATGCGTCGCGTAGTTGTCAACGATGATGTGAATGTCGAGCGTTTTGTCCGTTTGCCTTTCGACCTTCTTGAGAAAGACCAGGAACTCGTCGTGACGGTGGCGGGGCATGCATTCATCAATGACCACGCCCGTTGCTACGTTGAGGGCGGCGAATAGCGTGGTCGTGCCGTTGCGCTTGTAATCATGGGTCATCGTCCCCGCCCGGCCCTTCTTCCTTTCGGCCACTGCAAAGTTCGACGCACAGCCATGACGCCACGCTCAAGGTCAACGTCAGTCCAAAGCAGCCCGAGTTGTTGCGGCAGAGAACAACAGCACGATCGTCTTCCCGATCCCCATCGACCTGATCGAGATGTTCATGAGGGACCGGCCGGAAGACTAGGGCGAGCTTCGTTCAGGACAACCAGAGCCGTCTGCCGTCGCGGGGCGGAACGCCACGCAACGCACAATTTGTCGCTTTCCAGCTGCCAATCAGAGCAAGCATCGCCGTCAGGGAATGAATTCGATCCCCTGCAGGTTGCCCTCTTCGCGCCATTCGTTGAGCTTACGGGAAAAGCGCATGATGCCCGGCGCGTAGGAGCCATTCCGGCGCATGAGTTCTCCGTTTGGCTGGCCTTCGTTGTTGTAGTAGCCCGGGGTGCAGGATTCGAGGAAGCCGATGTTGCCGAGCGCGGCGTCCATCACGGTCTGAACCCAGGCATTTTCCGCCTCTTCGGTGACATCGACTTCCCGCGCTTCATGATCGCGGGCCGCGTTCATGATGTGCGAGATGTGCGAACTCTGGACGGCGAGGAGGTGCGGGATGTTCGCACTCTGGCCGACCTGCGAGCCGCTGATGATGAAGCAGTTCGGGAAGCCGCGCGACTGCATGCCGAACAGCGTCGAAATGCCATCGCGCCACTTCTCGCTGAGTGCGATGCCATCCCGGCCATGGACCTGGTAACCGGCGCGGCGTTCGAGCGGCGTGCCAACTTCGAAGCCGCTCGCGTAGATGATGCAATCCACTTCGTACTCGACACCGTTCGCGACGATGCCCTTCTCGGTGATACGTTCGACACCCTGTCCCTGGGTATCGACGAGCGTGACGTTCATCCGGTTGTACGTTTGGAGGTATTCGTCGTGGAAGCAGGGCCGCTTGCAGAACTGGCGGTAGTACGGCTTGAGCGACTCCGCCGTGGTGGCATCGGCGACGATCTCCTCTGCCCGGCGGCGAATCTGCTCCATCTTCTCGAAGTCGGCCAACTCGAGTTGCCGGGCGAAGTCCGAGCCATCGTCGAGGCGCCGGCGAGCGAGCTTGCCGATGATCTCGGTCCAGCCATCGGCGACGAGATCGACTTCCGCCTTGCCGCCAGTCGTGAGCGTCGAGAAATTCTCCATCCGCTCCTTCTGCCAGCCGGGCTTCAGGGTCTTCGGCCAATCCGGATCAGTCGGGCGATTGGCGCGCACATCGACAGACGAGGGTGTGCGCTGGAAGACCAGGAGTTGTTGCGCGCTGGCGCCGAGGTGCGGGATGCATTGGATCGCTGTCGCCCCGGTACCGATGATGCCGACGCGCTTATCGGCGAGGCCAGTCAGACCGCCGTAGCTGCTGCCACCGGTGTAGGCGTAATCCCAGCGGCTGGTATGGAAACTGTGCCCTTTGTAGCTCTCGATTCCAGGAATGCCAGGGAGCTTCGGTCGATTCAGTGGGCCGTTCGCCATGACGACATATTTCGCTCGGAAGTTGTCGCCGCGATCGGTCGAAATCGTCCAGGTCGAGCTGTCTTCGTTCCAGCGGAGTTCCGTCACCTGTGTCTGAAACAGGACATCCTTATAGAGGTCGAAGTGGCGGGCGATGCGCTGGCTGTGCTCGTAGATTTCCGGGCCTTTGGCGTACTTTTCAGTGGGGATGTAGCCGGTCTCTTCGAGCAGCGGCATGTATATGTAGGCTTCGGTATCGCAGGCCGCGCCGGGGTAGCGGTTCCAGTACCAGGTGCCGCCAAAGTCGTTGGCTTTTTCGACGATACGGATATCGGTGAAGCCGTATTCGCGCAGCCGGGCCCCGGTCAGCAGGCCAGCAAAGCCACCACCGATGAGCGCGACTTCCACCTGGTCCGATAGGGGGGCGCGTTCGATCGGCGCCGCGTAGGGGTCTTCGAGGTAGTGCTCGAATTCGGCGATGTTGATGTACTGCTGGTTCCCTTCGCTCCGGAGGCGGCGATCGCGCTCCAGGCGGTACCGCTCGCGAAGAGCGTCGGGATCGAAGTTCAGTTCGGGAGTGGTAGTGTCGGCCATGGTTGCTCCTGTGCGGGGCGTGAATTGGTTGGCACGATCCTAGCGTCGAGTCGGGCCGGTCGCAAGATCTTCGGAGCGGAGGAAACGTTTGCTCCGGGCGAAAGTGACCGCCACTACCAGACCGCGCCATCGACACGAAGCTGCGTGACCTCCTCCTCGCTGAGGCCGAGTTCGCCCAGGATCGCGTCCGTGTCGGCGCCGTAAGCTGGTGCCGGACGTGTGGACACGCGGTGGCCATGGAGCGAGAAGGGCAGCGCGGGGACGGACCAGCCGTCGTCCATGCGCACCAGGTATTCGTTAGCGACAACCTGGGGATCGTCCGGGAGGTCGCGCATGCGGTTCACCGGCGAGACCCAAAGGTCGCGGGCGCGGAGCGGTTCAAGCCAATCCGCCGCCGAACGGTGGAGGAGCCGCTCCCGGATCACCGCGGTCAGGGCCTCGGAGTTGCGGATGCGATCGCCAACCTCTGCGAAGCGCACATCGTCCCGGAGTTCTTCGATACCGAGTGCCTCAGTAAAGGGTGGCCAGTGGGATTCGAGGATGAGGCCGAGGGCGATCCACCTGCCGTCGCCGCATTCGTACATGTTCACGAGCGGCATCTGGGGGCGCATCGGGTCCGAAGGGACCATCTCTTCGCCGAAATTGGCGGCGGCGCCAGCCATCATGCTCTGCATCCAGAGGAGCGACTGAAGCTGGCTGGAGCTGACCTCCTGGCCGAGGCCCGTGCGGTCCCGTTCGCGAAGGGCGGCCATGATCCCGAACGAGAGCATGGTGCCGCTCAGGACATCAGCCATCGATCCGGGCAGATAATGCGGGCGATCGGTCGAGCTGGCGGCGGTCCACATGAAGCCGCTGTAGGCCATACCGACCGTGTCCTGGCAGGGGTCCTCCGCACGCGGTCCCTCTTCGCCGAGGCCTGCGGCGCGCGCGTAAATCAGGCGTGGGTTGATGGCGCGAAGGTCCTCGCTCGTCGCCTGGAATTGGCGGAGAGCACTCGGGTGGAGGTTCGTCACGAAGATATCGGCTTCTTCGACCAGCTTGCGGAAGACCGGCGCCGCGGACGGCTCGTGGAGGTCGAGCGTGAGGGCGCGCTTCGAGCGGTTGAACATGACCCACATGAGATTGGCCATGCCTTCGCGCCGGAACATGACGCCGTTCATGCCGCCGAAGTTGCGGCTGAAGTCGCCGCCACCGGCCCGTTCAACCTTGATGACATCCGCGCCGAGGGCAGCGAGACACATCGCCGCCGTCGGCCCCTGGATCCAGATCGTGAGGTCCAGGACCTTGATGCCATCGAGGGGACCCGTGGTTGTGCTAATCATTACCGGCTCCGGGAATCAGGAATTGGGGAGAGTATAGGTGCTCGCGGCTTTCCTCATACCTCGAAACAGGGGGTAAGAGCCCTCACCCACCGTCCCACGGACTCCTCCTCTGCTGCTCTGCTGCTGCTCCACTCTGAAAATCCCCCGCCGCGAGTTCAGCTAGCGACCTGGGTGAGGGTGACCGTGTAGCCCGGGGACTTCGGCGTTCGCCCGTGACCGCACCCACTTCGAGGCAGAGATCGACATGGTGCAGCAAGAACTTGCGTGGCTTCGACAAGCGGAAGAGTCCCGGCGGCGCCAGGTTCACTCAGCCGAAGAAGTGCTGGCATTGGCCAAACGCTGGCCCGAAACATCCGCGCTGATGACCGACGATGAACGCTGGGAGTTCGTCAACCTCACCGTGAAGGACGTGACAATAACCCCGGATGACGAGGTCGCCGTGACCGGCACGCTCATCAGCGACTTCCGTTGTACTGAAGAAGTATTTGGCTCCCCGGATCGGTGCCTCAGCGCGTGCTAACGCACTCCTGGCAGACTCAACTTCCCAGCGTTATGAAACGTGTTCCCCTTGGGCCAAGAGGTTGGCCCGTCTGAGACCGCACCGTTCCAAGCGCGGGAATGCGCGCAAGCATCGCGAGAACGCTGTCGTCAGGGTGCATTCGAAGGCTGTCGCGCCTCACCGCGACGTACCGTGGATGAGTGGACAGTGGTCCACCGCGGCGTGCAGGCGATGTCACCACCTTCAGCGGCTTGTGCTAGTTGAAGCAGAATCAGGAACGCACGACTGGCAGCAGCGATGGTGTTGGTTCGTTCCAATGCGGTCGCGCTTGCATCAAGGACGGCTGCGGCGATACCCGGAATATCGTCCGGGGAATGGCCGACGAGTTCGATCACTTCGTCCCAGACTCTCGACTTCGGGAGTCGGCCAAGGCGAATGTGTCCCATGGTGACCCACCTCTTGTTCGGAGCAGTGCGAGGGCGCCTGCCGCAGTCTGCTCCTATTGGGAAGCTTTGAAAGCGGCCGGCGGTCCTAGCAAGTCCGTGCGTCCACGAGATGGTGCTGTTCAACAACCCCCGAGCCACATTTGGCATCGCCGACGATCTCTTCGGGGACACGCCCCGGATCGTCTCCGTCGAGGTCGCTCCCGGCGAGTTCGAGCAACGGGCGATTGGGACGCCTCCCTCTTGGTCCTGGAGTCTCGCGTAACCAACAAAGCCACTGCCGCACTTGTCGCAGCGTGCCGCACGATCCGGCCATAGCGTGGGTGAGACTGCTCGGCCACCGGGCTGCGCTACCGTACGATTGCGACATGTACGATGTCCTTGTGGTTGGCGGCGGCCCGGCGGGCTGCTGCACGGCGATTCATCTCGCGCGAACCGGGCTGAGCGTTGGACTCATCGAACGCGCGAGCGAGGCTCGAAGGAAGGCGTGCGGCGAGGGGCTCTTCCCGCTGGGGGTGGCCGAATTGGAGCGCCTCGGCGTCCTCGATCGGCTCCGGATGGAATCCGCCGAGATCGATGGGCTCCGGTTCCACGCCGGGGAGAGAGTGGTGCAGGCGCGGCTGGGACTCGATGGCCACGGCGCCCTCGGGGTGCGCAGAGGCGTCTTGGAGCAGGTGCTTGCCGACGCGGCCACCGTCGCCGGCGTGGACATCCGGCGCGGGCTCGTTGTTGAGTCGCTGGCTGTGTCTCAGGGCCGCGTTGCAGGTGTCCGGCTTCGCGGGTCCTCAGAGACGCTGTCGGCGCGAGTGATCCTCGGCGCGGATGGATTGCACTCCAGCGTCCGCAGGCTCGCCGGACTGGACGGACCCAGGCGCGGCAATCGGTACGGCGTTTCCGCGCACGTGCGGATGGACGAGGGGCCGCGGCGGTTCGTGGAGGTGTATTTCGAGCGAGGCTACGAGCTCTACCTCACGCCCGTCGGCGGGGGACTGGTCAACGTAGCGGTGCTGTTGCGAAAGCCCGCCATGCAACCATTCGCCGGTCGGCTCAAGGAGGGGTTTCTGGAGCTACTGTCCGGCCATCGGGCGATGGATGCCGGGTTCGAGCTGGTGGACACGCCACTCGCGGCAGGGCCGTTCGCGAGAGTGGCGCGGCGCTCATGGCGGGGGAATGTGCTGCTCGTGGGCGACGCCGCAGGATTTTTGGATGGGATCAGCGGCGAGGGCATGGCCCTTGCACTGCGGTCGGGGCGGCTGGCTGCGGAGGCCATCGGTGAGCATCTACGGTCGGGCTCATACGAGCCGTTCCGCGAGTACGACCGAGCGCAGCGGGCGATGCGGCGGGACTCCGATCTGCTCGCCCGGGTGTCGTTGCTGCTGGGGCGCAACGAGCGCGTGGCTCACTTCGCTGTGGGGCGGCTGGCCGCGAATCCCGACGCGTTCACCCGATTGACGGCAATCAGCGGGGGTGAGCGAGGATGGGGATCGCTTCGCCTCCGCGACATCGGCGGGCTGCTCTTCGGACTCTAAAGAAGGCCGGGGATGAACCGCTTCCGGCGGGCCATCGTCTCGCGATAGGCGGACTGACGCATCAGGGCCGCTTCCTCTTCGACAATGCGCGGAGCGAGCAAGACCACGTTCACGACGGACCCGAGCGCGGCGAGCCAGCGCACACCGAAGGCGAGCGGGAGGGCGAAGAGTTCGATGGCGATGATCGTGTAGTTGGGGTGGCGCACATAGGCGTAGGGGCCGCCGGTTTCGATGCTCATTTCATCCGGGACTGCGGCGCGCGTGTTCCAGCGGCGCCCAAGGGTTGCGAGAACCCAGGCGCGCAGCGGCTGGACGGCGATAAGCACGGCGAGCCAGAACCAGCGGGGGCGCCCGCGGCCGAAGACGAACGTCCCAGCGATGACAGCGGCGTGCACGGCGACGATGAGCGGGTAGGTTGTGCGCGACCACTGGCCCTCGGTCGTCGTACCGCTCTGGTCGAGGTTGTAGCGTGACCAGGCGAGTTCCGCAAGGCGACCGATTGCCATTGCGGCGCAGACCACGAGGCGTATCAACACCAGCGGTGCACGAGAAGAAGCTCGATCGAGACGCCCGGACCGAACGCGGCCACGACCGCATAGCCGTTGGGTGCGTCGCTCCCGAGGTAACGGCGAAGGACATCGAAGATGGCGGCGGACGAGGTGTTACCGAACTCCGCCATCGAATCCCAAGACCAGCAGGTCTGGCGCTGTTCAAGAGCAAGAGCAGTCTCGATCCCGCGGAGGATACTCGCGCCTCCAGGGTGGATCAGCCACGCGGAGATGTCGCCCTGACCAAGGTGATTGCGTGCCAGCAAGCGTCCGACCGCAGTCGCCGTGGGCACGCCGAGGAGGTCGGGGAGGCTGCGGGCCAGTACCGGCGCGAACCCACTATCCCGGAGGTCGAACCCGAGCGCATCGGCGGTGCCGGGGACCAGAACGCTCATCGCATCGACGATCTCGAGGCCAGGCCCCTCTCCGGTCGTGAGCAGTGCCGCCCCGGCGCCATCGCCGAAGAGCAGGGAAGCAGTCAGGGCACTTTCGCTTTCCACCGGGCGAAAGGAGAGGGAGCATAGCTCAACCGCAACGGCTACCGCGGCCATCCCGGGTCGCGTCCGAAGGTGCTCGGCGGCGAGGGCGAGGGCAACCACTCCGCCCGCGCAGCCCGCCTCGGTGATAGGCACCCGTACCGTCTCCAGTGGCAGGCCGAGGGCGGGGACCAGTCCAGCCGCCCATCCGGGAAGGGCGTAGCCCGTGCACGAAGACGAGATGATGACGGCGACATTCTCACGGGGCGTCTCGCCGAGCGCGGACGCGGCGCACTCGAATGCGAGGGGCGGCGTGAGCCGTCGGTAGACATCGTTCCGGGGCGCGATTGACGTGAGCGCGGCGAGTTCTCCTGCCGGGAGGCAGATCGCACGCGATGCGATCCGGGTCCCGCGGGCAAGGGCTGCGACACGGCGCGCGTCTCCGGTGATGCGCGCGATGTCCGCCGCCGCTTCGGACTGGGTGATCCGCATAGCCGGATGAGCAACGGCAACATCGCTGATGCGGACACGTTCCATCCCGCCATCTTATGGCCGGGAGGCATACCTTGGAAGTGGCGCCTCAGCTCAGCTTTGAGGGCGACGGCGTTGCATCCGCGAGGAGATGGGCAACGAGGACGACGAGTGCGACTGCAACCTCCACTTGGGTGGGCGTCAGAGTTTTGCACGGCAACGTGCTGGGTTCCGTTCGCCCTGAGCCTGTCGAAGGGCCGGTCACACTCGAACCATGGACAGCGGCGTGTTCATCCTTCGACAGGCTCAG
>DAOTTM010000265.1:0-2877 GCA_034437915.1 Dehalococcoidia bacterium | reverse complement strand
GGTCACATTGCCGGCATAGTGGCGATCACGGAAGACCTCCCGGATGAATCCAACATGGTGACCCTCGATTCCGAGCTCACCGATAGCAACGGCATCCCCGCTCCGAAAGTGACGTACACCTTGAGCGACAACAGCCGCAAAATGCTCGCTCACGCCGTGGATCGCGGGAAGGAAGCGCTTGTGGCCGCCGGCGCTGTCGAAACCTGGTCGGACCCGCTCATGCGAACCGCCGGCTGGCACCTGATGGGAACCGCCCGCATGGGCACCGACCCCAAGCGGTCCGTCGTCAACGAGTCGGGCCGTGCGCACGATGTGAAGAATCTCTTCATCATCGATGGGAGCATCTTCGTCACGGCCGGAGGGGTCAATCCGACATCGACAATCCAGGCCCTCGCGCTCTATGTGGCCGACCAGATCAAGAAGAACATCGGGAACCTGTTCGACTGACCATGAATGAAACGACGAATCCGCTCCCTGACTTCGGCTTCATGCAGGCGCTCCTTGATGTGGTCATCCCGGCCAGCGCCGACGGTCGCATGCCCGGCGCTGGCGCCCTGGGGATTGCCGCTGACCTAAGCGACGCGATCGAAGCCGACCGCCAACTTGGGCCTGTAGTGGTCGCCGGGCTTCGCGCCCTACGCGCAGCCGCCCTGGCGCTTGACCCCGCGGGTCTTGCGGGGCTGACGCACCCGAGCGGGCGCGATGCGGTGGAGGCCCAATTCGCCGCGCACCCCATGTTCATGAACGCCTTGCTGCGATTTGTGTATCCCGCCTACTACCAGCACCCACGAGTGCTTGAGGCCCTCGGCGAACCTCCCCGTCCGCCCTTTCCCGAGGGTTTCGAAGTTGAAGCAATCGACCCAATACTCCTGCAACACCTGAACTCTCGTCGCCGAACTTAGCCACGGGTTTGTTTCATGGCGGTCATCCTCCCTGGCCAGCGAATCGCGGCCGTGCACCCCGAGAGACCGTGTGCGCCGGTCGAGTCTCTTGGGAGGGATGGCCAGCCGGCTGTCCGGCACGGCCCATCCTGCTTCGCACCAGGTCCGGGCGGCCTCCGTGGGTTACATCGATTGGAGCGCGCGGCGCAGGTCCGCGCGGTGGTCCGGGTGGGCGATGGCGATGAGTTCCTGGGCGCGTTCGCGGTCGCTCTTTCCGAAGAGGCGGGCGATGCCGTACTCGCTGATGACGTAGTCAGCGTATTGGCGTGGCACGGTGACGATGGCGCCTTCGGGCAGGCGCGGCATGATGCGGCTCACCGTCCCTCCGGCGGCCGTGGAGCGCAGCATGGTGACGCTGCGACCGCCCTTCGCCATCAGCGCGCCGATTGCGAAATCCTGCTGGCCACCGGGGCCGCTCCACATCTCCGCGCCGATCGATTCTGCCGTAATCTGGCCGGCGAAATCGATAGCGAGGGCGTTGTTGATGGCGATGATGTTATCGTTCTGGGCGATGACGCGTGGGTTGTTTACGTAGCCCACGTCGAAGAGTTCGAACACGGGATTCTCGTTGATGAACTCGATGTCGCCCTCGCCGCTCGCTTCAAGCTGGGTAGAGACGTACTTGCCCGGATGGAGCGTCTTGCGGGCGCCGGTGGCGATGCCATCTCGCACAAGGCGGGTCATGCCGGGGACGCTCAGTTCCGCGTGCACTCCCAGGTCTTCCTTGCCAGCGAATGCCCCAGCACCCGGGAGACCGTTGGTAAGCCCACCGGTGCCGACCTGGATGGTGTCCCCGTCGTGGACGAGTTCATTGACGTACTGGCCGAGCACGGCCGGGTAGTCCGCTGCCACCGGAATCGCCGTGCGCGCCGGGAGCGGTCCCGCCTCGACGAAGGCATCGATTTCGGTGACGTGAAGACGTCCCTCGCCGAATGTCCGGGGGTAGGCCGAGTGAACTTCTGCGATCACGGTGCGTGCGTGCCTGGCGAAGGTGAGCGAATTCCAGATACTCATCCCGAAGCTGCAGAAGCCCAGATGATCCGGAGGCCCCACGGCGACGAGGGCGATATCCGGGTGATGGACGCGTTCGTTGCGTTCATCGGATGGCTTGAAGCGCTGGGCGAACGGGACGCTCGTGAAATCCGCGCGGCCGCGGTTCACGGACTCGCGCGCCGCAGGCGTGATGAACACCTCGATATGCATGCGGAAGGCCGGGTGTCCGGGGTTCCACCATCCTGGGTCCATGACCGGGGCGGCGGCGAAGACATCGACATCGCGCAGCTCCCCTCTACGTTCGAAGATGGCAGAACAGACCGTAGGCACGAGCGCGCCGACCGGTATCGTGATGGTGTCACCGGTCCGAACGAGCTTCGCCGCATCGGCGGGGGCCATGAGCCGGCGAGCGTATTCTTCGGGCCAATCAGCGTAGCGGTCGGGCATCGGGCAACTCCAAGAGGGGCAGTCAGTTCCGCCCGCTGCGTCTACTTCAAGAAATCTTGCGGGGCAGCGCTAAAGCGATTTCGGCAGGGCATGGAGCAGAAGTAGTACCACTTGCCGTCGTGGAAGCTCTTCGTGCCCTTCTCGGGGTCGATTTCGGGCGCGCCCGCCTTGATGTGCCCGACCTGGGCGTTGACAGCGGCGGTATCGATCTCCTTGCCGCAGGCGGGGTCGATCGCTATAGCCATTCTTCGGGCTCCTCAATCGATTGGGCGACGATGGCCAGGCACTCATCGGCGGTGCCCCAGCTGAGCGATGCCTGTTTGCCGCGGAGGCTGAAGAAGTGCAGGTCGTACTCGGTGACGAACCCCATGCCGCCGTGAAGCTGATGGGCCAGCATCGGCACCTCCGTTGCGGTGCGGGAGGCTTCGGTCTTGGCGACGGCGACCTGGCATTCGGTGGCCTTGCCGCGGTCGAGGTCCCAGAGCGCTTCAAAGGT
>DAOTTM010000264.1:0-4675 GCA_034437915.1 Dehalococcoidia bacterium | reverse complement strand
GGACTTTCGTGATCGCCGCCGTCAGCGTCGTCTTGCCGTGGTCCACATGCCCGATCGTGCCAACGTTTACGTGTGGCTTCGTGCGCTCGAATTTTGCCTTCGCCATGGTTCTCTGCCCTCCGGCCGGTGGAGTGAATTGTGACGGCGGGAAATCCGCCGGGATACCCGATTGATGGAGCCCTCATCCAGATTCGAACTGGAGACCTCGTTCTTACCAAGAACGCGCTCTGCCAACTGAGCTATGAGGGCGGCTGGGAAAAGCTATTAGCTGTTAGCCATTAGCTACTAGCCAAGAATGCCCCGGCGCTGCGTGGGATCGCAATGCGGCGCCAGGAGCACTAACAGCTAACAGCTAACAGCTAATAGCCTACTCGTCGTTGATGGTGGAGGGAGGAGGGTTCGAACCTCCGTAGCGCGTAGCGCGGCAGATTTACAGTCTGCTGCCATTAACCTCTCGGCCACCCCTCCATCTGGGAAAGCCTTCGCGTCTGGAGCCCGAGAGGGGACTCGAACCCCTAACCTACCGATTACAAATCGGTTGCGCTGCCAATTGCGCCACCCGGGCTCGAATGACCCTTTTGGAGTCCAACACAAAAACGATCCGCCAAAGCGGATCAACAACAAAGTATGGGGCGCGGGCGGGCGATGGGCAAGGCGAACGTGGCCTCAGCCTTCCGCGACGGCAAACCCATACTGCTTGAAATCGCTGTCGAACGTGAACGCCGTCGCGATGCCCAGCCGCTCCATCACGGCAAAGCTGATCGCGTCCGTCAGCGAGAAATCCTTATCGGTATAGCGGTAAATGATCTCCCGGGCGCGAGCCTCGTCAGATTCGGTTGGCCGGACTATATTCATGAAGCTGCCGTCTGTTTCGTTCAGGAAGCGGACGCCCGCCTGTCGCCCCGCCCTCGAGAGGAATAGAGCGTGGGCTTCAGCCACTATGTAGGTCGTGGTGACGAGGTGTGCGCCTTCCACCATCAGGCGTCCAAGGATTCTCTGGGCGATGGGAAAGTTCCGGTCTCGGTCGCTCGCCGCAGCGAAGAAGCCCGATGTGTCCACGAACATCGCCGCGCTTCTCCCGCTTCTGCGCCCATGTGTCACGGTTTCGGTGCATACGCTTCGGCGAGCGCCCGGTGCTTGTCGCCCGAAATCCAGTCGTCGTCCGAATCATGAATCATGCCGACAATGTTCCATAACGAGTCGTCCATCGTGAAGGGCTTCCATTTGCGCTCACTGTCTTCGTCGGTCGTCGATGCGGCACCTGGATCCACGCTCGGTTTGAGGTACGCATCGAGGTCCTCACTCCGCACGCGCACCGCTCGACCCACGCGAACGGAGCGGAGCCGGCCCGAGGCGATATGGCGCCGGACGGTCGCCTCGTGCACCTGGCAATAGCGCGCGACATCTTGAACGGTCAGGAGGGCTGTGTCGGTAGTCATCAGTACGCACATCATAGCAGCAGCCAACATGCCCTTACAATCAGGCCCGCTACTCAAGCCGCGCCGGGCACTCCACCAGCGGGCAGCGCCCACAGGCTGGCCGCCGCGCCTCACACGTCCGCCGACCATGCTTGATCAACAGCATGTGGAACGGGTAGTAGTCCGCAGGCGCAACGACCGCCTCCAGCAACTGATGTGCCTGTTCCGCCGTCGCCTTCTCCGCGATAAGCCCCAGCCGTTTCGCGACGCGCTCGACGTGCGTATCCACGGGCAGCGCCGGGAGTCCGAGCGAAAACAGCAACACACATGCGGCCGTTTTCGGCCCCACGCCTGGCAGCGACCGCAACCAGCTTCGCGCTTCCTCCAACGGCATCGACGAGAGAAACGACAGGTCCCCGTCTGGCGACCGTTCAAAGACCGAGCGCAGGATTGCCTGGATGCGCGGCCCCTTCTGCGGAGCCAGTCCGCCGAGGCGGATGGTGTCGATCAGTTCGTCACCTGGCGCGTCGGCTACCGCCTTCCAGGAGGGGTACCGTCGCAGCATCGCGTTGAACGCGCGCCCGCTGTTCGTGTCCGCCGTGTTCTGCGAAAGCACCGTCAGGATGAGTTCCGAAAGCGGGTCGCCGCTGGGTGTGTGACGCGGCCAACCGTACACCGGCGCCAGGCGTTCCATGATCTCCTCCGGCGAAAGCGTCACCGCCCGTCCCGCAACATCCGCTCGGCGATGCCCGGCAGGAGCGGGATGCGCGCCGCTTCCCGCGCATACGTCGAATCGCCCTTCTGCACAGCGAAGAAGGCGTCCCACAGGAACGGCAGATGGGCGCTCGCGAACATCCATGGCCGCCACGCCCGCTGCAACATCCCATAGAACATGAAACCCACCTGCCGCGCCGCCCGCAGCTCCGGCATGATCTCGCGGTCCACGTCTCGCTCGTACTGCTGCAAAACGGCCTCGCCGCCCATCGCCCGCAACACGTTTTTCGCCGCTAGCCGCCCCGAATGCACCGCGTACGAGATGCCCTCCTCCGTGAATTCGTCCGCCAGCCCCGCCGAATCCCCGGCGAGCAACACACGGTCGTTCGCGATCGCCTCATGTCCCCGGCGAAAGCGGATCTTGTGCCCTCGTGCGATCTCCGCTTCACATCCCTTCAGCCCAAGCCGCTCCGTGTAGGCGCGAACGAGGCCCTTCATCTCCCCCGCGCGTTCGCGTGGCAAGACGATACCGATCGAAAGCACACCAGCCTTCGGGAACAGCCACGCGTATCCCCACGGCGCATACCCCAGCTCGATCAGCGCCGTCGCCCCAAACCGCTTCAACTGGTTCGAGGGTGCACGCACCTCGACCTCCCATGCCGCGCACTCCGCTATTCCCTGTCCGAGACCGGCCATCTTCCCCACCGGGGAATGCGCCCCGTCCGCGCATACCAGGAAGTCCGCTTCCGCTGTGAATCCGTCCGCGCAAGTGACCTGAATCCCATTGTCGTCGCCCATCGACCGCACCGTGCTGAATGGTCGAAACTCCGCGCCCGCAACCTTCGCTTGGTTCAGCAAAAGCTCGTCGAAGCGGCTGCGCATCACCATGTGCGCGAACGGCGCACCAGAGTCGCGCACGAACCGCATCTTCCCCCCACGCGCCACATCCAGCCGATGCACCGAGTCCTCGACCACCGAGTCTATTGGAAACGGCAGCATCCGCTCCGTGCGCAGAGGAATCCCCCCGCCGCACGCCTTGTACCGCGGGAACTCTTCCTTATCCAGCAGCAAGACCCGCGCACCCGCCGCAGCCAGCTCCCGCGCCGTCGTGCTCCCCGCCGGCCCCCCACCCACAACGATCGCATCGAACCTCGTCACGCTTCAAGTGTACTCCGCGCCGCCCAGGGACCGCGGCCACGGACTAAACGGGTTCGGCTCCCCTCGCCCGCGAGTCCGCGAGTCGGGAGAGGGGTCGGGGGTGAGGGCGCGATTCCGGGCGCCGAACCGAGCCGCCAGCCTTTGCTAACAATCCTCTGAGACGCCGTACTGTATATCAGCGTGTCAATGGCCTTGGCGCAGGTGCTGTCGCCGTTAGCCGGTCTTTTTGACCCTTCACAGCAGTTAGCGATCGGCATCAGGATGTGGCACGATTGAGGGCCACGCGGAGGCTCGACAATGTCAACAGTGAAAGAAGATCTTACAACCCTCATCCAGCAGCAACCAGACGACAGTTCGTCCGAAGAGATCGTCCGCGAACTTGTCCTCCATGTGATGATAGAACGAGGGATCGCCGATTCCGACGCGTCGCGAACCGTTTCGAACCAAGAGATGGCCCGGTGCATCCGCTCGTGGCAGAAGTAACTTGGACCCAAGATGCCCGGCGTTGCACTCCCCTCGACCGCGAGCGCAGCGAGTCGGGAGAGGGGTTGGGGGTGAGGGCGCGATTCCGGGCGCCGAACCGAGCCGTCAGCCTTTGTTGACAATCCTCTGAGACGCCGTATATCAAGGTTCGTCGCGCTCCCACCATCCCTCCGTTACCCTGATGTCGCATGACACGCGAACAGATCCGGCTCACGGACCTGACCAGCTGCGGCGGCTGAGCATCCAAGGCGGGGCCAATGGCCCTGGCGCAGGTGCTGTCGCCGTTGGCTGGTCTCTTTGACCCCAAAGGGCATCCCAACCTCCTCGTAGGTTTGGGGGTGGCCGATGACGCCGCCGTCTACCGAATTGATTCGGAGACCGCGGTGGTGGCAACGCTTGACTTCTTCGCGCCCGTCGTCGACGACCCCTATACGTACGGCGCCATCGCCGCCGCCAACGCCATGTCCGATGTCTTCGCGATGGGTGGCGAAGTCATCTTCGCCCTCAATATCGCCGCCTTCCCCGAAGACCTCCCGAAGGAAGCCATGACCGAGATCCTGCGCGGCGGCGCCGAGAAGGTCGGGGAAGCCGGGGGAGTCGTCGCTGGCGGCCACACCGTCTGGGACCAGGAGCCGAAGTTCGGCCTCAGTGTCCTCGGTCTCGTCCACCCCGACCGCATCTTCCGCAAGGCGGGCTTGAAGCCCGGCGACGTCCTCTACCTCACGAAGCCGTTGGGCACCGGTACGATTCTTTCCGCAGCCAAGAACCACCGCGACGGCCAGGGCTGGGTAGAATCCGCCATAGTCTCCATGCTCCGCCTCAACCGCCACGCCGCCCATCTCGCCCGCGAAGCCGGTGTGAGCGCGGCCACGGACGTCACGGGCTTCGGACTCCTCGGACAT
>DAOTTM010000263.1:0-5248 GCA_034437915.1 Dehalococcoidia bacterium | reverse complement strand
GGCGGAAAGTTGGGGATCCCGTTTTGGCGCGCGTATGGGTCGCGCAGGCGCCAGCGCGAATCGGGGCGGCCGAGGGTCACGGAAGTGGCCAAAGTTGTTCCTCACGCGCCAAAAGCTGGTATCTGAAATCGGCGACACGTTGGACGCTCGGCGTCGCGCCCTCACCCCCCGGCCCCCTCTCCCGACTTCGTGGGAGAGGGGGAGTCAAACTCATGCAAAGCAACGGGCTTCTACGGCACATAGCGCCGGAACACGAGGCTGGCGTTGTGGCCGCCAAAGCCGAGGGAGTTGGTCATCACGGCGTCGAGCGTTGCCGAACGGGCGACGTTGGGGACATAGTCGAGGTCGCACTGGGGGTCGGGTTCGTCGAGGTTGATGGTGGGGGGGATGATGCCGTTCTGGATAGCGAGGACGCAGACCACCGCCTCCAATGCGCCCGCCGCGCCAAGCAGATGACCAGTCATCGACTTGGTCGAGCTGATGGGCATGTTGTAGGCGTGTTCACCGAAGACCTTTTTGAGCGACAGCGTTTCGAAGCGGTCGTTCATGGGCGTCGATGTGCCGTGGGCGTTCACGTAGTCGATGTCGTCCGGTCGCAGCCCAGCCTGGATCAACGCCGCGCGCATGGCCCGCGTTGCGCCTTCGCCCTTGTCGTCCGGCTGGGTGATGTGGAAGGCGTCACTTGTGGCGCCATAGCCGGCGAGTTCGGCCAGGATGTGTGCGCCGCGTGCACGCGCGTGTGATTCTTCTTCGAGGAGCAGGGTCGCGGCGCCTTCGGCGATCGTGAAACCGTCGCGGCTGACATCGAAGGGGCGCGAACAGGATTCGGGCATGTGGTTCAGCCGCGTCAGCGCGCGGGCGGCGGCGAACCCGGCGACGGCGATCGGCGTAATTGCCGCCTCCGTGCCCCCGGCCACTGCGGCATCGGCGTCACCTCGGCGGATGATGTTCGCGGCTTCGCCGATACTGTCGGCGCCACTGGCGCAGGCGCTGACCAGCGAATAGTTCACGGCCTTGGCGCCGATGCGAATGCTCAGGTGGCCACTGGACATGTCCGGCAGCATCATCGTCGTGAGGAAGGGGCTGACGCGGGCGGGCCCCTTGGCGAGGAGGGTGTCGTACTCCTGCATCAGGGTGGTGATCCCGCCGATGGCCGTGCCAATCACAACGGCGACACGCGGACCGATGGTTTCGTCGATGACGAGGCCGCTCTGCTTTATCGCCTCTTCAGCGGCAACGTAGGTGAACTGCGTTGTGCGGTCGGCGCGGCGTGCATCCTTGCGGTCCATGTATTTCGTCGGGTCGAAGTTCTTGACCTCGCCCGCGACCTGGGTCTCGTAACCGCTGGCGTCGAAGAGGGTGATCCTGCCGGTGCCGGACTTGCCGGCGACGAGAGCGCTCCACGTGTCGCCCGCATTGTGCCCACAGGGGTTAATCGTCCCGACCCCGGTGACGACGACGCGTCTAGTCACGAATCCTGCCCGGTATTGCTAAGGTTAACGAGCAGTATAGCATCACGACGCCGCAATCTCCTTCACCACCTTGGGCAAACGGTCCGCGATTTCGCCCGCAAGCAGGCCGGCACTGCCGTACTCCACCCGGAGGGACTCGCCCGCTGCAGCGTGGACGTAGACGCCGAGGCAGGCGGCCTCGAATGGGGCCATACCCTGGGCGAGATAGCCGCCAATGATGCCCGCGAGCACGTCGCCGCTGCCGGCCGTAGCGAGCAAGGGGTTGGCGAACGGCGAGAGACGAGCTCGGCCATCGACCGACGCGATGACGCTGTGGGCGCCCTTGAGGACGACAGTGCAACGATATCTCTGGGCGGCACTCTTGGCCGTTTCGAGGCGCGTCGCCTGTACCTCGGCAACGGACATGTTCATCAGGCGGGCCATCTCACCGGGGTGAGGCGTGAGCACTGTGTTGGTTGGCATACGTTCTGCCGCGTCGGGCATGGACGCGATCGCGTTAAGCGCGTCCGCATCGAAAACGACGCCGTTGCGCAATTCCGCCGCGAGGTCGGGCAAGGTCGCCCAAATGAAGGCGCGGACGTCCTCCGTATCACCGATGCCCGGCCCGATAACGGCGGCCTCGTAGTCGTGCCAGGTATTGCGCAGGGCGAGCGCGGTCTCGCCGGGGAGGCCGCCCGCTTCGGTCGCTGGCTGCGTAAGCCACGTGGATTCAGGGATCGAGCCCGCGATCAGCGCCTGCACCGGCTCCGGGCAAACGATCGTCACGAGACCCGCACCCGCGCGGTAGGCGCCGGTCGCCGCAAGTTTGGGCGCGCCGACGTAGTTGCGCGAGCCGCCAACGACAAGCACCTTGCCGAACGTGCCCTTGTTCGCGCTTTCCGGACGGGCGGGGACGGTGGCCGCTGCCCAGCGAGCGGTAAGCAACTCAAGGGAAACGGCTTCTTGCGCTGCCTTTGGGATACCGATGTCGATCACCTGGACGCGGCCGACGAAGGCGCTTGCGGGGGCCTGGTACATCCCGACCTTCGGGAAGCCGAAGGTGACCGTGAGGTCAGGAGTAACGGCAAACGGATCGACGGCGCCGGAATCCGCGTTGACGCCCGAGGGCAGGTCCACGGCGATCAGTTTCGGCGGCGAGTAGCTCTTTCGCGCCTGCGCGAGCCTGGTCAACGCTCCGGCGATGGGTTCGTCCGCTGCGATGGGGCGTTTCTGGCCTATGCCCAGCAATGCATCGAGCACGAGGTCAGCGCTCCCGAACAGGCTTTCGAGTTGCGCGAAGTCCGGGTCCTCTTCGCCACGGCCGATGGGAATGTCGCGTTCCGCGAAGTCCGAAAGCATCGACTCATCGCGGCGGGCGCGGGGGAGATAGGCGATGACCTCGGCGCCCCATTCGGCGAGATGGCGAGCGGCGACGATGCCATCGCCGCCGTTGTTACCCGGCCCGACGAGAACGACGATGCGGCGCCCTTCGAGGGTGCCCAGCAGCATCCAGGCTTCCTGGGCAACGGCGAGGCCGGCGTCCTCCATGAGCTGCGCTTCGGACGTGCCCGCTTCGACAGCTGCACGCTCAAGCGCCCGCATCTCTTCCGCGGTAACCAGTTTCATCGCAGCCCCTTTTCGCGAATCAGATTGAGGGCGTTATCGCCACGCCGGGGGGTGTCTTCGAATTCGGTCATCTCGCGCTCCCCGACCGCCGAGGCGATGGCATACAACTTCGAATGTGTCAGGCTAATTTCAAGTCCCCGAAGCTTGATCTGTTCAGCGCGCACGGCGCCCCGCCCATAGAGGAAGACGAGGGGCTTGCCGCGACGGTTGGGCAGCACTTCGATATCGCGCCAGCCAACGCCGCGGATGCCGGTGCCGAGCGCCTTCATCACGGCTTCCTTGGCGGCAAAGCGCGCGGCCAGCTCCGAGACGCGGCCCCGGCAGTGGGCGATCTCGTCCGGTGTATAGATCTTTTCCAAGAAGCGGTCGCCGTGCCTCGAAAGGACATCCGCGACGCGGTCGATTTCGATGATGTCCACGCCATGCGCGAACTTGGTTGCCATGGGCCGCATCCTACCGGACGTGGCCGGTAGGCGCGCGAGGCCGCTACCATTCCACGCATGACCGCACAGATCATCGATGGAAAAGCAATCGCGGCCGACATCCGCGCCGATGTCGCTCGTCGTGCCGCCGCGCTGGCGGCGAAGGGCGTCGTGCCCGGCCTCGCCGCGGTGTTGGTAGGCGACGACCCCGGTTCGATCAGTTATGTAACCTCAAAAACGACCGCATGCGCCGAGGCGGGGATTTTCTCCGAGACGTTCCGGCTCTCGGCGGAGACGACGCAGCCAGGACTCCTGGTGCTCATCGACCGCCTCAATCGCGATGCACGTTTCCACGGGATCCTGCCCCAGCTGCCGCTCCCCCGCCAGATCGACGAAACGGCCATCATCGACGCGATGGCTCCGGCGAAGGACGTGGACGGGTTGCACCCGGTGAACCTGGGGCAGCTCCTGCGCGGGAAGCTGGATGGCGCTATCCCCTGTACGCCTCACGGTGTCATGGAGATTCTCAGGCGCACGGGAAACGACCCGGCCGGCAAGCACGTGGTCATCGTCGGGCGCTCAACGCTCGTGGGGCGGCCGTTGGCGATACTCCTGAGCAACAAGGCCGAGGGCGCGAACGCCACCGTCACGATCTGTCACACAGGGACGCGGGACCTCGCCCGTCACACACTGAGCGCGGACATCGTCGTTCTCGCGGCGGGGCACCCGGGCACCCTCACGGGGGCCATGATTCGCCCTGGCGCGGTGGTCATTGACGTCGGCACGAACCGCGTCGATGACCCGAAACGAGAACGCGGATGGCGGCTCGTCGGTGACGCGGACATGAGCGTGCGCGAGGTCGCCTCATTTGTGACGCCCTATTCGAACGGCGTGGGACCGATGACGATAGCGATGCTGCTGGTTAATACCGTGCGCGCGGCGGAACGGACGCTGGGCGCGTAAATAATGGGTTCCGTTCGCACTGAGACTGTCGAAGTGCCGGTGCTGCGCGAACGATGATCAGCGGCGTGTTCATCCTTCGACAGGCTCAGGACGAACGGGTTATGAGGCGCGGCTTGGCAGGGTCGCACCTGACCGGTCCCCGTCCGGGGCGTAAGGCCTGTTGCTCTACTGGCCGCCACCCATCGCGCCGAGGGCGTCGAATTCCCCATCGGTTGCAACGTGCACCGGGACGGCGCTCTTCTTGCTCACACCTTTTTCCGCGACGCGATAGATGAGGCCCTTGCCGCGAGCCAGCTTGAGCTGGGCGTGGAGAGCGGGCATGCTCGCGAAGAAGAATGTGATGAACGCCATAAGTGGCCACATCAGGAATCCCGCGACCGCGGCCGGAAGCGAGACGTAGGAGGGACGTGGGCCGCGAGAACGGTATTCGAAGATGATCATGGCGATCAGCGGGAAGAGGCAGAAGTAGATCAGCGTTTTGGCGATGGTAAGGTTCAGCCATCCATCCACCGGGTTCGAGAAGTCTCCGCCGAACATTTCACCGAGCTGCCAGCTTGGACCGGGCAATCGGAAGCGCCCGCTCAGCCACCACTCGGGCATGCTTCCACCGAAGTGGTCGGTCAACGTCACCGGCAGGTGAGAGCCCAATGTGATCAGGTACCACTGCGACATCCAGAGCATGTGCACCTTCGTCACGGCGCCTGCGAGCGCGATGCGGCGACGCTTACCGAGCGGCGTTGGGCCGAGCGAAGCGCGTATCGCGTACGGACTGTCACTGGCGCCCCA
>DAOTTM010000262.1:0-16202 GCA_034437915.1 Dehalococcoidia bacterium | reverse complement strand
GTTCGATTTTCACGTCGTTCCGCCTGTCACCCCCGTTCGTCCTGAGCCTGTCGAAGGATGAACGCGCCGCTGTCCATGGTCCGAGTGTGACCGGCCCTTCGACAGGCTCAGGGCGAACGGAACCCAGCACGTTGCCGTGCAAAACTCTGACGCCCACCCGATAGCACTTGACCACAGCCTGCTTCCCGCTTGATCCAGTATGCTTAGAGCCAATGGCCATCGATAAAGCCGCCCGGCGAACCAAGGCCGATGTCGTTTACGAAGCGCTCCAGTCAGCGATCCTCGCTGGCAACCTCCTCCCCGGGGAGCACCTGCGCCAGGAAGAGGTCGCGGAGCAGTGGCGAGTGAGTCAGACACCCGTGCGCGAAGCGTTTCGTAGACTCGACGCCGAGGGTCTCGTGGAATACTCCGCGAATCGCGGCGTGATCGTCAGAGGGGTGCCCTTCGCTCCCCCCGCCGCCCCTCTCGATGTGCTCGCGCGCCGCTGGCACGAACTCGTCGCCGACCCGGATTCCGTACCCGGCAGCGACTTCCCGTAGGGCACGGACGATGCTGAAGGAATTGTGGGCCGTGGTTCGCTTGCGATGTGCGCGTTGCCAGCGCGGCCCCGTTTGGAAGCGGCCGATGGTGATGCACCCGCGCTGTCCGGTCTGCGAATATCTCTTCGAACGAGAGGAGGGCTACTTCTACGGCGCCATGTACGCGAGCTACTTCTTCGCCATGTTGACGGTCATCCCGGTGATGTTCGTGCTCCTCTTCACTGGCCAGCCCATGGCCGTCGTTCTCGGCGTAACGATCTCCCAGACGCTCATCCAGGTGCCGATCTCGTTCATGTATTCGCGCGTCATCTGGATGGCCGTCGATAACCACTTCGACCCGTTCCCGGTCTGGGAAGAAGGTTAGTAAGCGTCTTTTCGCGCAAGGAACCCTTCGATAACCGCGTCTGGTCCATCAATGGTCACGAACACGCGCGCCAATCGCCAACTCGTATTCGCCAGGCTTCGGACGGCCCGTCCAACTTCTTGAGGTCTACGCGCTCGCCGAGACTGAACGTTCGCATCGTCATCAACAATCTCTTCGCCGTTCTGGGGTCTCTCGCTGACAGGTCACTCCACGCTTCAACAACAGATTGCGTCCAGAGAACGGTCCGCTTCACCCGGTTGGCAGCGTGTGCCAGCGCTCTCTCGCCGTGCGGCGCTCCGCGACCGCTTCCAGAAGAGTGATCTCCTCCGGAGTCAGGGGTTCGTCATCCACTGGAGCTCCCGCGAGCATCTTCAACCACTCCTCATCGGAGAGAGGTTCGAGCTGGTCGAGTACCATTTCCGCCTCGTCGAGAAGGTCGGCCTCCATGAGCCGTTGAAGCTCTCCACGAAGTTCGTCTTGAGTCTTCATGAATCCTACCCGACGCCGCTCAGCTTCTTTTTCTTGCTGGCAACGTAATCGACGAGGATGTATTCGCCGAGCTTATCGGGCGTCGTATAGAACACACGGCCCTTATTGATTCGCGCCACCTGGTTGACGAACTCTTTGAGGTAGTAGTTGCGGTCCAGCATGAACGTGTTGATCGTGATGTTCTTCTGGGTGCAACGTTTCACTTCCTTGAGCGTCTCACGGATGGTCACGGGGCTGGGCGGATAGGCGAAATAGCTGCGCCCTTTTTCGAGATGCGCGGTGGGTTCGCCGTCCGAGATCATGATGATCTGGCGCGTGCCCTGGGTGTGCTTCGCGAGCAGCTTCTGCGCGATCATCAGACCATGGTGCATGTTCGTGCCAAGCACGGACTCATCCCAGCGCACGTACGGCAGCTCCTCGGCCTTGAGCTCCCGCGCATACGCGCTGAAGCCGACGATGTAGAGCGAATCCCTCGCGAATTGCGAGGAGATCAAGTTGTTCAGGGCCATCGCGACCTTCTTCGCAGCCTGGAAGCTCCCGCGCAACGCCATCGACCAACTGAGGTCGAGCATAATCACCGTCGCCGTCTGCGTGAGGAGTTCGGTGCGGTGCACTTCGAAATCCGCCGGCTTCAGATGGATCGGCGTCCCCGGCCCTTCGCGATACATCGAGTTCATCATGGTCTTCTGAATGTCCAGGTAGAAGGGATCCCCAAACTCGTAAATCTTGGTCTGGTCCGTTCGTTCTCCGCCGTAGCCCCCATCGCGGACCTCATGCTTGCCGAAGTCGCCCTTCTTGAGCTGAGCGTAGATCTCGCTGAGCGCGCGTGACCCAATCTTCCGCGTGCCGCGGGGCGTCAGTTCGTAGCCATTGCCCTTCTTGCGGATGTAGCCCGCGTCTTCGAGCACTTCGAGGAACTGCTTGAGCTGGTCGAGCGTTTCACGCGCCTCGGGGCCGAGCAGGTCCTCCAGCTTGTCCGCGTCGATATCGTCGATCTCGCCACCGTACTGCGTGCGCTCCAGCTGCCGTTCCAGCTCGTCGATGGACTGCATCTGGTTCATCAGATCCATCGCGCCCTGGAGGTCAAGCTCTTCGTCGCCCCGGAAGGGGTACTGGTTGCGAAGGTCGCGCATGGGGTAGAGGTATTCGAGGTTCTGGGCGAGTTCGTTCATGGCCTGCTGAAGGCCGGGGTCGCCGATTTTATCTGAAAGCAGGTCCTGCAGCTGCTGCCGCATTTCGCCCGGCAGGCTGTCCATGAGGCTCTGCATCTGCCCCATCTGGTGCTGCATCTGGGCGACCAGTTCATCGAGCGATTGCGGCGGATTGTCGCCGAAGAGGTCGCCATACTGGTCCATGAATTGGCCGAAGTCCGGCTCTTTGCCAGACATGCGGTCCTGCAGCATCTGGTTCAGGTCTTTGACCATGTCCTTCATGCGCTGCATGTCTTCTGGTGACATGTTCTGGATTTGGTTGTACATGTCCTTGAAGAAGGTATCCATCATTGCCTTCTTCAGGCTTTCGAGGAGCTCGTTGAATTTCGCCTGGGCCTCGGGGTCCATGAACTCGTAGTTCTGGAGCTGCTTCATCTGGCCCGCGACATCTTCGGGGAGTTGCCCGAGGAAGTCTTGCTTCTTCTTCGCGATATTGCGGAGCATGTCCGCGAATTCGGACGAGGGCGTCTGTGCGCCTTCCTGGCTTTGCTGTCCCTGACCTGGCTGTTGCTGTCCGGGTTGGCCTGGCTGGCCATCCTGCTGCTGCGATGCGTTCGAGGGTTGGCCCTGCGCTTGCGGCTGCCCATCATGGCCCTGTTGGCCCTGTTGGCCCTGTTGGCCCTGTTGGCCCTGTTGGCCCTGTTGGCCCTGTTGGCCCTGTTGCGCCTGGTCCGCTTCGTCCATGCGCCGTTCGAGCGTCGTGTTCTCCATGTTCAGGATCTCGTCAAGCTTCTTCTTGATGTCATCGAAAACCGACGAAAGGTCGAACTTGTCCAGCTGCTGGCGGCGCTGCTGCCGGAGCTGTTGGAGGAGGTCACGGAGACCCTGGGTCTTGTCGCCCGTGGGGTTCCGCATGCCCCGCTGCATCAAATTGCGCAGCGCGTGCTGAAGATCGCCGAAGTTCATCAAGTCATCGGTGAGGTTGTCGAGGATGTCGTCTGCTTCGAGCGGCGGAACTTCCTGGGTACCATCCCACATCGAATACCGGAATCGCAGGACCATGCGGCGCCTCCCGTAATCCCACCTCAGGCGGGACATCTGGGGGTACAGTAGCGGAATCCGGTTCAGTTGTCAGTTCGCGGGATGCCTGGCCCGCGGTTCAGGCGGCGCGTTGGCCCTTCATGCGGTCGCGGTGTGCTCGGGGGTGGAGCGTCACTGGTTCCCGTTTCGCGGACTCGAACCTCACCGTTCTGATATCCACGATCTGCCGTTTGCGTTCCGATGAGCGAGGTATCACGAGCACCCACACAAGGCCGACCGGGCCGAGCAGGTAGCCGGCGAAGCCCCACGGCAACATGCCCAGACCCTTGAGGGCGGCAACGAACGCGCAGAGGCCCGCACACGCGGCGATCGTGGGGACCCAAATCATGATGAAGGTTGCAGTGTCCATCGCGGGCCACCTTCGATACAGAGATACGTGTTGTGTTTCGGCAGTTCGGCGTCGCGGGCGCAGGGGCGGGCCGTCGCGGTAGAATGGCGCCCGGAGGGAAACACCAGTGACCGAGACCATCGACGCCCCCGATATTGTTGACGCCTCCCGCCTTGGAGCGTACCTCGATTCGCAGCTTGGCGGCGTTCATGAAACGGCCGTGGAGAAGCACGTCGCCGGCTTTTCCAACGAGACGTATTTCGTCTATCGGGCTGACGATGAATATGTACTGCGGCGGCCCCCGCGCGGCCCGATTCTGCCCACCGCCCATGACGTCGAGCGCGAGCATCGATTCCTCGCCGCGCTGCATGGCACGGTCGCGCGTGTTCCTCGTCCCGTTGTCCTTTGCACCGACCGGGATGTGATTGGCGCGCCCTTCTATCTCATGGAGCGCAAGCGCGGCCACGTCATTCGCGCCGAGATGCCCGCGGCGTTCCCCTCCGCGGCCGATCGCCGTACGGTCGCCTTCGAGATGGTCGATGCTCTGGCGGAGCTGCACAGCGTCGATTGGCGGGAGACGGGCCTCACGGGAAAGGCGGAGGGCTTCCTCGACCGCCAGCTGAAGCGCTGGCGCGGTCAGTCCGAACTGACTGTGGGTAAGGTGCGTGATCTCCCCGGCCTACCGGAAATCACCAGTTGGTTAACGGAGAACCAGCCCGGAGAGGGCCCCTCCACCGTCGTCCATGGTGACTACAAAATCGACAACGTGATGTTCGCCCCGGAATGGCCCCCGCGCCTCATCGCCATCTTCGATTGGGAGATGGCGACCGTCGGCGATCCGCTCGCGGACCTGGGCTGGCTGCTTCACACATGGGGTAAGCCCCCCGGCTGGCTGGAAGGCGACGATCCCCTGCCGCTCACGGCCTTGCGCGGCTTCCCTTCTCGGCTGGAGTTGACCGAGCGATATGGGCAAAAGACGGGCCGCGAGATGGGCAACTTCACCTGGTATCACGCCTTCGCGCTCTACAAGATGCTGACCATTCTCGAGGGCCTATACGTGCACTACAAGGAAGGCACTGCTTCGAACCCGGCTGCAGCCGAATTCGAGACACGCGTCCCTCGGCTCGTTGAGCAGGCCCACCTGGTCATCGCCGAGGGGTAGCGCGAGTTCGGATTCGCGGCTCGCTGTCGCTTTCCGTACACTTGGGCTTCCATGCCCACGAACGCGACTGCCCTTCCCACCGACCAACTGAAGTCCATCGCCAAACGCCTGCGTGCCGACATCGTGCAGATGGTGTACGACGCCCAGAGCGGCCACCCCGGTGGGTCGCTTTCGGCCGTCGAACTTGGCGTTTCGCTCTTCTGGAATCATCTCCGCTGCGACCCTGAACGACCCGATTGGCCCGACCGAGACCGCTTCATCCTCTCCAAGGGTCACGCAACGCCCTTCTACTACGGGATCTTGGGCCAACGGGGCTACTTCAGCACCGAGCTGTTCAAGAGCTTCCGTAGTCTCGGTAGCCTATTGCAGGGCCATCCATCGATGAACAGTCTTCCTGGCGTGGAGATGTCCGGCGGGTCGCTCGGCCAGGGCCTCTCGTTTGCGATAGGCCACGCGATTGCCGGACGCCTGGACAGGCGCGACTATCGCAACTGGGTGCTCCTCGGGGATGGCGAACTGAACGAGGGGCAGTGCTGGGAGGCAGCCGAGGCGGTCGTCCACTTTGGCCTCGGCGACCGCATCATTGCGATGGTGGATCGAAACGGCATCCAGAACGACGGCTTCGGCAAAGACATCATGAAGATTGACCCTGCGCCAATGTTTCGCGGTTTTGGCTGGAAGGTTATCGAATGCGACGGCCACGACATGGCCGCCGTCGATGCCGCCCTCTCCGAAGCCGAACGCCCGGCGGACCAACCCCGCGTGATCGTCGCACAGACGGTGAAAGGCAAAGGCGTGAGTTTCATGGAAAACAACCCGAGCTTCCACGGCAAGGCGCCCGATACGGACCAACTCAAACAGGCGCTCGCAGAAATCGAGGCCGCGCTGTGACGGACGCGGCCACGCGCGAAGCCTACCCCGTCGCCCTCGCTCAGCTCGTCGAGCAGGGCGTCGATGTCGTGGCGCTCGATGCCGACCTCTCGGCCTCGACCCTGGGGTACCAATTCGGAGCGAAATATCCCGAGCGCTGGATGAGCGTGGGCGTCGCCGAGCAGAATATGGTCGGCATCGCCGCCGGTCTGGCCGCCGCGGGCAAGACCGCCTTTATCGCCAGCTTCGCGGTGTTTCTCCCCGGCCGCTGCTTTGATCAGCTTCGAACGTCCATCGCCCAACCGAGGGGCGGATTAAACGTGAAATGTGTCGCCAGCCACGGGGGCGTTACCGTGGGCGAAGATGGCGCAAGCGCCCAGGCGATCGAGGATCTCGCCCTCGCGACCTCCCTCATCCCCTTCGACGTGATCGTCCCGGCAGACTTCGAGGAGGCGCGCCAGGCGATCATTGCCGTGGGCAAGACCACTCGGCCCGCCTACGTCCGCACGGGCCGCCCCAAGCTGGCGCCCCTTTTCGATGCGAACTACACCTTCGAAATTGGCAAGGGAGTCGTCCTCCGACCCGGCACGGATGTAACGATCGTCAGCTGCGGCATCATGACGTCCATTGCCATCAAGGCGGCGGAACTGCTTTCCAACGAAGGGATCTCCGCGCGCGTTCTCCACATGCCCACGATCAAGCCGATCGACCGCGACGCAGTTGTCGCCGCCGCGAAGGACACCGGCGCGATCGTGACAGCCGAAGAGCACCAGACCACGGGCGGCCTTGGCACCGCGGTTGCGCGTGTGCTTGCCGATGCCTGCCCAGTCCCCGTCTCGTTCGTGGGCGTCGATCGCTATGGCACAAGCGGCAAGTGGGACGAGTTGCTCACCTATTTCAACCTCACGCCGGACCGCGTGGCCGCCGCCGCGCGAGAAGCAATCGCCCGCAAGCGATAGGACGCTCCCGTTCGGCGTATACTCCCCGCATCCCCGTCGAGGAGTATCGCCTGTGACCACCGCCGAACGCCCACCCGTTGCTGTTCTCCATCCGCTGGAGCCGCTGAGCGAAGAGGAGATCCGTACCGCCGTGCGCGTTCTTCGCGCCGCCCGTTCCCTCGGCCCGCGCACCGTCATCTGCTCCATCGCACTTCACGAACCGGGAAAGCCGGTTGTGGCGGAATTCCGGCGCAGCACGTCGACACCCCGCTCCGCCTTCCTGACGTTACTCGATCGGGACACAGGTGACGTGTTCGAGGCCGTCGTATCCATCGACCGCCAATCGCTCGTTTCGTGGACGTCGATTCCCGGTGCCCAACCCGGGATGACGCTCCCAGAATTCGTGGAATCGAACGACGTCATCAAGACGCACCCGGATTACATCGCAGCGCTTGCCAAGCGCGGTGTGACTGACATGTCCCTGGTCTCGATTGACCAGTGGCCGAACGGCAATTTCGGGTTTCCTGAAGACAGTTCGCTGCGGCTCACCCGCGCCCTCTCGTGGGTGCGTACGGCGCCGGGCGATAACGCCTATGCCCGCCCGATCGATGGCGTCATCGCGGTCGTCGATCTGAACAACATGCGCGTCGTCCGCGTCGAAGACCACGGCGTTGTCCCGCTGCCGCCCGAGGACGGCAATTATTCGGCTACGTCCATCGAACAGCGCGTCGCGCCGAAGAAGCTGGATATCATCCAGCCCGATGGTCCGAGCTTCGAAATCGACGGACACTCAATCCGATGGCAGAAGTGGCAGATCCGCTTCGGCTTTACGCACCGCGAAGGCCTCGTGCTCCACAACGTTGGCTATGAGGACGGTGGCCGCGTTCGCTCCATCCTCAGCCGCGCTTCGCTCTCGGAGATGGTCGTGCCCTACGGCGACCCGCACCCCATGCACAACCGCAAGAACGCCTTCGATGCGGGCGAGTATGGCCTCGGCATGTGCACGAACTCGCTCGAACTGGGCTGCGATTGCCTCGGCGAAATCCGCTACTTCGACGGCCTCATCTGCGATGGCGCGGGCGAACCCCTACGCATTCCCAACGCGATATGCCTGCACGAAGAGGACTACGGCATCCTCTGGAAGCACGTGGACCGCGAATCCGGAACGGAAGTCCGACGCTCTCGCCGCCTCGTCCTCAGCTCCATCGCCACGGTAGGCAACTACGAGTACGGCTTCTTCTGGTATTTCTACCAGGACGGTTCGATCGAGTACGAGATCAAGCTCACGGGCATCGTTTCGAACGGCGCGCTTCCGGTTGGAGAAGAGCGCAAGTACGGGACCGTCGTCGCTCCCGGCGTGTACGCGCCTATCCACCAGCACTTCTTCAGCATGCGTCTCGATATGGCGATCGACGGCGAAGCGAACTCGGTCTACGAAGTGAACACGGTTGCCGAACCGGCAGGCCCCGAGAACCCCTTCAACAACGCTTTCTTCGCGCAGTCCACGCTCTTGAGCCGCGAATCCACGGCGCAACGCGATTTGAACCTCGCCAGCGCCCGCTATTGGAAGGTGGTCAACCCGAACGTGAAGAACCGCCTTGGCCAGCCCGTGGCCTACAAGCTCGCGCCCGGCGAAAACACCGTGCCCTTCAACCTCCCCGGTTCCAGCCTGCGAAAACGTGCCGGGTTCGTTGACCACCACCTCTGGGTGACGCCGTTCGAACCCGCGGAAATGCACGGTGCGGGGCAATACCCAAACCAGCATGCGGGCGGCGCCGGCCTCCCCGCGTTTACGGCTGCGGACCGGCCCGTTGAGAACACGGACGTCGTCGTCTGGTACACGATGGGACATAACCACGTCCCGCGCCCCGAGGATTGGCCCGTCATGCCAACGCAATACATGGGCTTCAAGCTCCAGCCCCTCGGCTTCTTCGACCGCAACCCCGCCCTCGACGTCCCCCCTTCGCCGAAGCACGACGACCACTGCGAAGCGTGAAGCACTCCGGACGGCGCATGCCGCAGGCTGGTCATTGCCAAACGCCCTTCCTATACTCGGGTGAGGGACCAACCCGAAGGATGTGCCGTTGCCCACCGCCATCGCCACGGAATTCGAGACCGTTATCGGCCTCGAGGTTCATTGCCAGCTCCTTACGCGCAGCAAGATGTTCTGCGGCTGTAGCGCCGACTACTCCGGCGCCGAGCCGAATACACACGTCTGCCCGGTCTGTCTTGGTCTCCCCGGCGTCCTCCCCGTCATCAACGAGCAGGCGATCGAATACATCGCGATGACCGGCCTCGCGCTCAATTCAACGATCGCCCCCTTCAGCAAGTTCGACCGCAAGAACTACCACTACCCGGACCTCATGAAGGGCTACCAGGTCTCCCAGTTCGACCTGCCGGTTTGCCTCGGCGGCTGGCTTGATGTCGAGGTGGAGGGCAAGACGCGCCGACTCGGCATCACGCGCGTTCACATGGAAGAGGACACTGCCCGCCTCATGCACCGCACCGATCCCGCCACCGGCGAAGGCTACAGCCTCGTCGATGTGAACCGCTCGGGCACGCCCCTCATGGAGATCGTGAGCGAGCCGGACATGCGCACCCCGGAGGAGGCGCGCCAGTACCTCATGGCACTCCGCCAGATCCTCCGCTACATCGGCGTCAGTGAAGCGAACATGGAGGAAGGGAACTTTCGCTGCGACGCGAACGTTAGTCTCCGTAGATGGGGCGCGAAGGAGTTCGGCGCGAAGGTGGAAGTGAAGAACATGAACAGCTTCCGCGCAGTTCACGACGCCATCGCCTTCGAGGAGATCCGCCAGGCGGACGCCATCCGTAACGGCGAGACAATTCGCCAGGAGACGCGCGGGTGGGTGGATGAGCGTGGCGTCACCGTGAGCCAGCGCTCCAAGGAAGACGCCGATGACTACCGCTATTTTCCCGAACCGGACCTCCCGCCGCTGCGCTTTTCGGACGAGTACATCGCACGCCTGCGTGGCCGCCTGCCGGAACTCCCGGCTGCAAAGCGCGAACGGTTCACGACGCTCGGTCTGAATGTCCAAGAGGCCCAGGCTTTATCTGAGACCCGTGAGCGCGCTGCTTATTTCGAAGGCGTGATGGCCGCCCTCGGCCTCGAACCGGGTCGCTCGGCGAAGCTCGCCGCGAATTGGGTGCTCGGCGAAGTCGGACGCTGGACGAACACCTCCAATCGTGACGTGGCCGACCTTCCGGTGACGCCTGTCGAGCTGGCGAAGCTCGTTCTGCTCGTGGAGACCGGCAAGGTGACCGCGAACGTGGCCAAGGAGGTCTTCGAACAGATGGCGGAATCCGGGCGGACGGCCCAGGAGATCGTCGAGAGTTCTGGCCTCGCGCAGATCAGCGGAGAGGACGAACTGCGCGTGGTTGCGCGGGCGGTGATCGCCGCCAACGAGAAGGCCGTCGCGGATTATCGCGCCGGCAAAGAGGCGTCGATCAAGTTCCTCATCGGCCAGGTCATGAAGGAAACCAGGGGCAGGGCGAATCCACAGGTCGCGCACCAGCTGATCACCGAGGAGCTCGCATAAATGCTTAGTTTGCCTAGCGATATAGCCCGAGAGTGGTATACTCCTCGGCTATGACCTTCCAGCAATTCCGAGAGCACAGCGTCTTCAAGTGGCTCTATCCCGGCATGCACATTAAGCGCTGGCTGTTCCTCCTGCTCTTCGGCATCAGCCTGATGGGGTTGGGCATCGCCTACCTGCTCAAAGAGGCGTACCTCACCTACACCTTCCCCGGCGAATTTCGCTACATAACGCTCCAGTTCATCCCGCGCTGGGGCCGCGGATTGTTCTTCATGTCCCTCGCCCTGAGTACGATTGGCATCGCCATCTACAAGCTCAACGAATCGCTGCTCTTCGCCTTCGTCCGCCCGGATCGCGACCGCAGCATGGCCCAGACGATTTACAACAAGCGCATCCTCGGTCGTGGGCCCAAGGTCGTCGCAATCGGTGGCGGCACTGGGCTCTCGATGCTCTTGCGGGGTCTCAAGGCCTACACCAGCAACCTCACGGCAATCGTCACCGTGGCGGACGACGGCGGCAGCACGGGGCGCCTGCGCAAGGAGTTTGGCGTGGTCGCGCCCGGTGACCTGCGCCAGTGCATCGCCGCGCTGGCCGAAGCCGAACCGCTCATGTCCAAGCTCTTCCAGTACCGCTTCACCGAGGGCACGGGCCTGGAAGGGCATTCGTTCGGGAACCTCTTCATCGTCGCGATGTCGGAAGTGACCGGGAATTTCGAGGCAGCCATCCACGAGACGAGCCGCGTCCTCAACGTGCGCGGCTCCATCCTCCCGTCCACGCTCGAGGATGTGACGCTCAGCGCGCGCACACACGAAGACGAGATGATCCACGGCGAGCACAACATCACGGAAAAGGGCAGCGCAATCCGGGAACTCTTCCTCAACCCGCCAGATGCGGAAGCCCATCCCGATGCCGTTCGGGACATCCTCGACGCCGACGTGATCATCATCGGGCCGGGCAGCCTGTACACCTCGGTTATGCCGAACCTCCTCGTACCTGGGATCCAGAAGGCGCTGCAAGCATCGACGGCGATGCGCATCTTCGTCTGCAACGTGGCCACGCAACACGGGGAAACCGATGGCTTCTCCGTGACGGACCACCTGGAGGCGCTCGAACGTCATGCGGGCCGTGGCCTTTTCCACGCTGTCATTGCGAACAACAACATCGTGCCGGAGCTGCCCGAGGCCTGGCAATCGACTCCGGTAACCATAAATCGAGCCAATCGCGAGGGTCTGCGCGGCGCCCGCCTCGTCGAAGCGGACGTGATCGCCGAAGAGAATCGCTATCGCCATGACCCGGACAAGCTCGCCGCTATCATCCTCCGCCTGTACGATGATCGGGATTCCTACGCCGCTGCTGTCAACGCCCCGCGCGCGGACGAAGCCATCTTGCTTTCCCGGTAACCACAAATGTTGAACCTTCTTCAGATCGTCGTTTCGGTCATCCTCATCGTCATCATCCTCTTGCAGGTAAAGGGTTCGGGCTTCGGCGCCGCCCTCGGCGGTATGTCCGGCGGTTCCGTGTACCGCACCAAGCGGGGCCTCGAAAAGACACTGTTTCAGGCGACGATCCTCCTCACGATCGTGTTCATCTTCATCTCCTTCCTCAGCGTGTACACACAAAAGTAGGCGGCCCGCATGGCCAATGGCCCCCGCGTTTCGCGACGCCCGCTGCTGTTCATCGGTGCCCTCGTGGTTGCCGCGCTTGCTGCGTCCGGCGCGCTTGGCCTGCGCCTTTCGGGCAAGGACAGCGTCGTCATCCCAGAGACCAGCACGTACACGGAAGGAGTTGCGGGGACCTGGCAGCGCATCAACCCGATTTACGCTTCCACCAACGAAGTCGATCAGGACCTTGTGCAGCTGATCTTCTCGGGACTCGTGCGCATCGGCCCGGACGGACTTCCCCAGCCGGACCTGGCGGAACTCCCAGAAATCTCGGACGAGGGCCGGACGTACCGCTTCCGCCTGCGGCCGGGCTTGCTTTGGCACGATGGGCGCCCCCTGACGTCGGCCGATGTAGCCTTCACGTTCTCCCGCCTCACGGAGCCGGGCTTCAAGGGCGACTCCTCACTTTCCGAAGCATGGGCCGGTGTCGCGGTTGAGGCGCCAGACGCCGTGACTGTTGTCCTGCGGCTGCGTCAGCCATCCGCGCCGTTCCTCGCGCGCTATGCAACGATCGGAATCCTGCCGGAGCATTTGCTCGGAGGGCTGGCGGCGGCTGCACTGTTCGATGCCCCATTCAACTCCGGCCCCGTCGGCTCCGGCCCCTTTCGCCTCGAAGCGCTCGATTCCCGCCAGGCGACGCTCGTTGCCAACACGAATTACCATATCGGCCGCCCGGCGTTGGACACTGTGCGCCTGCGCTTCTATACCGATTATCCTGCCGCGTTGCGCGCGGTTGAAGTCGGCGATGTGCACGGTGTGATGCTGCGTGAACCGCCGACCGAGGGTCAGGCCGCCGACCTCCGCAAAGCGAAAGGTCTCGCCGTCCTCCAACCCACACGGGCGGCGTATGTACTTCTCTATTTGAACAACGACCATGCGCTCTTCCAGGACCCGCGCGTGCGGCGGGCGCTCTCCCTCGCCCTCGATCGCGGGGCAATTGTCGAGCGGGCGCTTGGATCCTCCGCAGTCGCGTCGTCGTCGGCAGTTGCGCCGGGCACATGGGCCTACGCCGCCGACTACGACAACGCCGCGAGAAATACGGAGGAAGCACGAAAGCTCCTCATCGATGCTGGTTGGGTTGCCCATCCCACCACGGGCATCCTCATCAGGGAGGGCGCCGAATTCCGCTTCACGATTCGCACCGACAACGACGCCATCCGTGTCGCGGTGGCGAGCGAAGTGGCACGGCAACTCGAAACCGTCGGCATTCGTGCGACCGTCGCCAGCACCACGTTCTCCGTGCTCCGGCGCGATTTTCTGGAACAGCGCAAGTACGACGCAGCTATCGCAGGGTGGGACCAGGGCCCAGACCCCGACCCGTATTTCGGTTGGCACAGCTCCCAGACGGGCAATGCCGGACTCAACATTGCAAACTTCACCGACACCGTCACGGACGAGCTGATCGCCCGCGGTCGTACGCGCGCCGACCTGGACATTCGCAAGGATGCCTACCGCCAGTTCCAGGAGAAGTGGGCACAGCTGGAGCCGAGCGTTGTGATCGCCTATCCGCGGTACACCTACATCCGCGCGAACGGCATCAGCGGCGAAGTCCCGCCGACGTTGGCCGCACCCTACCAACGTTTCGCCGACATCTGGCGCTGGAAGGTCGGGTGACCCCTGCGGCGATGCGTGTCGTGTTCATGGGTTCGCCCGCCTTCGCGGTGCCGTCGCTTCGCGCGCTTATGGCTGCTGGATACGATGTCGTCGCCGTCGTCAGCCAGCCAGACCGCCCGGCGGGCCGGGGTGGCGCGCTGCGGATGCCGGAAATCAAGGCGGCCGCCATCGAGCTTGGTATCGAAGTCTTCCAACCGGACACCTTCAAGGATCCTGCAACTGTCGAAAGCCTCGCCAGCTTCGCACCTGACCTGTTCGTCGTGGCAGCCTATGGCAAGATCCTTTCGCGCGTCGTTCTCGCCCTCCCGGCTCGCGGAACCGTGAATGTGCACGCCTCCCTGCTGCCACGCTGGCGTGGCGCCTCGCCCATCAATGCCGCCATCCTCGCGGGCGATGCGGCGACGGGCGTGAGCATCATGGAGATGATATTCAAGCTCGACGCTGGCCCCGTGATTTCGTCTGCCCGAACCGCCATTCTGCCCGGCGAAACCGCCGAAGCCCTCGAGCCGCGGCTCTCCCGGCTCGGCGCGGACTTGCTCGTCCAAACCCTTCCCGGCTGGCTCAACAGGGCGACCCCGGCGATCGAACAGGACGAATCGTTGGCCACGTACTGCTACACGCTCAGGAAAGAAGACGGCCACCTTCGTGCGGATATGACCGCGGTAGAGGCGGAACGCGCCGTTCGTGCCTACAATCCGTGGCCGGGCGCCTTCGTCGTCAACCGCGGCGTACGCTTCGCCATCTGGAAGGCTCGCGTCGTGGGCCCAGCGACGGCTCGTGATCCGGGGGACCTATCGGTGGTCGATCACCTGCCCGCGGTAACGTTCGCCGATGGAAACTCCCTCGCCCTCGAAGAAGTCCAGAAGCCGGGTGGACGGAGAATCAGCGGCGAACAGTTCCTCAACGGCGAACGCGGTAAGCTGGAATCAAAGGTAACGCTCGCTTGAAAGACCTCTACCGCCTGCTCCCCGATGAACTCGATGCCCTGTTCGAAGGCATCGGCCAACCCCGTTACCGCGCGGACCAGGTGCTTCGCGCGCTCTATGGCGCCTCGCCCGCCAGCATCGACGACCTTGCACAGCTCCCCGCGGCCGCACGTAAGGCGTTGACGGACGACGGGTACACGGTCGGTGTCGCGAAGGAGATCCACCGCGTCCAGAGCGAAGACGGCGACACGACCAAGATCCTCCTGAAAATGCCGGGCGGCGTGCTCATCGAAACGGTGCTCATGCAGTACAAGGAAGGCGCCGGGCAGCACCCGCGCTCGACCGTCTGCGTCTCCACGCAGGCGGGCTGCGCGATGGCCTGCATCTTCTGCGCGACCGGGCAGATGGGCTTCGAACGCAACCTCAGCGCCGAGGAGATCGTCGCCCAGGTCATTCACTTCGCCGGCGTCTTGCGCGCGCGTGGCCAACACGTCACAAACGTCGTCTTCATGGGCATGGGCGAGCCGCTCGCGAACTACGACGAGACCGTCCGGGCCGTCCGCATCCTCACGGACCCACGGGCCTTCGGTCTCGGCCAGCGCAACATAACGATTTCGACCGTCGGCATAATCCGGGGCATCGAACGGCTAGCGCAAGAAGGTCTCCAGGTAGGACTGGCGATCTCGCTCCATGCGCCCAACGACGAACTGCGCCAGCGCCTTGTGCCCACCGCCGGACCGAAGTCCGTGACGGACCTTCTCACCGCCGCCCGCGCCTATTTCAAGGCAACGGGACGCCGCGTGACCTTCGAATACGCCCTCATCGACGGTATCAACGATTCACCGGAAATCGCCCTGCAACTGGCGAAACTGCTCCGCCTGCTCGCCGTCCACGTCAACCTCATCCCCGTGAACCCGACGGCTGGAGGCTTCGGCCGACCGGGACGCAGCCGCGTGCTCGAATTTCAACGGACGCTGAAAGAGCACGGCGTGAACTGCACGGTGCGTGTGGAGAAGGGGTCCGAGATCTCGGCGGCTTGTGGACAGCTGCGGACGGATACCGCCGAAGACCGGGGCTTCGTCGCCCTCAGCGAACTCGCCGACCCAGCGCGCCTGCACCGGCGAGCAACGCCCGCCCCAGCGCAATCCCTACCCCGATAGCGACCGCCGAGCGCAGGTCCAGCCAGGTGTGCACTTCCCCGCGTACGATGGGCGAAGCAAGGATGATGGTGCGCACCTCATCGCACGCCACCGACTTCCCGACGACTATCCCCACCGCGCTCTGGTGCAGGGTCGCGTGCTCAATCGAAGCGATGCACACGGCGCTTGAGGTAATCGTGGCGTCAGTCGCCTGGAGCCGCTGGACGGCGGTGCGCTGCACGTCCGCGATGTCCGCGTGCGCCGAGCGGATCGCACTCCGGTCGATGTGGAGATGCGACGCCGAGATCTCCCCCACGCCATCCCGCGCCTGTCCCGCAACCGTCGAACCGTTCCTGCCCGCCATCC
>DAOTTM010000261.1:0-12581 GCA_034437915.1 Dehalococcoidia bacterium | reverse complement strand
TTCGATGAGCCAACCTCGGCGCTGGACCCCGAGATGATAAAAGAGGTGCTCGATGTCATGCGGGACCTCGCCCGCAGCGGCATGACGATGCTCGTGGTCAGCCACGAAATGGGCTTCGCCCGCGAAGTCGCCGACCGCGTACTCTTCATGGCCGATGGCATCGTGGAAGAGCAGGGCACACCGGCTGACCTATTCGAACGGCCGCAAAGCGAGCGTACACAGCGTTTTCTGAGCCGAATCCTGTCGCACTGATCGGCCCAGGAGCGAACGAACACGGGGCGGGAACGTCCCACCAACTGGGAGGAATCCATGAAGTTCAAGTCCAAGTACCTGGTCGGGCTCTTCGCCCTGCTCGCCTTCGGCGCCATGCTCTTCGCCGCCTGCGGTGGAGACGACGACGACAGCAAAGGCAAGACGACGCCTGCCCCTGCTTCGTCACCGACGGTGGCCGCCACCGCTTTCCCGGCAGACTCATCCATGGCTGCCATCGTGAAGAAGGGCAAGCTCGTCGTCGGCGTGAAGTTCGACCAGCCCGGCTTCGGTCAGTTGGACCCCGTCTCCAAGAAGGTGGACGGCTTCGATGTCGCCATCGCCAAGGAGATTGCCAAGTCGCTTGGGCTGAAGGAAGAGCAGATCGAGTTCATCGAATCCGTTTCGAAGGATCGAATCCCCTTCCTCCAGACAGACAAGGTGGACCTCATCGCCGCCACCATGACCATCAACGCCGAGCGCAAGACTCAGATCGAGTTCTCGAAGCCCTACTACCAGGCGGGCCAGTCGATCCTCGTCAAGAAGGACAACACCACGATCAAGGCTGTGGCCGACCTCAACGGCAGGAAGGTCTGTTCGGTCAAGGGCTCCACCAGCGAAAAGAACGTGAAGGAGAAGGCCCCCACCTCCGACCTGCTCTCGCTCGATGCCTATGCTGCCTGTGTCGCGTCGCTCAAGGATGGCCGCGTCGAGGCGGTTTCGACGGACGACATCATCCTCGCGGGCTTCGCCGCGATCGACCCGAGCATCAAGCTCGTCGGTGGCCAGTTCACGAAGGAGCCCTATGGCATCGGCATGAAGCTTGGCAAGAAGGATCTCCAGGCGTATGTCGATGCCCAGTTGGACCGCATGTTCAAGGACGGCACCTGGGACAAGATTTACACCCAGTACCTGGGCAAAGTCGAAGGCCTGGCCAAGCCCGCCGAGGCCCGCGCCGCCCTGCCGCCGACCAACTGACGGCCTCCGGCGAATGAGTGATAGCACCGTGTTCGGGACTGACGGTTCGCCGTCGGTTCCGAACACGCCCTTCTTTTACCCATCCGAAATCGCATCGTGATCGACTTCGTCCTTGAGATGGTCCAGCAGGTGCGTGACCACTACCCGGAACTCCTGCGCGGCTACCGCACGACCATCCTGCTGACCGTCGTGTCCATGAGTTTCGCCCTCGGTTTGGGCGCGGTCGTTGCCCTCATGCGGGTGGCCGAGTTTCGCCTCATGCGCTGGCTCTCCGCGATCTATGTCGAAGCGTTCCGCAACACGCCGCTCCTCGTGCAACTCTACTTCTGGTTCTTCGCCCTGCCCAGGCTGCCCGCGCTCGATACTCACCTGCCGCTCGTGGGCACGATCGATTGGCTGCTTTCTCCGATTCATGCCGGGCTCATTGGCCTGACGCTCTACACCGGCGCCTATGCTGCCGAGGCCTTGCGCAGCGGTCTCCTTGCCGTGGACAAAGGCCAGGACGAGGCCTCGCGCGCCCTCGGCCTGACCTATCTCCAGACACGGCTCTTTGTGATCGTCCCCCAGGCCGTGCGCGTTGCCGTCCCCCTCCTCACGTCCATCTTCAGTGCCTTGTTTCGCAACAGCGCCCTCGTCTCCGCCATCGGCGTGACCGAACTCCTCGCTTCCGCCGACAAGATCCAGCAGCAGAACTTCCAGACGTTCGAACTCTTCGCCGTGGCTGGAGTACTCTATCTCTCGCTCACGCTGCCTCTCGCCTATGCCTCTTCGCGCCTTGAACGACGCGTTGCGAGGGTCCGCTGATGGTGACACTTTGGAACGGCTTCATCGACCTCCTCCCCGGCAATTGGGAGCTCTTCCGCGAATGGCCATACTGGCGCTTCCTGCTCGAAGGCCTCTGGCTGAGCGCGCGTATCGCGATTTACAGCATCATACTCAGCCTCCTCATCGGCATCAGCATGTCTGTCCTGCGACTGGCCCCAGCCCGACCCGTGCGCTGGGTCGCCACGGCGTACATCGAGTCGATGCGAGCGACGCCCGTCCTGCTCCTCTTGTTCTTCGTCTTCTTCGGCGCCTCGCGCTTCCCCACCGGCTGGGCGATGGACGTGCCCATCGCGAATCTCTTTGTCGATGAGAACAACGGCGACCTCACGCCCATGGCCTCCGCCGTCATCGCCCTCACGCTCTACAACAGCGCGGTCGTCGCCGAGATCATGCGCGCGGGCATCCTCTCCATCTCCAAGGGGATCATCGAAGCGAGCCGCTGCCTCGGCCTGAGCTACCTCCAGTCGATGCGCTTCGTCGCCGTACCCATGGCCCTGCGCCGCATGGCCCCCGGTCTCGTCAGCCAGCTCATCACGCTTTACAAGGACACCTCGCTCGCCAGCGTCATCGGCATCCTCGAACTCCTCCGTCGCGGGAAGATCCTCTACGAGACGCCCCTCTACCTGAACCCCACGATCGAGGTGCTCCTGATTATCTCGCTTATGTACTTCATCCCCTGCTATGCCCTCTCCCTCGTCGCGCAGCGGCTCGAACAAAGCCCCGACGTCCGCGCCACGCGCCGAGCCGCCGCCGGCGGATAACATCGGGTCTGGCCTGGTCACTCCGTCACTCCGACACTCCGACACTCCGATATACTGGGCGGCATCACCGGAGGTATCCGCCCATGCCCCTCGCTCCCGTCCAGGACCGCCTCGTCCAACTCAACGGCCTTCGTTTCCACTATCGCGAATGGGATAACCCCGGCGCACAGACGCTTGTCTTGCTCCACGGCTTCACCGGTCACGCCCGCTCCTGGGATGGCTTCGCCGCCGCCATGCAACAGAAGTACCGCGTCCTCGCCCTCGACCAGCGCGGGCACGGCGAATCTGGTTGGACCGACGACTACTCCGGCGACGCCATGGTGAGCGACATGGATGCTTTTCAGCGCGCGCTTGGGCTCAAGCAGTTCGTCCTCCTCGGCCTCTCCATGGGCGGGCGTTGCGCGTTTTCGTACGCGGGCAAGCATACCGAAGAGGTCGAACGCCTCGTGATCGTCGATATCGGTCCCGTCGTCGCGACCGTGGGCGGCGACCGCATCCAGGCCGGGGTGCGCGCGAACGATGTCTTCGACAACGCGGAACAAGCCATCGCCCAGATGCGCGCCGGCAATCCGCTCGCACCCGACGAAGCCCTTCGCCACCGTGGCCTCAACAACCTCATGCTCCGCGAGGATGGCAAGTGGACGTGGCGCTACGATGCCGCCCTTCGCGACCCTTCCAAGCCTCGGCCGCGTCCCGCCGAAGAAGACGGCTGGGCGCTCCTGCGCAACATCAAGGCGCCGACGCTCCTCATCCGCGGCGCCCTGAGCGATGTCCTCGACGCCGATGTCGCCGGCCGCATGGTCAAGGAGATCCCCGACTGCCGCCTCGTGACGGTGCAAAACAGCGGACACTCAGTCCCCCTCGACAACCCGCCCGGCTTCCTCGAAGCCGTGCAGACGTTCCTGTAGGCCCGTGCCCGCTTGTCACGAACCCTCGATCACCAGCTACTTCACCTTGTGGCGGCCAATCGCGACCTCGTCGCCCGCGCCGTTGGTGATGCGGAATTCGTACGTGAGAAACACCGCCCGGCCCGAGCGGCCCTTATCGACGACGCGTTCGGCAATGGAATAGACGCGCCCGAGGAACATGGGCGCCCGCATGCCGACTGGCCAGACCTGCCGGAAGCGTGCCCTGGCTTCCGTTGCGCTCTACAAGGCCGCCTCAAAGCGGAAGTGAATATTCCGCAAGCCGACGGGAGCCAGCACCATGGGCGGTGTTGCCGAAACCGTTTCGATATTCGCTATTTCTGAGGCAAACGCCAGGATGCCGGTCTCCGGGAATCTGTGTCGCGGTCGATCAAGAACAAGCCAGCATTGGGACAATACGGAGGGATATAGAAGTGAACCACAATTTCGCTCGCGCTTTTGGCACCTCCAAGTTCAAGATATCCGCCGTTCCCGCGATCATCAGAGTCAACAGGCAGATTGTCTCCGTCCCAAAATCGATCCTCGATCGGCTTTCCGGTTGCGTCGAACAAACACTTGATCACCACCCGGTACAGAAAGCGAGATCCACTCGTATTTGTCCGCGTCAACGAAACGTTGGCCGCGATCCAGTCGGGCTTGGAGCCGGTAGCCGAACCTCTCCGCGCCGCAGGCAAAGGCGCGTACTCGATTGCTCGGACAATTATCTCTGCCTCATCGAACGACGCTTTCGTCCCTAAGGCTTGGGCGTTCCTCAGGGACTCCGACTTTGCTCCCGCCGACAGCGCTTCCGCTGTTTGAGCGACGACAGTACGCTCCGCCGGGGGGCCGCAGTCGCGGTATCTTGGCGGAAACGACTTGCCGATGTCCACCATCGCCCCACACCAACCCGGTGCTGTCGTCGTATATGTCTCGCCGTTCGCGTCTTGGATAGTTAGCCGAATATCGGGCCTACTAAGGTTAGGCCCGAGCCCCAGGCAGCCCTCGATGTAGCCGCTTGAAGCGCGGACGCAGTTCGCGAAGGACTCATCAGGGCAGTCCCTTGGCAATTTGTCGACCTTTCCGCACAAGATTGCCGCCTGAATCACCGTTCCGGTGGGGCGGTACTGGTCCAGAGGCTCAGGCGGACTGTTTGAAAGGAGCCTGCGGACAACTCCGAAGACGATCAGCGCCATGATCAGGGTCGGCATGACCCACAGGCCGTCCGACCATATTCGGTGGAATAGGTTCTTCTTTGGCGGCCCGCTGTTCGAGGCAACAGACTGATTCGAGGATTGCTCGGACCGTTGAGGTTGACTCCCGAACCGCCCGGGGGCAACGGGCTTTCTCCGATCCGAACTCGACCGGCCAGCCGGTCAGGCGACAACGGCACGGGTGACATGTGATGCGCTCGGACCGCGTTTCCCGCCACACACCCACATCCGAAGGCGAGACACTTCCCCGTTCCCGCTTCGTGCCAGGAGGCCCAATGGCTGCAAAGGTCACAATCTGCCATGAGCGAGATTCCCCTGGGCGAACAAGTTGGGAGGATCCGATTTTCGCCAGCCCGTTCTACAATACTCGTCCTTCGGTCGAAATCGCGAACCGGCGCTAACGTTCGTGAGATCGTGTCGGCAATCTGACGATTTCGCGCGCGAAATAGCCTGTTTTCGCCCAAATCGCATGCCCCCCTTCATAATCCACTAAGGGAGGCCAAATGTACGCGACTCCGGAAGCGGTCCGACTTTGGCGGGAACGTCACGACGTAAGCCGTTGGACCCTGGCTCAAATCTCGGGTGTTCCATACAAAACGCTGGAGTCATGGGAGACTGGACGCCGCCCCGTCCACCAGGTCCTTGTAAAGAAAACGCGATCTCGATCGAAAGGACGCGGATACCTTTCAGGGGCAAGTAGGGTCGCTTCGGCATGGAGAGGATTCTGCCCCGCCGCGCTCATTGGCGCACACGGTCGCGGAGCCTGAGATTGCTAGGTTTTGCTTGCCCGGGATTCGTTCTTGATGGTCTTGACCGTCGAACTCCGAACCACGAGCGTAAGAATGCCTATTGCGTAGAAGACAAACGCAAGGACTACACAGATCGGAAAGATGACCTTCGCCATCACTTCACCGTTGCTAGACCACGCACCGGGCTGGACCCAGACGCTGATCCAAGTCCCAACTCCGAATGTTAGGAGCCCCGTTGCGATCGAAAAGAACACTGACGCTAGTGTGTTCCAATAGGTCAGTGTATCCAATTCATGCGCACTCACTGCGTACGCCTTCACTGTTCGCTCCACATATAGCGTGTGAAGTTGTGCACCATGAGTCACCGTTTGGAATTTAGTCGAGTCCGCGTCGGTCGAGTCAGGAATCATTGACCTTCGTCCGTCGTTGGCATCAAACCTATTAGCACGGCGTTAAAGTACATAGTGAATCCACAGGTGGCGCAGATCACCATCGCTTGAGGATATCCGCCTCCTCCGATTGCCAGACCCCCTGCAATAATACTGAGAGGCTGGACTAGATGGTCCGCAATCAGCCATTTCACATCTTTGGAGACCGGACAGAGAGCTTGGCCTTGCCACTTCTCTTTGAGCCATGCATCGATCTTTGCTTTCTCCGCAGAAGACAAGACGCCAGGTTTCTGCTCTGAATCCGACAAGTGCTCGCCTCCATCGTGGTTCGGGGCCACAGACGCTATACCCGTCGAGGCGAATAAGTCAAACACTTTATGAAGGCGCCACTCTTTCGCCGCTGGCCCGCGATGTTACCGCCGCAACACTGCCCGCAACCGCTGGCTCAGGTCCCTCGTTAATCGCGCACCGTTGAAGTGCTCCAGGACGTACCCGCGGCCCTCCTCGTTTAGGCCCAGTCCCTCAGATGCGTGTTTCGCGGCGAGTTCGCGGATGTGGCAAGCAACAGCATCGAAGCCGCTCGCCTGTATGGCTCCCGGCATGGGGAACGTCCATATCACCTGCCGCCCGCGCGCGAGGCACTCCAGCACCATGAACGATGTGCCGTCATGCGATGTCAGCCTCACGTACAGCGAGACATCCCGGTAGAAGCTGTCGATATCCTCGATCCAGCCGCGGGCGGTGAGATTCGGTGGCAGCGGACCGGGCAATGTCTCGGCGGGCGAGGGGATCAGCGTAAACTCGATGTGCGGGAACGCGACCGGCAGACGTAGAAGCGTCGCCATGTCGAACACTTCGCGGTCGTACGCATCACCCGGGAGATACAACAGCACGTGAAAACGCTCCGGCAATGGCGGCGCCTCCGCAGGCAAACCCGGAACAGGCAGCGCGACGCCTTCGCTCCGAACGCCAATTGTCGCCAACTCGTCGACGAGCCACGGCGCATCGCACCAGTGAGTCGCCCGCTTGGCGATGCGCTCCGAGACGCGCCCCGCTTTCGCTTCGTCGAGGGCGATCTGCACATCCGTCCCTACCCAATGGATGACGACGGGCTTGCGCCGGAGCCGCATGAGCACGTCTTGCGGCGACCATCGTTCGATGCGGCTGCCGATGAGATAGATAACATCCGCCCTGGCAACCGCGGGAATGAGGTCTGCCCAGGCCCGGGCGCTCCGCCCCGGATGTTCACGGTACTCCGCCTCCCAGCCGCGTTCCCGTAGGAGGCCGACCAGCATCCTTCCGAAATAGGGAAGCCCGAGGATGAGGATGCGTGGCTTTCGCTTTGCCATCGCGCTTAGCCGCCGCCGAGCGGAATGGCGCGTGGACTCACGACGGTGGCGTGTGCTGGGATGTCGCGGTCAACCAGTGAGTGCGCCCCGATCGTCGCCTGTTCCCCGACCGTCACACCGTGGAGTACTGTCACACCAGCACCGAGGTACGCTCCGGCGCCGATGCGAACCGGGCCGGTTTTACGCGGTCGCCGCGCGCTCAAGGGGCCGGGGCCAACATCGATATGCGTGACGAGCGTGCAGCGCATCGAGATCGTGGCCTCGTTCTCGATCACCACGGCCGCCGCGAGGTCGATAAGCACATCTCCGCCGAGATGCACACGATCCCCGATCGCGAGCTTCGAGAAGTCTCCGTCAGCGTTCACGATGTGGAGCGGCGTATAGATGGAACAGCCTTCGCCGACCGTCGCCCCAAACTCACGCAGGATATCGGCGTGTTGGTTCGTGGTCGTGCGCAGCTCCATGGCGATGCCTTCGATGCCATCCCGCAGGAACCGCGTTTTGCGTCGGCCGCGGCCCACGACGCCGAGCTTTTTTCGTATTGGGCGCGCTGCGGGGGCGGCTTTGCGGCGAAGTTCCGAAAGAAAGGACAAGGCAAGCTCCCGTGGCGTCCGTCTGTAAACTGGGTGTAAACAGTTTGGCTTACCCGGTCTTCGGGAGGAAGAGAGGGTTGCCTGCACCCGATCCCATCCCTACCTTAGGAGAAACGGGAGCGCGCGGCTCCCCTGTGAGGCATTATGAAGCGTTTTTCCGCCATCGGGCTGACCATTGCGGGCGCGGCACTCTTCGCGCTCCCGGCTGTTGCCATCGCCGCGGAGTTTCCGCCATCGCCACCGACCACGTACTACGGCTCGGCCTCCGGTGCGACCAATGGCCAGACGGTCATCGCTTTCGTCGCGGATGGATCGAACTCAACCGCCTGTGGACAGGGTACAGTCGTCAACGATACGACCGCGGGCATCGTCTATGTTGTCGATGTCATCTCCGATTCGCAGAAGACTGGCTGTGGCAAGGCTGGCCGGACCGTATCGTTCTACTTCCCGCCCGCCGGTGGGCAGGGTGGGCGCGTCTCCGCGAGTTCGGCGCCGTGGCAGGACGCGGGGCCGCGCAAGTTCGACATGACGCTCGGCGGCTCGCTCCAATCGCGAAACGTTGCCGCCAACGCCGCCAAGGACGGACTCTACTAGACCGGGCCATTCGCCCCCTGCCGCCCGGTCTGAAAACGTCGCCCGGCGGCGAACGAACCTTACATGCTGAGCTTGTCGAAGCATGGACACGCGCTCGAAGTATCGCCCGCTCGGCAACCCTCCGGCGCCCCCGTGTTGAGTGCTTGGGCGATAGTCACGTACGATGAGCGCATGACCACGGACGCCAACCGCAAGCTCCTCAAGGCGGGGTATAAGCAATCGCCAGTTGATGCGCGGGGTCTACCGCATCCTCAAAGAGATCGATGGGCGTGGCCTTGTCGGATCGACCACAAGCCTGGGTAGCGTCAAAAACAGGTTGGAGTTCGCGAAATCCACGAACTCGCCAGGCGCCGTTGATACGAAGCTCAAACAGCCAATCCAGGAACACGGCTTGGCTGCGTTCACGTTCGAGGTCCTGGCGAGATTGGACCCGGGGGATTCGGCTCACCGCCCTTTTAGCGCGGACCTTCGCGCGCTTGAACAACTCTGGCGCGAGACGATCGGTCCGGAACTCCTCTACTGAACGGCGAAACGGCGGCGGTGACACGCCGGCCTGGGTCCGCGGCAGTCGGCTGACGCGGGGCGCCCTGACCCGATTGCGAATAAAGTAAGCGCAATGGCTTCCTCCCAATGGGCTCCGCACAGGATTACGACCGCCCTCGTGACGCTGACGACCCTGTGTTGCGTTTTCGCGCTCGGTCGTACTTCTCATGCCGCTGCGCCACCCTTCCCGGACTTTTTCGCCGCCTATGGCCACGCACTCGTCTCGGGCGCAAACGTGGAGCCCGAGCGCCAAACGGTGATCGCGTTCGTGCGCGGCAAGTCTTGTGGTACTGGCGCCACGCTCCTGGCCGCCGCGGGCGAAGGCGTGCCGCTCCCCGATATCGGGCGCACGGTCTACGCGGTCTCCGTTTTCGCGAATGGACTCGGAGCAGGTCAGCGTGAGGGCTGCGGCTTCCTGGGAGACCAGGTCACGCTCTACTTCCCGGAATCACACCGCACGACGACGCTGCCCCTCGCATTTGCGCCCGGCGGCCGCCGGGTCGATCTTGACCTCGACATCGACCTCCGATTTCGGATCGGATTGCCCCAGCTTGCGGGCGATGGCGTGCCGTAACGGCGACAGCAGGTGTCGCCATCAGGCGCCATCTTTCGCTTCCATTCGAATCCACAGGGGAAGACGCCGATGTCGACCTGGCAAGCGTTTGTGGAAGGTTCACCGGAGATGACCGAACCTGGCCGCGCGCTCATCTATCAACACCGAGTTGGGCTTGGATACCTCGCCACCGTGCGAAAGGACGGCGGTCCGCGCATGCATCCTTTCTGTCCGATCCTATGCGAAGGCCAGTTGAACGTCTTCGTCGTGAACCTGGGGCCGAAATACCGCGACCTGCCGGGCGGACCCGCGTTTTGCAATGCACAGTTTCCCAACACCCACAGGCGGCGAAGAGTTCTACGCGACGGGCCTCGCCCACCGGGAAACCGACCTTGCCGTTCGCGAGCGTGTCTTCGGTTCCACGGGCGGAGCGTTGGGCACTCATGATTTCGAAGCGCTCTTTGTCTTCGAGCTCGACAACGTCCTGCACACACACTGGGAGAACTGGGGCACGGGAGTGCCGTCGCCCCAGTTCTCGATTGGGCACGCAGATAGCGCCGACGGTACCGCACCGTGAGTCCCAGACGCTACTTCCTACCTTCTACTTCCCGTGGTCGTCTGTGGCGTCGGCGGAGGTGATCCCGGCTTCACTTTGCAGGTGCGCCCAAACGTCTCGGGAGAAGTCATGAGCCGCGTCGTGCGCTTTCTTGGCATCTTCACCGGCCTTCTTTACGTCCTGGCTGTCTCCATCCAGCGATTTCGCGAGGTCGCCGAAGATTTTTGCGAGGGTCTTGGCCTGTCCGCTGAATTCCTTCGGCCATTTCGTCAGGAGCACGACAGTCTGTAGGTGGAGGGCTTTCGTACGCGCATCCGCAGGCACTTTGCCCTCTTTGTTCAGGGAGTCGTCGATGACATGCAGCCCCGCCTTGTCGAGGATGTCCATTGCGGAGATGATCGCCGCGTTGCTCTCGTTCGGGTCGTCCGCGCTGGTGCAAGCGGCGAGGCTAAGAGCCAGGCTTGCGAGCACCAGAATGGCCACAGGCAAGGACGCCTTGTGGAAAAGTCTCTTCAAGTGTTTTGAATCCCTTTCTTCCTGTAGAACGCCGAACAACCAAACGCTCGGATGAGCGAACTCGTTGCATGGCGCCGTTTGCCGAAGAATCAAATGGCTAGGTAGTCCGGGCGGTTCGGCGGGGGCAACTCGGGAGTCGAGATCCATTCGACTCCGGGTCGCCAGCAGGCCACGGCCAACATCAGCAAAACCGACTCGATGCCGATGCTCGTTGCGGTTTCGGAAAGCTGCGCGAACCAGCTGATGCTCGTGAGCGGCGTATCGCTACAGCTCGCCGCCCGTTCGTGACAGTGGTTCTCGTGGTCCCCATCATGGGTTGCGTCAGTGTGGTGAGCGTCGCCTGCGATCGTTGGCGGGCCGAGTGAGTAGGAGGTGCCCGGAATGGATATCTGGAACTCCCAGTGGCCGAAAAAAGCGAGTGATGGCACGACCGCGATAGCCAAGACGCACGCGAAAAGCATCGGTTCCAGCAACCGGGCGCCGGTGCTACTTCTCGGACGGCGATCGTGCATCGCCTTCAGCTTAGCGCCGCGGAAGATATACCAAAGGCCATTCGCTCCGCTCGTCGGGACCGAATGGCCTTTGGCTGTGTCAATCGGCGGTTGGTTAGGCGCGCGGCTCGCTTTTGAATTCTGCTTTGTGGGTTCCATCGCAAAATGGCTTGTTTGCTGAATTGCCACAGCGGCACAGGGCGACGATGTCTTTCTTCTCGTAGGACTTGCCTTCGGCATCCATGACGACGAAGTCGCCTTTGATGAGAAGTGGGCCATTGTCGCGAACGGTGATGTCTACCATCGAGTGTCTCCGGGGTAAGAATGTTACGAATAGTAACCTATTAGCCGACGATTGTCTGCTTGCCGTCGCGGCGCGTTGCCGATAGCGTTGCGTGATGCCGCGTGTTGCCCTCGCCATTCCCTGCTACGTCTCCGCCACTCGACCATCCGATGCCGGTCATGCGGCCTCGGTCCTGCGTGCACTCGGCGACGATGTCACGCTCATCAGCGGTCGCTGCTGTGGGCAGCCCGCCTTCACCAGCGGCTTCCGTGCCGAATCCCAGCAGGTGGGCATGGAACTCTTGCGCGCGGCCCAACCGTTCGATGAAGTGGTCATGCCCTCAAGCTCCTGCGTGAGCATGCTCCAACACTACCTCCCCAGTACCTTCGAAGGCCGCAAAAGCTCCGGCGCCGCACAGATCGGCGCGCGTTTTCACGAATTCGCCTCATACGTGGCCGGTCACTCGGCCATCGGTTCGCTCGTCCTGCGCCTGCCTGGCGCCGTTGCCTATCACGACGCCTGCCACGCCCGCCGCGAATTGCGCATCTCCGAGGATGTGCTTGGGCTGATGGCGCGCGTCGAAGGACTCGAGGTGCGGCGACTGCCTTTCGAAGCCGAGTGCTGCGGCTTTGGCGGCGTCTTCAGCGTCAAGCAGCCAGAAGTGAGCGCGGGCATGCGGGAAGCCAAGCTGGCGGACATCGAAGCTTCCGGCGCGCGTATCCTCGTCTCTACAGATCTCTCCTGCCTTGGCCACATCGAAGCAGGAGCTCGCGCGGCTGGGTCGGAGATCGAAACCTGGACGCTCGCGGAGCTCCTCGCCCGCGCCCTGGTAAAGGTTGAGGTGCGCCGTGACCAGTGACACTTACCGCCAGCGCGCCTCCCGCGATATTGAAAAGCGGCACCCGGCCGAGGTCACCGGCCCGATCATGCGCAAGCTCGTCTCCGATTCCGCGGCGATGCTCTCGCGTTCACCCGAGGACGCCCGCCAACGCGCCGGCGCCGCTCGCGCATTCGCCCTCGCGAACCTCGACGACCT
>DAOTTM010000260.1:0-2163 GCA_034437915.1 Dehalococcoidia bacterium | reverse complement strand
AGCCCCCCATACCACGTTCCCTCCGGGTACACGACCGCGACCGGTCCCGAATCGCAGATGCGCAAACAGCCGACCTTCGTGCGGTACACGCGGCCCGCATCCGACGACCCGTTGATCTGAGCGACACGCCGCTTCAGCGTCCCCCAGGCCGCCGCGCCCTCTTCGGGCGTACAACAATCCGGCCCGATGCAGAGGAAGATGTGGCGTTCGTACACACCGACACCGCGTTTCGCCGCCGATTCGCGCGCCAGTTCCATGGCCTTGGCGTCCGCGCTCGCCGAACACTCGTCCAACTAGACGGGCGCCAGGTACTTCTCGCGGTCGGCTGCCGTTGCCGGCTTGTGGCTCACATCGGCGTCCGTGAACGTCCGAGTCCAGGTCGCGAATTCGAGGAGGATGCCGTCCGGGTCCATGAAATAGATGGAACGCACGAACACGCCCGGGTACATCTCCCGGCTGATGCCGCGCGCGCTGTCGTCGTGGTTCGTGATGCGCGTCGGCTTCAGGCCTTTTGCCTCAAGCTTCGCGTGGTACTCTTCGAACTTCTCGGCGGGTACATCGAAAGCCACGTGGTTCATCGAGCCATGGGCCGTTGTGAGTTCGCCCTGCCCCGGCGCGTATGCCGCCGAAGCGATGCCCGGCGCTGCCTCGGGCGCATCCGGGAACCAGAAGAACGCCAGCGAATCGCCGTTGCCGATATCGAAGAAAAAGTGCTGGCCCAAACCGTTGGGCAGTTCAATCGTCTTCGTCAAGGGCATGCCAAGCACACCGCTATAGAAGTCCACCGTTCGTTGCATATCCTTGCAGACCAACGCCAGGTGGTTGATCCCGCGCAGTTCGAATTCCGTGTTTTCGCGTGCCATAGCCCATGCCCCTCTGTGATGTGTTGTGAGGTAGCTTACACGATTCCGAATCGTCGTGTGTGCGCAAGTTTGGACTCACGAAGTTTTTCGCGCCGCTTGCTCCCCTCGCCCGCGAGCGCAGCGAGTCGGGAGAGGGGTTGGGGGTGAGGGAAGGATGCCAGGCGCTAACAGACACTCGCCAAGAGCCAAGAGCCAACAGCCTCAGACGACCGATCCCTGCGCGGCCCTGACCGCCGCGAGCGCTGCCCGGATTTCGTCGGAACTGTATGGCTTCGCAATTAGTCTGAGGTTGTAGCGTTCCGTCAGCTTCGTCACACCGGCGTCGCTGGTGGCGCCCGTTGCGATCGCGGTGCGAACAATCATGCCAGGCGCCACTCGCGCAAAACCGGCGATTACCGCGTCGGCCGTCTCGCTGCCCAGCCGGTAGTCGCAAAGGATCAGGTCGAACTCCTGGCTCGCGGCCAGCGCCATCGCGGCGGCGCTGGAATCCGCCACTTCACAGCTGAAGCCCATGCGCTCGACCAGCCTTTTGCAGAACAGACGCAGGCTCGGTTCATCGTCGATGACGAGCACGCGAGCTGCCCTCGCCGTGCCCGTGGAGGCCGTTTGGGCTGTCGCCGTCAGCCCTGGATCGGATGCCGGGAGGGAAATTCGGAAGGTGGCCCCCCTTCCCATCGCGGACTCCACTTCGATGCGCCCGCCATGGGCGGCGACGATCGAATGGGAAAGACTGAGCCCGAGGCCCGTGCCCTGCGTCCCCGGCTTCGTGGTGAAGAAGGGTTCGAAGATGCGCCTGCGCGTGGTCTCATCCATCCCGTGGCCGGAATCGCTGACCACCAATTGTGTACCGTCGCCAAGGCGATTGGCCGAAATGCGAAGGCGTTTCTCGCCAGCCTCTGCCAACGCGTGCTCGGCATTCGTGACCAGGTTCAGCAGCACCTGGGTGATCTGGTTTTCGTTGCCCCAAACGGTCGCGTCCGATGCGGCCTCAACGGTCACTTCGATACCACTGGCCTTCCAGGCCCCCCGGCGCAACCGTTCGATGTGACCGACAACGGCGCTGAGAAACACGTCCGACCGCTCAACCGGGCTCGGCTTCACGATGAAGAGCAAGTCGCGCACGATATTGCGTGCGCGCAACGCTTCCTTGTGGACGATCCTCATATCTTCCGCAACCTGGGCATCGGTGGCATCGGCGGCGAGCAGTTCCGAGAACCCGAGGATGGCCGTCAGGGGATTGTTCAGTTCATGGGCGACGCCGCCGATCAGTTCGCCCAACGCGGCAAGGCGTGCCGCCCGC
>DAOTTM010000259.1:0-7514 GCA_034437915.1 Dehalococcoidia bacterium | reverse complement strand
CGCAACAAGTCGCCGACATTGTCGGCACGGAATACTTCCAGTCACTTCGCAGCCAGGCGCGTGACCTTCGGAAGATCGTTGCGAACCGCTGAACGGCCGCACGGAGGCACGGCCTATCTCAGCCGCGTAAACGGCCGATGCGCGGCTTCAACTCCAGCACCGCCACCGTGCCGGCGATAAAGAGCAGGATGAAGCCCACGAGAGCAGCCCACCGCGTCGATTCACTGCCCTCGAAGGCGTGGTCGAAGGGTGTTTTCGTCCGCACGAGCGCCCAGTCTTGGCTGGAGCCGGGGACTCTCACCAGCACTTCCGTCTGCTTGGCAAGCCGACTCTCTATGCCGGTCGTGCTGCCCAGCAGCTCCAATGACCACTTGCTCACCGTTGTGTCGGAGATCGATTTCGCCGCGGGCTGCATCACTTCACGGGGAACGGTGGAGCCCCCGAAGATGAGCTGCGGAATGATCACGAGTACGGCGATGATGACGGCACGGTCCGCGTTTGGGCTTAGCGACGAGACAAACAGTCCCAGCGCCATCCCCGCCAGCGACGTCAGGCTGAGCGCCAGGAAAACGCGCAGCATGACTCCTTCGGGAAAATCGATGCCCATCCAGAGCACGAGGAGGATGAGCCCCGCCTGGAGGACGGCGAACACCGACAGCACGGCGAACTTCGACGCCACGTATGCGACCGGCGAAAGGTTGACGCGCTGTTCCCGGCGAAAGATCGCGTTCTCCCGCGTAATCGCCACGGAGGAGGTGATTGCGCTGAGGAAGAGGTTGATGACGGCCATCAAATAGAGAAGCGTGATGCTTTCGCGGGCGTTCCCACCCGAGACGGTGAACAGGGCGAAGATGTCGCGGTCGAACGTGATCACCATCGAAACGCCGAGCGCCGGAGGTCCCAGGAGACGCAGCGCGAGGTTCACCCGGTCCCGCATCGCTATCCTGGCGTCGCGCTGTATCAGCGGCGCGAGCTGGCGCAGGATCCGCACGCTCCGCCGTAGGAGACCGACGCCGGGTGGCCCTGCCCCCCGGGGGCTGGCCGGGCTGTCTTCCATTCTGCCAGCCACCCAGCGCACCCGTTCCGGGCTGTTCTCAAAGCGAAGGGCGAGGTCCGTGGCGTTATTCTGTTGGATTTGTTCATAGATTTCCGCGAAGTCGGCCACGTTGAAGTACGCAAGGGCCTCCGACGGTGAACCGACGAAGATGAGGTGGCCGGCATCCAGGATCACGACGAGATCGCAGATGGCGATATTGCGGGTCGCGTGCGTGGTGACGACGACGGTGCGCCCGGCGTCCGCCAGCTCCCGGAAGTTGAGCATGAATTGCTCGTCCAGGCCGGGGTCGAGACCGGAGGTGGGTTCGTCGAGGAACAACAGCCGCGGGTCGGTCATCAATTCGACCGCAACGCAAGCGCGCTTGCGTTGTCCACCGCTGACCAGCGCCAGCGGGGTATCGGCGGCCTTCTCCAAATGGACCTGCGCGAGCGTCCGCTGCACGCGCTGGTTCAGCGCGTCGCCACGTGTTCCCGCGGGGAGCCGAAGGCGGCCCGAATACCGCAGCGACTCACGCGCCGAAAGTTCCGGGTGGACGATGTCGGCCTGGGGTACGTACCCCACCTCGGTACGAAAACGGTCGCCGTTCCCCGCGAGCGCCAGGCCGTCATACGAAATCCGGCCTTCGGTTGGGCTGTCCAGGCCGAGCATGATCTTCATAAGCGTGCTCTTTCCCGCGCCGGACGGTCCGACAATCCCGACCAGTTCGCCGGGGTAGAGCACGAGGTCCAGTCCTCGCAGCAGCTGCCTGCCATTGCGAAGGCGCCGACCAACGCCGCTGAGCTCAACCCGGATGCCGCGCTGGGAGTGGAACAACTTCAGCTTGCCATCGTGCAGGAAGAGACGCGCGGACCCAAGCCGAATCAGGTCGCCTTGCTCCAGGTCGGCTTCCGTTATGTGGGATTGGTTCACGGACGTGCCAGCATCGCCGCCGAGGTGGACAAGGCGATACCCATTGGGCGTGCGCCGGATCTCCGCGTGAAGCCTCGCCACGCCGGGCTGATCGAGCACAATCGTGTTGCCGGGCGCGCTCCCGAGGGTTACCCGCTCCGCCGCCTCGGAGAGCGAAAGCAGTTCAAAGGTTTCGTTTTCAAAGAGCTCGCTGTTCTGAGAACGGTGCTCGCTGACGCGGGCGACCGCAGACCGCAAAATTGGGAAGCGGTCGCAGAGGCTGCGAAACGCCGTCGAGGGCAACTCAAGCAGTTCGCAATCCCGCAGGGCGAGCGCCGTGGCAGTCCGGGGAGTCCCGAGGACGAGTGCCATTTCACCGAAGAACTGTCCTGCCCCAAGTGTGGCCAGCGTGACCTGGCTCTCGCCCTCCCCCGCGCAAATCTGAACGAGCCCGGAATCGATGAAGTACATCGCCTCGCCAGGCGAACCCTCAGCAAACACGGCGTCGCCGTTCGCCACGCTGAGAGGGATGAGCGACTCCGCGATCGCATCCACGACGCGTGCTTCCAGCGCGCGGAACAGCGGCACGCGGCGAAGCGTTTCCGCGGACGTGGAGGGTACGGCGTGGTCCGGTGTTGGCATGGATCTCCATCTGATCTGCGAGCTGACGTGCAGCGCGCCCGTCGCAGCGAACCGAGGAGTCGCCGACGAAGCAGCGCGGATACTAGCACAGTTGACCTGCAGTTCTCACCGGACGTGCGGGCAGCGTGCGGAAATCTGTCGTTTGGCACCCTGTCTCAGTTCATTCGAGTGGGCGCGGAGGTAGTTGAGGTACGGCGATTCGACAATGCCGGGTCCCAGTGCCGGCCACGACACTGGTGTCTCGGGTACGGGACAGTCGTCGAAGACGACGGACTGGCTTCTCGGGGCGCGCATGCTGAGCACATCCCAATCGCCCCGCGGCAAGAACCCATGCGCCCTCTGGCGGCACCGTGATTGCTGAGTGAGTACTCACTCGTATAGAGTGGCAGGATGCCGACGCGTGCTCCCGCACTTCCCGCTGAAGAGAGACGGGCCGCCATCATCGCGGCGACGTTGCCCTTGTTGCTCGAACGAGGCGCGAACGTGACCACCCGCCAAATCGCGGAGGCCGCGGGGATTGCAGAAGGCACAATCTTTGGCGTCTTCGCGGACAAGGACGCACTCGTCCAAGCAACGGTACAAGCAGCCTTCGACCCTGAGCCAACCGAGCGGGCGCTTGCGGCCATCGATCGGTTACTGCCGTTCGAAGAACAGCTCGTCGCGGCCGTGCGCATCATGCAACGTCGTTTCGCCGACATCTGGCGGCTGGTGTCCAGCGTCGGCGATCCCAACGTGCGCGCCACGCCGCCGCACGATTTCGCTGCGCTGGCTGCCATTTTCCAGGCAGAGCAAAGCCGCCTGCGCACTGACCCGGTCACTGCGGCCCGCCAGTTGCGCGCGCTCACGCTGGCCGTCAGTCATCCGGTGCTGTTTGTGAGCGCGCCCATGTCCCCGCGGGAGATTGTCCTGTTGCTGTTGAACGGTATCCGCGCCAGTGATGACGACCGACCTGAAAAGAATAGTCCACGATGCTGACGCTTCTCCGCAGGTATCTCCGGCCATACCGTCGATGGCTCCTCGCGGTGCTTGTTTTCCAGGCCGTCCAGGCCACCGCGTCACTCCTCCTGCCTTCCCTCAACGCCGACATCATCGACAAGGGCGTGTTCCGCGGTGACACCGGCAAGATTTGGTCGATCGGCGCGACGATGCTCGCGGTCAGCGCGCTACAGGCTGTTTTCTCCGTGGTTGCGGTCTATTGCGGGGCCAGGGCGGCGATGGGCTTCGGGCGTGACGTGCGGGGGGCGCTGTTCCATCGCGTGACCGACTTCTCCGCCAGGGAGGTCAACCTCTTCGGCGCACCATCACTGATCACCCGTATCACCAACGACGTGCAACAGGTGCAAATGCTCGTCCTCATGACGTGCACGATGGTCGTGGCGGCGCCGATGACTGTTGTCTTCGGCGTGTTCATGGCGATGCGACAGGATCTCGGAATGTCGTGGCTGCTCGCGGTGAGCCTGCCCATCTTGATGGTCATCCTGGTCATCATCATTTCGCGCATGGTCCCGCAATTCCGGCTCATGCAGGAGCGCCTCGATGGCATCAACGGCGTGCTCCGGGGGCAGATCGTGGGCATGCGAGTCGTGCGCGCGTTCGTGCGGGAGCCCGTGGAGACCGAGCGTTTTCACAAGGTCAACGAGGATCTGACGGAGACCTCGCTCAAAGCCGGGCGGCTGATGGCCCTGATGTTTCCGACGATGATGCTGGTGGTTAACGCTTCGAGCATCGCCGTCATTTGGTTCGGAGGACACCGGATCAACAGCGGAGACATGTCGATCGGCTCGCTCGTTGCCTTCCTCACGTATCTGTCGTTGATCATGATGGCAGTGATGATGGCGACCATGGTCGCGATGATGGCGCCCCGCGCCGCCGTTTCTGGCGAGCGCATCATGGAGGTGCTCGACACATTCTCCTCGGTCGTGCCCCCGTCCGCGCCGGTCACGGGGCTCGCCATAAGCGGGCGGCTTGAACTGCGCAACGTGGGTTTCCGCTACCCAGGCGCCGAGCACGCCGTCCTCGACCACATCTCGTTCACTGCGCTGCCGGGGCAAACGATGGCGATCGTCGGGAGTACGGGATCGGGCAAGACCAGCCTTGTCAACTTAGCCGCCCGCCTCTTCGACGTAACGTCGGGCGCGGTCCTCTTCGATGGAGTGGACGTGCGCGAACTCGATCCGGAGATCCTGTGGCATCGCATTGGCGTCGTCCCCCAGAAGCCCTACCTGTTCGCGGGCACCGTCGCCAGCAATCTGCGCTATGGCAAGCCGGACGCCTCGGATGACGAGATCTGGGCCGCGCTTGAAGTTGCCCAGGCCGCCGACTTTGTGCGGGCGATGCCCGGGCAGCTAAACGCAGAGATTTCCCAGGGGGGCGTCAACGTCTCGGGGGGCCAACGCCAGCGCCTTGCCATGGCACGCGCGCTCGTACGCAAGCCAGAAATATACCTGTTTGACGATTCCTTCTCCGCGCTCGACCTGGCGACCGACGCGCGGTTGCGCGCCGCACTCGGTCCGTACACCAGGAACGCCTCGGTGATCATCGTGGCCCAACGCTTCTCCACGATCATGCATGCCGACCAGATCCTCGTCCTCGAAGACGGCGAGACAGTCGGCCTGGGAACTCACGAACAACTGCTCGCGACCTGTCCAACGTATGCCGAAATCGTGGAGTCCCAGGCCGGAGAGGGGGCAGCAGCATGACCATGGCGAACAGACCAGCTCCATCAGGGGCGCCACCTCCGGGTGGCCAGCCTGGCATGCGCTTCGGCTCGTATGGCATGCCCACGGAAAAGTCGAAGGACTTCGGCGCCACCGCGCGGCGTTTGCTTGCGATGGTTCGAGTGGAACGGGGACTGGTAGCCGCGGCGATAGTAATGACGATCGTCAGCGTCTGCATGAGCGTGGCGTTGCCGAAGATTCTCGGAAACGCCACCGACGTCATCGTGCACGCCGTGTTCACACGCGGCGCGATTGATTTCGATCACCTCGGCCGCATTCTTGGCCTGGCCGGCGCGCTGCTTCTCGGGTCGTGGGCGCTGCAGTACGGGATGTCGTACCTCCTTGCCGGCGTTGTGCAGCGAACGATGTACCGGCTACGCGCCGACATCGAGGACAAGCTCAACCGCTTGCCGCTCAGTTATGTTGACCGGACGCCGCGGGGAGACCTCCTCAGCCGAGTGACCAACGACATCGACAACATCGCGCAAACCCTTCAGCAGACCTCGTCTCAGATGCTGACGCAGGCGCTCACCCTCATTGGTACCGTCGCGATCATGATCTGGATCTCGTGGTTGCTCGCGCTCGTGGCCCTCATCACCATCCCGTTATCGTTGGTCATGATGCGGGCCATCGCGAAACGTTCGCGAACGCGATTCATCGCGCAGTGGAGGCATACGGGCAAGCTCAACGGCCAGGTCGAAGAAACCTTCACTGGCCACGCCATCGTCAAGGCGTTCGGCCGCCAACGGGAGGCCGAAGGCGACTTCCGCGCCACCAACGACGACCTCTACGAGGCCAGTTTCGGAGCGCAGTTCGTCTCCGGTGTAATCCAGCCCGCGACGATGCTCTTCGGCAATCTAAACTTCGTCGCCATCGCCGTCCTCGGTGGCATCCGCGTCGCGAATGGCGCGATGACGATCGGCGGCATCCAGGCCTTCATCCAGTACTCGCGCAGCTTCACGCAACCGCTGGCGTGGATGGCCTCGATGGTCGCCATGCTCCAGTCGGGAATCGCTTCAGCCGAGCGCGTCTTCGAACTTCTTGATGCCGAGGAACAGTCCCCCGATGTTTCCGCCGACGAATCCAGCCTCCCGACGAGTGGGCGAGTCGAGTTCTCGCACGTTTCCTTCTCGTACAACCCCGAGAGGCCGCTCATCACCGACCTCTCGCTGGTGGCCGAGCCCGGCCGCACGGTTGCGATCGTCGGCCCCACGGGCGCGGGCAAGACCACGCTCGTGAACCTGATCATGCGCTTCTACGAACTCGATGGGGGCCAGATCACGATCGACGGCCGCGATATCGCCTCCATGCCGCGTCGCGAGCTGCGTTCACAAATAGGGATGGTGCTCCAGGACACGTGGCTGTTCGACGGGACGATCCGCGAGAACATCGCCTATGGCAACCTTGAAGCGACCGAGCAGCAGATCCTGGAGGCTGCGCGGGCCACGTACGTTGACCGTTTCGTGCACTCGCTGCCTGAAGGGTACGAGACGAAGCTCGACGACGATGGCAGTGCCGTGAGTGCCGGCGAGCGCCAGTTGATCACGATCGCTCGCGCCTTCCTGGCCGACCGTCCCATCCTCATCCTTGATGAGGCGACGAGTTCGGTCGATACCCGTACCGAGGTCCTCATTCAACACGCCATGGCGGCCCTACGCTCGCAACGGACGAGCTTCGTGATCGCCCACCGCCTCTCCACCATTCGCGACGCCGATACGATTCTCGTGATGGACGGCGGCCGGATCGTCGAACAGGGCAACCACGTCGAGCTGCTCGCCCGCGAAGGCGCTTACGCCAACCTCTACAACGCCCAGTTTGCAGGCGAAGTGGCGAACGTCGCGTAGTCGATGGCAGTTCGTCGCCGTCCACCTGTTATGTTGCTTCCAACGGGCATTAACGGCTTGGCGTTGAGCCCCGCCGCGACGGGAGACTGCGCGCCCAGATTACTCCGCGGGAAAGCTGGACGAGACGGATCGCCCCCGGTGGCGTAGACTCCCGGCATCGGACTTTGAGGGAGCACGGACCATGGCCGTTGTTGGCAAAGTCGTTCACATCGCGCGATACCCGGTGAAATCAATGCGGAGCGAAAGCCTGGACTCGACGAATGTGGGTTTCCAGGGGATCGCGGGTGATCGCATGTATGCATTCGTGCAAGAGGGCGTGCATTCGCCATTCCCGTGGCTGACGGCGCGCGACTACCAGGGCATCCT
>DAOTTM010000258.1:0-3441 GCA_034437915.1 Dehalococcoidia bacterium | reverse complement strand
AACGACGGGTTGCCGATGCGCAGTTTGCTCTGGAGAGGGATGGCCGTTGCATCAAGGCGCCAGACGTTGGCCCCGAGCGGCGCTGTATCGATCACGAACGGGCGGGTCCAGGGGACCTCATCGACGATGCTGATGCCGCTGACGAGGTTCGTCAGCCCATCCCAGACTTCGAACTGGTTGGCGCTCCCCACCCCCGCAAGGTTGGAGGCGAAATCGCGCCACTTTTGCTGTAGAACGCTCGTCCCGCCGAGGAGCGTCGCAATTTCCGTGAGGATGTCGTCGTTGTGTGGCATGGCCCAGATCTGTCGTATCAGATTGTTGTTGTTGAGCGACTTTGTAAGGTAGTACCACCAGAGGTACGCGCCGTATTGGGGCCCGGTTGTGTGCACATAGGTCGTGAGCGAACCACCATTGTTCAAGCCCTGGGCGAAAGTCCCCGCGAAGCCGTGTTCCGACTGGGAGGTTGGATACACAAAGTCCTCCGCCCACGTGGCTGTGGATTCGCCAAGCCAACTGAGGCCGTCGGTATTGAGGTCGGTAAATGTGTATTGCACGGCGTGCATGAATTCGTGTGCCATCGTGGACTTGAACCGGTTGGCGTTGGTATCCGCTTCGATGATGGTCCAGGTTGGGAAGGGCGCGGTGCCAGCTGAGTAACACGCCCCCTGGTAAGCGGCAAAGGATGGCAAAGCCAAGGGGTCAACGATGTAGATATCGAACTTGCCGTCGCCGCCACTGAATTCTCCACACCCGGCGTCGGGCGGCGGCTCGTGGGCGGCGCCTCCCATGAGCGTCGTCAGCGTCGGCCAGATGACCGTGTCCACTTCGGTCAGCAATGTTTGCGCAAGCGACGCATCCTGTGGCCGGTCCTGATGCCACCAGACCTTGATGCGGCTGTTGGCGACGGTGTCCCAGGTGATCGCAGGGGCTGCTCTCGATTGCGGGCCGGGCGCCGAGGGACCCCTGGCGCTGAAACGTTGGTCGTACCAGCTGCCGGCCGCGCCCGGCGGAAGCAGGAACGGCTTGACGAGCGCCTGCGCGGCCGGCGAAAACGTGTTGAAATCCCTGCCCGCCTTGCTGAGAAAGCCGCTCTCGCCGCCTCCGGTGCCAACAATCTGGAATTGCGCGGGCAGGCGTGGATCGCCGAAATCTGCAAACAGCTTGTATGTCAGGGCCGTTTCCGGGACCGTCGTATTCGGAAGGACCTGGAGCGTGCCGTTCGCGAGCGCAAGGTCGATCACGGCGGCGCTCGTGCCAGGCGCCGCGGGCGCGGGCACGTTCACGACCTGCCCCATCGAGGCCTGGAGGAAGTAGAACTCCCCAGCGGCGAGCATGGGCGGCAGCGTGTTGAAGCTCACCGGGAAGCCACGGAACCAGAATTGGAACGATTGCGCCTCGTTGCTCCAATGGAAGACCGCGCTCACCCCACCCGGGAGGTCGTTCGGCGCGAGTGGCCCGCCTGCCCATAGAGTGCCCGTCGAGCCGCCCGTGGCGTTGGTTGCGAACGACGGCGTCGGCGATGGCGGCACATACCCCGCGCTGTTCGGGATCACGAAAAGCACGCCACCCGGTGATTGGAAGAAGTAATACCCGTGCGTCGTCAGCGTAGTAAGTGTGTTGAACGAATCCGGGAAGCCGCGGAACCAGAAGCGAAACGATTGCGCGGAGTTCGACCATTCGAAGACGGCCGAAACCAGGGCAGGAATGGGCGTGCCGAGCATGTCGAGGTCGGCACTCGTCCCCGTCCATACGTGCGCGTTGGCGCCCGCGACGGTCGTGAACTGATCGTTGCCTGCCAGCGCTGCGACTCTTGCCGTGTCCGCGCCGAAACTGCCCGTCCCTCTCCCGATCGAGGCGAGCAAGCCAACCAGGACCGCCAACAAAACCAGCCTCACCATACCGTCTCGGCCCCCTCGGCCTGGGGGAATTATCAAGCGTGGAGAGCCCGCTGGCCAGCCGCACAGGCTCCTACCCCCTAAGCGCTATCGCCCACACCCTAGAGTTATGTTTGATCGCATTGCTATCCAGGTTTCCGGTGGGGCCGGCGGCCACGGGCTGACCAGTTTACACCGCGAAAAGTTCGTTCCCAAGGGCGGGCCCGACGGCGGCGACGGTGGCCGAGGCGGGCGCGTTTTCCTCCGCGCCGTCGATGATGTCTACACGCTCGAACAGTACCGCGCGAAGAAGAAGTTCCGCGCCCCCAACGGCGGCAACGGCGGGCCGGGCCTCCGGCACGGCGCCAACGGCGAAGAGCTCCATCTCGATGTGCCCGTGGGCACCGTCGTCACGGACAACGAATCGGGCGACCTCATCGCGGACCTCACGCGGACCGGCGAGGAGGCGTTGGTCGCCCACGGCGGGCGCGGAGGCTGGGGCAACAAGCGCTTCGCCAGCAGCACGAACCAGGCCCCCAACTTCTCCCAGTCCGGCCACGTCGGCGAAACCGTCCAGCTCATGCTCGAACTGCGCCTGCTCGCCGATGTTGGACTGTTGGGATTGCCGAATGCCGGGAAGTCCACCTTTCTCGCGACCGTTTCCAACGCCAAACCGAAGATCGCGGACTACCCCTTCACTACGCTCGAACCGATGCTCGGCGTCATCAACTCCGGCTTTGGACGCTTCACGCTCGCCGACCTGCCAGGGCTGATCGAGGGCGCGAGCGAAGGTTACGGTCTCGGCTTCGAATTCCTCAAGCACGTGCGCCGCTGCCGCGTCCTCCTCCACGTCGTCGATTCGACCTCGCCGGACCCGGTGACGGACTACGAACTGATCGAGGGTGAAGTGCGCGCGTATGACCCCGCGCTCGAATCGACCGTGCGCGTCATCGCCGTCACGAAATCGGACATCGACCCGGAGAAGGCAGCCGAATCCGCCCGGCTGCTCTCCGAACACACCGGTGCCGCCGTTCGCGTCATCTCCGCGCTCGATGACGAAAGCTGCCTGAAGCTCACGGACGAGCTCTACCAGCTCGTCCTTATAGAGCGCGCGAAGGCAGACGAGGCAGGCCCGGTGGACCTGCCCATCATCCGCCCCGAATCGCGCGAACGCTTCACCGTGGAGAAGCTGGACGAGAACCGGTTCGCCGTCGAAGGCCACCGCGTCGTCACCTTTGTGGAGATGATGGACACGGACATGGAAGGCTCCCGCGCCGAAGTCTATCGCCGCCTGGAGCGCTGGGGCGTCGCGAAATCCCTCCGCCGCGCGGGCGTGAAGGTCGGCGACGCCGTCGTCTTCGGCGAAGTCAGGCTGACGTGGGAGGATTGAGCTCACCCAGGCGATTGGAACTACCGAACCCTCGCGTCGAGCCTTGGCTGCCCGTTACGCGGCAACAGGTACGCGAACGGTCGCGGCTGCTGTTGCTCAATCGTCTCACGCCATCGCCACTTGCGGAGAATGAGTTTCAATACTTCAACGCTTCGTTCTTGCCCCGTGGTCAGGAAT
>DAOTTM010000257.1:0-6577 GCA_034437915.1 Dehalococcoidia bacterium | reverse complement strand
CGGTCGTGTGTGACCACGACGGCCGTACCCTCGTACGAAGCGAGCGCAGCCTCGAACGCCTCGCGCGAAGCCACGTCGAGGTGGTTCGTCGGCTCGTCCAGGAGCAACAGGTTCGTGCCTCGCGCTATCAACGAAGCGATCGCGAAGCGGCGGCGTTCGCCGTAGCTCATCCGCTCAAGGGGCGTGTGGAGCTGGTCTCGACCCAGCAGAAAGCGATGGAGGAAGTTGTTCGCCTCCACCTCCGACATGGCCGTCGTCTTTCGCAGCGCCTCCACGGGGGTGAGCGCGCCCAACGCCAGGCCCTCCTGGTCCGCCTGCTCCTGTTGCGCGAGATAGCCGACGACCGCCGCTGAAGCCAGGCGCAGCTCTCCCGCGGAAACAGGGTGTTGCCCGAGGATCGCACGAAGGAGGGTCGTCTTACCGCTCCCATTCGCCCCTGCGACGACCAGGCGTGCCCCGCGTTCGACGTGGAACGTCAAGCCTTCGACCAGCTCTCGCCCGCCCACGACCAGTCCAACGTTTTCGGCGACGAGCAGCGTCGATGGTCCCCCGCCCTCCGCCGCGAACCGTCCGCCCAGGCCGTGCACTACCTTGGATGGCCGCTCGACATGCTCGGACGACTCCAATTGCCGTTCAACACGCGCCTTCAGCGTGACCGCCCTCCGCGCGATCTTCAGCGCCTTTTTTCGCTTGGCGAAGTCGACCGTGCTCTGTTCGATGCCCCGCGCCTTCGTCTCGATGTTCGAAATCACCTGGCGGAGGTGTCGTTCCTGCTTCTGCTGCTGTTCGTAGCGTTGCCATTGGTCCGCTTCGCGCCGCGCTTTCTCCGCCGCATAGGCCGAGTAGTTGCCGGCGAACATTTCCGCGGTATGGGCACGCGCGTCAAGCTCAAGGATGGACGTGGCGCATGCATCCAGCAGCGCCCGGTCGTGGGAGACCAGCAGCACGGCACCGGCGAACCGGGCCACGAAGCGTTCGACCCATTCGATCGCAGGCAGATCCAGGTGGTTCGTTGGTTCGTCCAGCAGGAGGATCTCGGGTTCGCTCGATGCTAACTCGACCAGCCCAAGCTTCGTCAACTCGCCACCCGATAGCGTCTCGACCAGCGCCTCCCTGTTGATATTTTCGATGCCCAGTTCCCGTCGAAGCGTGGCGATGTCCAGTTCTGTCGAGGCGCCGGCTGACAGCTCCAACAGCGCGTCGAACTCTCCTTCGAGGGCCGCTAACGCTCCCGGCTCGTGCTCGTTCGCCATCCGTTCCGCGAGGTCCGCAAGCCGGTCGCTCCCGGCCGCAGCAAACGTCCGCGGAAAGAGGTCGCGCGCCGACGTCCCCGGCGCGAATCGCTGGCCCTGGGCGAGGTAGCCGATCGTCGCCCCGCGCGCCATGCCCGCGTGGCCACTGTCCGCTGCCATTTCGCCCGCGATGATGCGCAGCAACGTGGTCTTGCCGCTGCCGTTGGGCCCAACAACACCCACGACCTCGCACGCATTCGTGACCAAGCTCACGCGCTCAAGGACATTTCGCCCTCCGAGTTCTTTGGAAATGGAATCTACGACGAGCATGCAGCCTCCGTTGTGGTTTCTATCCGGGGAGAAGCGACAAATCGCGGCGCGGACCGACGGACGGACGGACAGGTGTGAGCGCGAGGCGAAGACTATGGATAGCCGGGCTCGGGCCGCAGGAGCCGCAAGGGCACATCGGCGCACTCCGGGAGCAAAGCTCGACCGGACAGGCCGCTATCGCACGTTCGCGGTGGTTACTCTATCAACGGAGACCCCTGCAAGAGTTGCGTCGCCAGCATAAGGGAAGGGCCGGTCGTCCGCCATGGAAACCACAATACCGTAGCGCACGCGGGAGCAAGCCTGGGATGGTTCCGTCCGTCCGCGAGTCTCTTCGGCCTCGGTGTCGGCGTTCACGCAGGACGCTAGCCTATCCCGGATCCCAGGGGGTGGGCGTCAAAGTTTTGCCCAGCACGCGTTGGGGGTTGCGTTCGCCCTGAGCCTGTCGAAGGGCCGGTCACACGCGAGCAATCGGCAGCGGCGTGTTCATCCTTCGACAGGCTCAGGACGAACGGGTTTGGCAGGCTGACCAGCGCTCAATCGAACTAAGATAATTCGCGCGCAAAACAATGACTCCCACCCGATCCCAGGGGGCAGCTCGGTCACTTTCATTCGCTGGCATATGCTCATGCTCACCTATCCGTAAGCCGTCTGTAAGGTTTGTTCGCGGATTCATGATGAAAAACGTGCGATGATAGCGCGACTTGGGCCGACGGTGAGAACGACTATGGCAAAACAACAAACGGCGCCGGCGCGAAGGCCAACGGGGCCAGGGACCGCGAAGAAGAGTACCGCGCCTCGGCGCTGGAAGCCGCTTGCCATCGCAGCCGCGGCGATCGTCGTCATCGCAATCGGGTTCTGGTTCATGACCACACGCGGATCGGGCGCCCCGGCGACGCCAGCACAGCTTCAGCTCGCAACGGCGAACGCGGCCGGTGCGGAAGTGAAGGTGCTCACGGGCAGCCACCACACCGTGTACCACTCGATGGCGCCGTTGCCAACGAGCGCCGCGCCGCGCGCGGATGGGCGCCCGACGCTCGTCTGGTTCTCGGGAACCTGGTGCGAATCCTGCGAACGGATGGAGCCATACGCTCATGCAACCGCCTCAAAGTTCACGGACCGCATGGTGTTCGCCGAAAAGTCCGTCGATGATGATAAGGCAGCTACCTCACGATATGCGGTCCGGGGCACGCCCACGTTCGTGCTCATCGATGCCAACGGCAAAGAGCTTGGGCGGTTCGGATTCCAGACGAGCGAAGCTGCTTTTGTGGCGGCCATCGAAGGTGCCCTCAAGCGCGGGGTCTAGCGGCCACACCTCACAATTAACCTCGCCCGACTGCCTCAAGCCGAGCATAACTGCCCGGTACGTTGCGGCGGCCCCCGCTACACTGGCCCCACACCAGCCCGGAGACCGCCGCCATGGATTTCGAACTCTCGGAAGAACACCGCCTTATCAAGGACACGGCCCGCCGCATCGCCCGCGAAGTCGTCGCGCCGCGCGCCAAGGAGCTGGACGAAACGGGTATCTACCCCGATGACTATTTCCAGGCGTTCAAGAAGGCGGGGATGCTTGGCATGGCCATCCCGGAGGAGATGGGCGGCACGGGCAACGGCATCCTCCCGCTCTGTTTGGCCATCGAAGAGGTCGCGAAGTATGAGTGTGGCGCGGGCCTCATGCTCGTCCTCACGGGCCTGCCCAACCGTCCCATCGTCTTCGGTGGCACGAAGGAGCAGCAGCTCAAATACCTGCCCGACGCCGCCAGCGGCGAGACCAAGGGCGCCTTCTGCCTGACCGAGCCGGACCACGGTTCCGATGCCGCCGCCCTCGAAACGCGCGCCGTCCGCGATGGCGACGACTACATTCTCAACGGCAACAAGGTCTACATCTCCGGCGGCACCGTCGCGGACTACCTCACCGTCTTCGCGCGCACGGGTGGCCCCGGCGCCAAGGGCATCAGCGCCTTCGTCGTCGATGCCCACTCGCCCGGCGTCAACATCGACCGCACCGACGACAAGATGGGCGTGCGCAGCATCCCCACGGCCCACTTCAGCTTCCAGGACGTGCGCGTGCCCGCCGAGAACCTGCTTGGACTGGGCGAGGGGAACGGCTTCAACCACGCCATGCTCACGCTCAACAGCATGCGCCCGACGGTGGGCGCGCGTGGCGTCGGCCTCGCCGAGGGCGCGGCGAGCTATGCCCTCGAATGGGCGCGCGGGCGCAAGGCCTTCGGCAACAACGTCATCGATTTCCAGGCGATCCAGTTCATGTTCGCCGACATGGCCATCCAGATCGAAGCCGCGCGCAACCTCGTCTACAAAGCCGCCTGGCTCGTCGACCAGGGCAAATACACGCGCGAATACGCCCACAACCTCTCCATCGCCAAGGCCTACGCCACGGAGATGGCGAACAAGGTCGCCTTCGACGCCCTCCAGGTGCTTGGCGCGCAGGGCTACATGAAGGACCACCCCCTCGAACGCCACTACCGTGACGCCCGCCAGCTGATGATCGTCGAAGGCTCATCTCAGGTGCAGCGCGTCGTCATCAGCCGCTCCATGATCGACCGCTCCCTCGTCTACGGCTAAACGCCGGTTTCGTTGTGACACACTCCGTCAATGCCGTCCGTAGCGCGCGCGTGAGCAAGCGCCGGGATGTTCAGCATGTGAGAACTCGTTGGCGTGCTCATCTCACGTCGGCACGTCCGGCGCCTGAGTCGCATGGGTGGCCGTTAAAGCTTTGCGCGGCATTGTGTTGGCTTCCGTTCGCCCTGAGCCTGTCGAAGGGCCGGTACAGCTCGAACAACCAGCAGCGGCGTGTTCATCCTTCGACAAGCTCAGGACGAACGGGTTTTACAGCCGGAGCGAAGGAGAATTGAAACAGAATAGCCCGCGCGCTAATCTCACGTCGGTACGTCGTTTAGCCTGAGTCGCGTTCAGCCCGTGTCAAGCGACGTAGCGTTCTGATACGATGGATCTGTTACCCACTGGGCCGACAAGGAGGGAAACCATGGCCGAAGCTGCGTCCCCCGTTCGCATCACCGCCGAAGAGTTCCTCCGCATGCCCGAGAGCGAGGGCGCCGAACTCGTCGATGGCGAGATCGTGGAGGTTCCCATGGGCACGGTATCTGCGTGGCTTGGGGGCGAATTGTTCGGCCTCCTGCGATCCTTCGTGACCGCTAATCGGCTCGGGTGGGTGTTCCCCCAGGGCGACCGGGATTGCCATCTGGCCTGATCATCCCGGACGCGTCCGCAAGCCCGATGTGATGTTCGTGCGGAAAGAACGACTGCCTTCAGGACGATTGCCCGAGGGCTTCCTCACGGTCGTGCCAGATCTCGTCGTTAAAGTCGTTTCTCCGCGCGACAACGCTGCGAACCTGGAGCGCAAGCTGAACGAGTAGCGCGAAGCCGGCGTAAGCCTCATTTGGGTAATCTACCCCGACCCCCGCAATGCCATCGTTCTCCGCCCCCTTCAAGGTCGCGAGGAACTCGGACGCAACGGCACGCTGAATGGCGGAGAGGTCTTGCCCGGCTTCAGTTGCTCCCTCGTCGATCTGTTCGCAGGACTCGAAGCACAGCCCTGATCCCGGCCCGATAACGCGCGCCTCACGGCCCGAACGGGGACGGACCGGCGTCCGCGCGCGGCGGGCCGACCGCCACTAACAGCGTCTCGTCGGACGAGAGGACCACCGCCGCCGCATCCCCGGCGGCGGGCAAGCGTGTGCTGGCGTCCAGCGACCAGGCCGCGCCATCGCTCGAAGTCGCCGACCAGACGCCGCCCATGCCCGACCCGTAGTATCGCAGCAGTCCCTCGCGCACGATCGCGTTCCCGATCCAATGCCGCCCAGATCCCACCACGACATCCGCCGCCTGCGTGAACGTCAGCCCGCGAGACCCTGTGCCGTTGCCCAGGTCCATACCGCCTAGCGCAGCTTCACGCGCACGGGGCGGCGGCCATACCCCATCGCGCTGGCGTGCGGGGGCACGATGGGGCCGTCCGCGTGCATGTCTGGGAAGCGCTCCAGTAACAGCCGCAGCGCCGTCCGCCCTTCCAGGCGGGCCAGGTTAGCGCCCAGGCAGTAGTGCAGCCCCCAGCCGAAGCCCAGGTGCGGGTTCGGGTCGCGCGAAAGCTCGACCTCGCCCGGTTTGGCGAATACATCAGGGTCGTGGTTGGCGGCCGTGATGCAAAGGTAGATGTTCTGGCCCTTCTTGAGCTGGTGGCCGCCCCGCTCGTGGTCCACGGAGATCTTGCGGGGCATCGAACGTGCCGGGCCGCCGACACGCATAAATTCGTCGAACGCCGTCGCGTCCAGTTCGGGGTGATCGCGGAGCTGGCGCAGCAGGTCCGGGTTTTCTAGCAGGAGTGACAGCGCGTTGATCAGGAGCGTCGTCGTCGTTTCGCTGCCGCCGAACAAGAGGAGCGTGCACGCCCCAACCAATTCAAGGTCGCTCAGCCCGTCGCCTTCGCGGTTGACGATCGCCGAAAGCAAGCTCCCCGAAGGATTCGCCCGTTCCTTTTCGATCAGGCCGGAGAAGAACGCCGTAAATTCGTTGACGCCGTGCATGATGCGGTCTTCCGGCGCGGCGCCGGGGTTGAGCGAGAACACCATCTTCCCCAGGTCGTCCGCCCACGGACCGAACCTGCGCCCTTCGAGGCCATCGACGCCGAGGACCGCGCCAATCACCCCCGCCGGGATGGGATGGGCGAAGGCGGCGCTCAGGTCCACCCGATCCCCTTCGAAGGCGTCCAGCGCCGCATCAACGATTGCGCGAATCTGCTTTTCCAGGGCGTTGATCGCGCGGGGCGTGAACGCCGCCTTGACGGGTTCCCGCAGGTGCGTGTGAATCGGCGGGTCGTTGAAGGTCATCCAGCCGCTGAGCAGTTCCACGACCTTCTGGAAGGCGGGCGAATGGCTCTGGGCAGCGCGTTGGAACGTGCTCCGGCGGTCGGATGACACGTTTTCGTTGTCCCGGAAGCCCGCTTCCACCTCCGCATGCGAAAGCAGCGCCCAGCCACGCTGCGC
>DAOTTM010000256.1:0-6574 GCA_034437915.1 Dehalococcoidia bacterium | reverse complement strand
GTGCTATTTAGAGTGCCTTGACTGTTGGGGTTGCCCTGCCCTTGTAGCTGGGATCGGCCGTGTCAATCCACTCGTTCAAGGTGGCGGTCCCGTTGCCGAGGAAGTTCCAACCGGCGTCGGGCGTCGGACCGGTGGTCTTCCAGTAGTTCCAGGCAAGGAATGGGCTGATGTAGTTGTACATGATGATCCGGCCATACTGCCCGTTGGCGAGCACGAGGTCCTGAACCTCTCTCATCAGCGTCTGGGCTTCTTTCGGGTCCAGGGTCGCGAGGGCCTTGACCAGTTTCGCGTCGATCTTCTCGGGCTCGTTCACGCCCCAGATGTTGCCCGGCGAGGTCGAATTGAACGCAGCTACCATGTCGGCGCGGGCGTCCGGAATCTCGACGTTGGGGATCCAGCCAAAGAAGGGGTCGAACTTCTTCGAGTTCCAGGCCGGGATGATCTCGGCGTAGCCGGCCACGCGCGCCTTGAATTGGGTCGTGCCAAACGCCTTGTTGAACATGCTGGTGATGATGTCAGGGGTTGCGCCCCATGCCGCGCGGCCCGTCCAGATATCGGCGGTTACCCACGTGATGGGGCCAAGGTCCTTGCCGCCGGCTGCGTCCCAGAGCTTCTTCGCCTCCGCCAGATCCTCGTCCTTTTTCGCGCGATAACCGGGCGCTGCGTCCAAATCCTTCTGCGAAATGGCCCAATTCTCCTGGAGCCACGATACCGGACCGCTGACTTTGCCGAGTGCGTTGTGGAGTTGCTGGATCAGCTGCCGCCGATCGGCGGCGAGGTGGATCGCCTTGACCAGCCGTGGGTCATTCCATGGCGCCTGGGTGCTCGGGAGGTAGATCGCGACGGTGTTCGCCACGCCGGCGTAACGCACATAGGTCGAGTCCTTGTTCGCGCTGTTCAGCGCGGTAGTTACTCCCGGGTCGGGATCGGTAAACGAGTCCACTTGCTTCTGTTCGAAGGCGATGCGGTAGGCGGTTGGATCGGCGAACGTCTGGATCCAGTGGGTCCCATCAAGGTAGGGCTTGTCCTTGAGGATGTAGTCAGCGTTGCGCACGGCCGATATCGACTTTCCAGGCTCCCATTCAGTCAGGATGTATGGGCCTGTCCCGATCACCTTGTCCGGGGAAATCTCTCCGTGTTTCCCTTCGACGGCCTCAATCAGTTCCTTCTGAACGAGGAGGTTGTACTCGTTTGCCAATCCCTGGACAAAGGCCGCATTCGGATTCTTGAGCTTAAGCCGAACGGTCGCCTTATCGACAGCCTCGACCTTTTCCACGCTGGACCAGTACGACTTCCGCCCGAACGTAGCCGTTTTCCCATCGGCGAGGAGGCCGGCCTTCTGCCGTTCGATGTTGTAGACCACGTCGTCTACGGTGAAGTCCCGGCCTGGCTTGGCCGCGGGGTTGCTTGCACCCGGGCCTTTCGAATGCCACTTAACGCCCTGGCGGATGGTGAGGGTCACTGTCTGCGGGTCCGGCGTCTCCCATTTCTCGGCCATGTCGCCCCCCAGTTCGCCGGTGTTGGGGTTCGTGAAATAGAGAAGCTTTGACATTGCACGGGTGAGCACCTGTACCACGGGGCTCTCAACGGTGCGATGCGGGTCGACCGTGGCGTAGGCCATGGATGACTGGACGACGTTGATGCCGCCCTTCTTGGGAGCGTTTGCGGCAACGGCTGCCGTTGGCGAAGCGCCCGCTGCCGGGGACGAGCCAGTGGCCGGCGACGAAGCGCTCGGCGTCTTTCCACCGTCATCGTCGTCACCGCAGCCTGTCAGCGCGAGCGCCCCGAGGCCGACGGCAGTGCTGCCCGATACCGCGAGTACACGTCGCCGACCGACAGTCCGATTCCAATAATTTTCTCGAGCCACGTTGTGAAGTCCTTTTTTTCCATCCGATTGAGTTTCAGAAAACTGGATGGTCATCATCGAGTACGGTCAGGCCGCCCCGACGGATCGCCGTAGTATTCGACGTGTGCCAGCAGGGGTCAAAAGTGTTTCGCCCAAAGCAAACTATTTCAAGCGAATTTGGCGAGGGAATCAGTCGTGCCAAGTTGCCTCGACGGGCATCCGGTCGCGCTCCTCGCTCCAGAAGGCGCCGTTCGTCGCATCGTTGCGCCCGGGGCGCCGGGGACCGCGGGCGAGGATGTCGAGCACTTCGCTCCACTGGCTGGCGAACGTGACCGGCGCCCCGAGGGCCTGTTCGACTTCATCGACGGTCATGTTATCGAGGAATTTCTGGCCGAAGTAATCGAGGCTGGGCCGGGGAAGGATGAAGCAATCGGGCCGATAACCCGCAAGCTGAAGGACGTAGTCTTCGCCGCAGAGCAGGCCCGTGACGTTCACGCGCTCACCGAAGACAGTGTTCGTGACCGCCCGGACGATGATGCGCGCACCAGTCAGACGCTCCATCTCCGCAGCGATCTCTGCGAGCATCGGCGCGATCAGCGTGCCCGACGCGATCACAACCTCGCGGCCGGCGACGCCGGCCGGCACGCCGTTCTTCGCCAGCTTCCGCTTCACCCGCGCCCAGTCGTCCAGCATCGTGCGCACCATGCCGATGCCGTTCTCGTACTGCGGGAGGCGGTCGTAGCGGGCGCGGGAGGGCACTCGTTGGCCCGCCGTTATGTAGTATTCGTCGCTGCACTGGACAATCGTTTGGCCAAAGCGCTCGCGAAATTCGCGTTGGAGCGGACGGAGTTGGCGGACGATGGCGCGCGCATATTCAGGCGTGGGCCGCACGAGTTCGATATGGTCGCGACTGAACGACCAGTCTTCCAGCTTCGGGCTCGCCCCCACCGGCACGACGGAGATCGTCTGCACCGCCGGGAAGAGCGACCCAAGGTCCCGCACCGAGCGTTCCAGGTGTTCGCCGTCGTTGACCCCGGGGCAGAGAACGATCTGGGTGTGCGCGCGCAGGCCCATCGCCCCGAGCCGCCTGAGCTGCGCGATGATGTCCGGCGCGTCATCGTTGCCCAGCATGCGGCGGCGCAAGCCCAGTTCCGTGGCGTGGACGGAAACGTTGAGCGGGCTGAGGCGCTGCTCTTCGAGTCGCGCCCAATCGTCATCCGTGAGATTCGTGAGGGTGACGAAGTTGCCGTGGAGGAAGCTCAGGCGGTAGTCATCGTCCTTCATGTACAGCGTCTTGCGCATGCCCTTGGGGAGACCCTTGAGGAAGCAGAAGAAGCAGTTGTTGTTGCAGAGCGTGACTTCGTCCCAAGTCGCACGGTCGAATTCGAGGCCGAGGTCTTCGTCGATCTCCTTCTCGAAGAGCAGGAGTTCGTCGAGCCCATTCGCTTTTCGGACGAGGACTTCGACTTCGTTCTCGGCGGAATAGAACTGGAGATCGACGACATCGCGGGGGACGCGCCCGGCCACGGTCAGGATTGTGTCGCCGGGCTCGATCCCGGCCTCTTCGGCGAGCGAGCCAGGGCGGATACTTGCGACAAGGCCGGGGCTGGGATCGCGCATCAGGCGGGCACGAGTTCGCGGATGCGGGCCTCGACCTCGTCGATGGAGTAATCAGGGGTGGATGCGCCTGCGGTGAGGCCTATACGTGTTGCGCCCGCGAACCACTCCGCCTCGAGTTCATCGGGACCCTCGATATGGTAGGCACGAGTGCCCTGTTCTTCGCAGACTTCCTTGAGGTGGCGGGTGTTCGCGCTCTTTCGCCCGCCCACGACGACCATAAGGTCAACCGTCGCCGCCAGGGCAGCCGCTGCTTCTTGCTGGCCGGTGGTGGCGTGACAAAGCGTGTTGACGACGTGGAATTCGAAGTTGTGGTCGCGCTGGAGGAGCATGAGGTTCGCCACGAACTTCGCGAAGTCCTCCATTTTGTGTGTCGTCTGGGCCATTACGCCTATCTTGTTGGGGAAGCCGCCGGGGAAGGTCTCTATCAGGTTTCGCAGATCCTCCATGCGTGGGCTTTCGAGGATAGTGGCGTGCGACACGTTCTTCGGGTCGAGCGTCCAGCCGACGATGCCGCGCACTTCCTTGTGGCCGGGGTCGCCAAAGATGAGGACGTGCCAGCCGTCGCGCACAAACTTCTGCCCGTAGCGCTGAGCGCGGGTGACGATCGGGCATGTGGTGTCGATGACTGCGAGACCGCTGGCGGTGAGTTCACGCACAACGCGTTCGCCAACGCCATGCGCCGTAATGGCGACGCGGCCCTGCTTCACCAGCCGCGCGGTTTCGACGCCGATGTCGCCATCGATTTCGTCGGGGCCGGGGAGTTGCATCACGCCCGAACGTTCGAGTCCGCGGACGACGTGCGGATTGTGGACGATTTCGCCGACGCTATAGACAGGGTTCTCGGGCGTCGCCTCGCTCTCCATGATCTGGACAGCGCGCCGCACGCCCATGCAGAAGCCCATTTCGCTAGCTCGAATGACCTGGACCATCGCCGCCTGCACCTTGCCCTTCCGTTCCAGTATAGGGCGGGAGGTATTGCGGGAGCACAATCGCCTTGATGGTTTCGAAGATCTGCTCGGTGAGGGCGCTTACCTGCTCCTCCGTGGGCCGCTTCAGCTTCTCCACGGGAATCGGCGTCCCGATAACGATGGAAATGCGGGGTTTGGTGAAAACCACCAGCGGGTTGCGAAGACGTTCGGTTCCGGCGATGGCGCAGGGCACGACGGTCGCACCGGAGCGGAGGGCGATCAGGGCCGTCCCCGGGTGGGGCGTGCCGATAAATCCCGTGCGGCTGCGGGTGCCTTCGGGGAACATGCCGAGCACGCCACCCTTCTTGAGTAGACGCTCGGCGCTCAACAGGGCGCCGAGATCCGATTCGAAGCGACGAACGGGGAACGCGCCATAAAGTCGCGGGACGACACCGAGCGGGTATTTGAACAGCTCAATCTTCGCCATGAAGCGCACACGACGCCGGGCAAGTCCCGCCGCGAGAATTGGTGGGTCGGCGTTGTTGAGGTGGTTCGAAACGACGATGACCGCGCCTTCGGCCGGGAGATTTTCGCGGCCAGTCACCTCCCATCGCCCAACCACCCAGAGGACGCCGCGAAGGGTATAGGTCGCCCACCAGTAGAACGCGGGGACAAACGTCGACCACGACGGCTTCAGGCGTGCCAACATCGGACGATCTCCATGGCCCGCGCGACTGATTGTTCGAATGTGAGCGCTGTCGTATCGATAACCACCGCGTCGGGCGCGGCGGCTAGTGGGCTTGTCTTGCGGGAACTGTCCAGCTGGTCGCGACGTGAGATGTCGCGCTTGGCCGCGTCCACATCCTGGTGCGTCCCCCACGATTCCGCCTGCACGCGGCGGCGATCCGCGCGAGCAGATTCGGATGCCGCGAGAAAGAGCTTCAGTGCCGCCCGCGGCAACACGACAGTACCGATGTCGCGGCCGGCGAGGATGGCGTTGCCTCGTTCGGCATAGGCGCGTTGAAGACCAACGAGGACCTCGCGAACAGCGGGAACGGCCGAGTATCCACTCACGCCCGCCTCAACTTCCGGGGCGCGCAAGAGGTCCGTCACATCTTCATCTCCAAGGCAGACCCGCGGCTCGGGCGCGCCTTCCAGGCGAAGATCCAAAGACCGCGCCAACTCGCCGCAGGCATCCGCGGAGGACGGCGTGACGTGGGCCCGGTGAGCCGCCAGCGTGAAGGCTCGGTACATCAGGCCCGTATCGAGGAAGGTGTATCCGAAGCGCTTCGCCAGCGCTCGCCCGATCGTGGTCTTTCCCGAAGCGGCGGGACCGTCGATCGCGATCTGTGGAGGGAGGGCAGGGCTCATCGCGTCGGATGGTAGCCCAATCGGGATCTACCGGCGCTGCCGCCGTTGGGAACGGGGAACGCCGAGAGACGCGACGGTCGTCGCTTCCCGCTTCTGGATGGCGTACAAACCCTCGACCTCTTCGTTCGTGAGTTCACGGAAGGCGCCCGACCCAAGCGTGTCGAGGTGAAGGCTGGCGATGCGGATGCGTCGCAGCGCGAGCACGGTCCCGCCCAAGACCCCGATCATGCGGCGAATCTCGCGGTTCTTGCCCTGGCGCAGTGTGATGATCGCCCACTCCGGGATCTCGGGCAGTTCTTCGCCTGCGGCGGGGATCGGAGCAACTGCTGTTCGGGCTGAGACCGCCCGAAGGCGTTCGCCATCGCTTTCTATGCCACGGACCATGCGCTGGATGTCCTTATCGCTGAGCCGCCTGTCGAGCCCGACGAGGTACTCCTTCTCGATCTCATACCTCGGATGCGTGAGGAGGTCGGTGAGGTGCCCGTCGTTGGTGAGGATGAGGAGGCCCTCGCTCTCCTTGTCGAGGCGTCCGACGGGGTGGAGCTGGACGTCGCCGATGGGGACGAGATCCAGCACCGTCTCCCGGCCCATCTCGTCGTTCGCCGTCGTGACGAATCCAGGGGGCTTGTTGAGCATGAAGTAACGGTATCGGTCGCGCAGCACGGGCACCCCATCGACCATCACCTCGTCTAATTCCGGGTCCGCGCGCGCGCCGAGTTCGGTCTGGGCGACGCCGTTCACGGAGACGCGGCCGGCAACCAGCATCTCCTCCGCGACGCGCCGCGAGGCGACGCCCGCGTTGGACAGGATCTTCTGCAATCGTTCAACC
>DAOTTM010000255.1:0-8408 GCA_034437915.1 Dehalococcoidia bacterium | reverse complement strand
TCGAACCATGGACAGCGGCGTGTTCATCCTTCGACAGGCGCAGGACGAACGGGGGTGACAGGCGGAACGACGTGAAAATCGAACCAGGACAAGGCGCACGCAAAACTTTGACGCCCACCCTGTAAGCACTGGACGGGCGACGTGGGCGCGTGGATGGGCTACGCTACGGCATCCCCCACCGGAGTACTGCTGCAATGGGCTTTTTCGAACTCGACCACGTTGGCATCGTGGCGCACACCTGGGACCAGGCCGCCGAGATTCTCCTCAAGAAGCTCGGCCTTGAACTCGACGAAAAACGCTCTCCCCTCCCGGACGGCGTCTACTTTGCCCCGGAGATGACGAACAACTACTTCGTGAAGGTCGGGCAGGGCAATACACGCGTCGAAGTGCTCATCCCCCAGGGAACGACGAGCGGCACGTCGCGTTTTCTCGCCCGCGAGGGCCCGGGCCTCCACCACCTCGGCTACGCGTGTGAGGATGTGCCCAAGGAGATTCAGCGCCTGCTCGACAAGGGCATGCGCATGATCGACCTTGGCACGGGCACCGACCCGAAGACGATGCGGGCCGCCTTCTTCCACCCCAAGAGCGCGAACGGCATCCTCACGGAACTAGTACCGATTTACCGCGAGCGCAGCTAGTGGCGTTCAGTCCCGCGCGAGTTCGGCCATGAGTTCGAGCGCTTCGTCCTGCTGCGTGTTGATCGTGAGGCCGGTGGCGCCGGAATCGGCCCAGGCTTTGTAGCGCGAGCGGATGCGTTCCGGCGGGCCGACGAGTGCTGCTTCGTCGCAGTACTCGTCGGGGACAGCCTCGATCGCTTCGCCCTTGCGGCCGGAGAGGTAGAGTTCCTGGATCGTCTTGGCGGCGTCACCATAGCCGCGCCGCACCATCATGTCGTTGTGGAAGTTCTTGTCTTTGTGGCCCATCCCGCCGACGTAGAGCGCGATGTTCGGTTTCATGCGGCGGAGAGCATCGCGCACATCGTTCGTGATGTTCACGTTCGTGCTCGCCTGCGTTTCGAAGTCACGAATGGACTTGCCGCCACCCGCGCGCTTGAAGCCCTCCTCCAGCCACGGTCGGTATGTAGCCATGCTCCCCGGCACAAAGCCAAGGGGCAGCCAGCCGTCGGCGATCTCCGCCGTCAACTTCACATTCGATTCCGTGCCCGTGCCGAGCCAGATGGGAAGGTCCGGGTTTGTGTGCAGGATGGACTTGAGGGGCTTACCGATGCCCATCGCGCCTTCGCCAGTGTACGGCAAGGAGATTTCGCGACCCTGGTGCGAAACCGCTTCCTCGCGGTCGAAGATTTTGCGCATGATCGCGACGTAGTCCTTGATGCGGTAGTACGGCTTGCCCCAGGGCTGGCCATACCAGCCTTCGACGATCTGTGGGCCGGAGACGCCGAGGCCGCAGATGAACCGATTGCCGCCGGCGAGGGCATCCACCGTCTGAACGGACATGGCAGTGGCGGCGGGCGTACGGGCGGCGAGCTGAATGATGCCGGTTCCGAGGCGAATCTTCTTCGTGAAGCCGGCGAGATAGGCGAGTGGCGTTATCGCGTCCGAACCGTACGCCTCGGCCGTCCAGACAGAATCGAAGCCGAGCTTTTCGGCGAGCTGCACACGTTCCACCGGCAGTTTCAGCTCCGCGCCGGAATAGCCGATGCTCAATCCAAGTTTCATGCCAGGGCCTCCATGGTGTGGCGCTCGATGAGCGCGTTGGCCGCAGTATACGCAACGCAGGCCCGAGGGCGCTCGTCGGCCCGTAGTCACGGCCGTCCACCGTTCCAGGCCGGGGGTCAAGGCTACCGTCCCGCGCTGTTCCATGACGGCAGGGGTGCCGCGATTCCCGGCGTGTACTCGTGGCGGGCATCGCGGCACCCGAAGAGGAGTGCATGCGCGCCCGGAAATTGGTGCCGTGCCCCCGGAGACGGAGCTCCGTGACTACAAGTCCGCCTCAGCGATAGAGCCGATCCGCGTTATGTTCGGCGCCCGCAGCCAGCGGTTGCGCGGCCAATCGAAAAGGAAGACCTGGGGGAGGAGTTCGGCGAGCCATTCCGCGGTGTGGGGGTCGTCTTCGAAGTGGGCGATGGGGTGGAGCTCCTGGACTTTGCGCGCCTTGTATTGCGCGGACGTCTCCTCCCAGCCGGGCCGCATGTGGATGACGGGGACAAAGCCGAAATAGCGCCGGAACCATGCCTCCGTGAGAGGGCGGGCTGTTTCGGATCGCGCGGTAAGGATCACGCAATCGAAGCGTTCGGAGAGTGCCCTGAACGCATCGACCGCGCCAGGCATCGGCTTGCGCCAACGGTAGCGCCATCCTTCGGTCCGCCAAAGAACGCCTCGCTTTGCCGGCGCGTCTCTGCGCTTTCCCCTGGCTGAGCCGGGATTTATCCCGAACGGGGGGCGACAAAGCACACCATCGAGGTCGAAGGTCAGGAGCGGTTTGGACACGACCGCATCCTATCGGGTGGCGCGTATCCGTTCGAACGGCGACCGTGTCGCGCGTGAGTCTGCTCGAAGCCGTCGCCCTCATTGCTGCCGCGTTTGCCGCGGGGGCCATCAACGCCGTCGCCGGTGGCGGTTCACTCGTGAGCTTCCCGGCGCTGCTTGCCGCTGGCTACTCTTCGAAGGCGGCGAACGTCACCAACTCCGTCGCGCTCTGGCCGGGATACCTCGGCGGCAGCATCGGCTATCGCACGGAGCTGGGGCCGCAGCGGCGCCGCATCACGATTCTCGCGCTCCCCACCATCGTCGGCGCGCTCGCCGGTTCGGCCATCCTCCTCGCGACGCCGGAGTCAGCCTTCGATGCGTTCGTCCCATTCCTGATCATCTTTGCGTGCGGACTGATGGCGTTCCAGGAGCCGCTCGGTCGACTCGCAGCGCACCATCGCATATCCGCTCGCGATGCTGAACACGTGCCGGCGACGCTGATCGGCGGTGTCTTGGTCCTCGCCATCTACGGCGCGTACTTTGGCGCGGGCCTGGGCATCCTCACGCTCGCCGTCCTCAGTATCCTCCTCCCCGACAACCTCCAACAGTCGAACGCGCTCAAGGGGATGCTGTCGCTCCTCATCAACTTCGTCGCCGTCGTCTACTTCGTGGCGTTTGGCCCGGTGCAGTGGCTCCCGGCGCTGGTGATGGCCGGGGGGGCACTCGCGGGCGGTTATCTTGGCGTCGGCCTGGCGCGGCGGTTGGGGAAGAAGTGGCTGCGGATCGCGGTGATTTCGTACGGCCTTGTCGTGGCGGGTGTGCTGTTCGTGCGATGAGGCGATGGCCTGCAGGACTTAGCCGGACGACGTGCCGGCTAAGTCCTCAGTCCACATCCTTCGTCCTCGCCGCCCTCCGTTCGTGCCAGTCCGATCGGCTGCGTATAATCGCAAGACTGTACCCAGGGAGTGAATTGCATGCTGTTTTCTGTCCGACTCGTCTCGCGCCAGCCCGTCGATATGGCACCTGAGAGCTGGCAGGCGGTCACCGCGGACCAGCTCCGCGCGATCAAGGGCCACTATGACGAGGGCAAAGTGAAAGCGATCTATCGTGAAACGGGCGTCGGCGTGCTGGTGGTTTACGATGTCGCCGATGCGCGGGAGATCGACACGATTGTCGCGACGATGCCCATGTCCCGGTATTTCGCCGAAGTCGCCATCCACCCCCTCTGGGATATGGCCCCGGTCCTGCAAACCCTCTAGGAGTTTTCGATGGCAGACGTAAGCGCGGACGAATTCAAGGGGGCCCTCGGCTCCTGGGCAGCGGGCGTGACGGTGGTGACGACGCGCCACGACAAGATGGTCTACGGCCTCACCGTCTCGAGCTTTTCGTCGCTTTCCCTCGAACCGCGGCTGATCATGGTCTGTTTCGCGAACAGCAATCACATCGTCCACATGACCCAGGAATCGAAGGCCTTTGCAGTGAGCATCCTCTCCGAAGACCAGGCCGAGATCGCGAACTGGTTTTCGCGCTCCGGGCGCGAACCGGTGGAGGCTTATGAAGAGTTCACGACGATTGAATGGCACACGGGCAGCCCGATCATCGCAGGCGCCGTGGCCCATCTCGATTGCGAGCTGGAGTCCTTCATCACACGGGGCGACCACACGATTGCCGTCGGGCGCGTCGTGGGCGCGAGTTTTGATACGACGTTGAAGCCGCTTATGTATTATCGCCGCGGATACCGAAAACTGATCCTGGACTGATTATATGGCCGTAAAGGTGCTCATCGAACGGCGCGTCCTCCCCGGGCAGGAAAAGCGGGCGTTTGAGATGCTGCGGGCGATTCGCGCTCGCTGCCTCGACGAGAACGGCTACATCTCCGGTGAGACGCTGCGTGACAGCGAAGACGCCCACATGATCATCGTCATCAGCACGTGGTTCGGCCTCGGCGATTGGCGTCGCTGGCACGCGTCCGCCGAGCGCAAGGAGTTCGAATCGAGGCTACGGGTTTTCCTCGCCGCGCCGGAACGCGTACGAGTGCTCCTCGAGGGCCTTTCCGAAAGCCACTCAGGGGCGTGAGGGCCAGGTACCAGAGCCGGTCGAGCCCGAGCGGAGCGTGGCTGTGAGCTTCACGCCCCGCGGAATCCGTCTGGCCCTGGTCTTTGTCGTCCTGCTGCTGATCGCGTGGGTCGCCTACATCGCGCGGGGAGCACTGTTTCCCTTCTTGCTCGGCGCCGTCATCGCCTACGTTATTTCTCCCCTGGTGGAGCGACTCTCCCTCATCCAGCCCTGGTATGCCCGCCGCCCGGAGACGGCGCGCGGCGTTTCCGTGATCGTGGTCTACGGAGCCGTGAGCGCCGCGCTCGTCGTCGCCGGCTTCTTTTTCATCCCGGAACTCATCGATTCTGTCGATCAGCTCATCAATGACGTGCCTGAACTCGCCGCCACTGCCCAGGACCGGTTCAATACGTGGAGCGAGCGATACCAAAATGAAGTACCCTCCGACGTCCGCGTCCGTATCGACGATGCGCTCAAGGATGCCGGGAACGAAATCACCACGATCATCGAATCCGTGGCACAGCGCAGTCTGAGCGTTGTCTTCTCCACGCTCTCCGCCCTCCTGGGCTTCATCTCCGTCCCATTCTTCGTGTTTTACGCCCTCAAGGATCGCGACCGGGCGTTCGGCAAGTTCTACTCCTGGTTTCCGGAAGGCCTACAACCAGACGTTCGCGAATGTGTGCGTATCGCCAACCGAGTGGTGGGTGCATACGTCCGAGCGCAGCTCTTCCTGGCGGTGGTGATCTTCATCGGTACGTACATCGGCCTGCGAGTGATGGGTGTCGAATTCGCGCTCGGTCTCGCCTTCGTCGCGGGGCTGACGGAGATGATCCCCATCATCGGGCCGCTGATAGGCTTCGTGCCCGCGTTCATCGTCGTCCTCGCCACGGAGCCAGGCCACTGGTGGTGGGTGGTGTTGTTCTACCTTGGCGTGCAATCGGCAGAGAACTATTTTCTCGTGCCGCGCGTGCACGGCGAATCGGTGAACATGCACCCCGCCCTCGTGCTTGTGCTACTCACCGTCGGCGGCACGCTCTGGGGGCTCTGGGGCGTGCTCGTCATCGTGCCCCTGGCCGCCGCCGCCCGCGATGTCTTCGCCTATGTGCACCGGCGGTTGGGGGAGGCGGAGAAGGCGCGTGTTGAAGAGGCGAAAGCGACACCCCCAGCGTAAGCATTCGCCCCTTCCTCCGCGTTTGCTAAGATTGTTAGCCACGCAGGGGTGTAGCTCAGCTGGTAGAGCAGTGGCCTCCAAATCCACCGGTCGCGGGTTCGAGTCCTGCCGCCCCTGCCAAACTTTCGCTGCGGCGGTCCTGGCCCGGTCCAATGGCCAAACGATAGGCGAACGTGTCGCGCGTGTGAGGGTTACCGAAGTGTCAGAGCCTCCGCTCGTGCCGCAGGCCCATTTGGCGGTAGGTCCTGGGCGATGTGTGATCATCGAATGAGCTACGGCGGTCCATTTATCCGCGAACTTACGCTGGAGAATTTCCTCTCGTACGGAACCGCCACGACGATTCCGCTCGGTGGGCTCAACGTCCTCATCGGCCCCAACGGATCCGGCAAGTCAAACTTAATCGAGGCGATTTCCATTCTGCGCGCTGCTTCGGGCGATCTCCACGCCGAGGTGCGGCGGGGAGGCGGGATCGGCGAATGGATTTGGAAGGGTAGCCCAGGTGCCACGGCTCGGGTCGAGGCCGTCAGCGCTAACCGGGGAAATCCAAGATCTCAACCACTTCGGCACACCTTGGCATTTCGCCAGGAGAACCAAACGTTCCGCATCGCGGATGAAAGCGTTGAGAATCAGCATCCACAGCCCGGTCACTCCGATGTATTCTTCTATTATCGCTACCAGAATGGCCGACCAGCTTTGAACGTGACTGGAGAGACAACTCGATATCTACAGAATCACACTGTTGACAACCACGCATCGATACTGTCCCAGGTACGCGATCCGGAAAGATACCCGGAAGTATCGTTCCTTGCGTCCACATACTCGAAGATTCGAATTTATAGAGAGTGGTCGTTCGGGCGTAATACCGTGTTTCGCGAGCCGCAGAAAGCCGACATGCGTAACGATCGCCTGGAAGATGACTTTTCCAATCTAGGCCTCGTATTGAATCGACTACGCCGAAGCCAAGCAGTTCGCCAAGCAATACTATCGAACCTCGGAGAGTTGTACGAGGGTATCAGTGATGTCGATGTGATCGTTGAGGGTGGTACGGTTCAGGTGTTCTTCATGGAAGGCAGCTTCACCATTCCCGCCACGCGCCTTTCCGATGGGACGCTCCGCTACCTATGCTTACTCGCCATCTTACTCGACCCGGACCCGCCGCCGCTGATTTGCATCGAGGAGCCGGAACTCGGATTGCACCCGGACATCCTCACGACCGTCGCAGAGCTGCTGATCGCGGCATCGGAGCGAACACAACTCGTTGTCACGACTCATTCCGACATATTGGTCAGCGCCCTGTCTGACCAACCTGAGTCGGTGCTCGTGTGCGATAAGCATGACGGCAGCACGCAGGTCACACGACTGGAGAGCGACGACCTTGAAGAGTGGCTGGGGCGTTATCGGTTGGGCCAGCTATGGCTGAAAGGACACTTCGGGGGGACCAGGTGGTAGTCAGTCGGCAAATCTTCGTGGAAGGGGGCGGGGAGGCCAATGACCTCAATAACGATTGTCGGAGGGCGTTCGGCCGGCTACTGAAAGGTCTCGTGCCCGCCGCTCAACTCCCCAGGATTCGCGCCTGCGGAAGCCGAAATGAGGCCTTCGAGGCGTTCCGCCACGCTCAGGTCAAGGGGGATTCTGTCTTCCTTGGGATGCTTATCGATAGCGAAGACCCTGTCGAAGACTCGGATCGCCCATGGGACCACTTGCTTAAACGCGACAATTGGCAGCGACCGGCTGGCGCGACCGACGAACAGGTATTCCTTATGACGACGAGCATGGAAACGTGGCTGATTGCCGACCGGGCGGCCCTTCGCGGCCGCTTTCGCGGGTGTTTGCAGGAAACCGCGCTGCCGAGCCCTCCTGAACTTGAGCAAAGGACTCGGCAAGAAGTCTTAAGGTCATTGGAGAAGGCCACCGAGGGGTGTGGGCGAGGGCGCGGTTACGCCAAGGGCAAGAAGTCCTTCGAAGTCCTGGAAAGGTTGGACCCAGGGACGCTCTCAGAACTCCTCCCCGCGTTTGTTCGAATGAAGCGGATCCTCGATAGTCAGTTGTAGGTGTCGGCTTCGAGCGAGGTCGCAAGGACGTTCGCCGGTCCCTCATGCGGCTTGCCGCAACGGCGACGATCCCCGTAGCATGGATACCCGTGCCCAGGTGGTGGAATGGCAGACACGCTGTCTTGAGGGGGCAGTGCCCTTTTGGGCGTGTGAGTTCAAGTCTCACCCTGGGCACCATTTTCTTTCGTTGATTTCGGGGCGCCATGGCCAAGTGGTAAGGCAGAGCTCTGCAAAAGCTCCACCGCCGGTTCGAATCCGACTGGCGCCTCCATCTCCTACGTGGGGTTCGTTTGTGAGCGTTGACCTTTCCGCGGCTCAAGAATTCCTTCGTAACCGCCTCGGCAGCTGGGCCTCGGATGTCGCGCTGGCAGGCGCCGGGGAGTGGTCACGCGCCTTTTCGTTCGAGGCCGAGGGCGAGGGCGAGGGCGAGGAATTCATCGTACGCTTTGGCGCCCACGTCGAAGACTTCGAGAAGGATCGCCGCGCCTTCGCCTTTCGCGCTCCAGCCCTCCCGATCCCCGAAGTGGCCGAGATCGGCGAGGCTTTTGGTGGCTTCTACGCGATTTCCAGGCGCGTTTCGGGCGTAATGCTCGACCATCTCGGGCACGACGAGTTGGTTCGGACGCTGCCCGCGCTGTTCCGCGGTCTCGATGCGGTCCGGGCGGCGGACATCTCTGCGACCAGCGGTTTCGGCCTCTGGGG
>DAOTTM010000254.1:0-2829 GCA_034437915.1 Dehalococcoidia bacterium | reverse complement strand
TCGCTCCGAGGGAGTGGTGCGTGTGAGTGTACCACCGGGACGTGAGGACGATGTACATGGCATCAAGGACGACATATCATAAGACACAAGATGGCAGCTACAGCGATTTCCAGGAAACTCAAGACGCTTTCCGATGACCTGCGCATGACCCAGGACCAGGTCGGGGCGATCGTGGGTACGAGCGCGCGCACAGTGGCACGGTGGTCGGCTGGAGAGACGACGCCACCATCGCTCACGAAAGAACGCCTGCTGGAGTTAGTTTATGTCGGCGAGCAGCTCGCGAACGTGCTCCGACCCGAGGACGCAAACGTGTGGATTTTTAGCCCCAACCCGCTTCTCAACCACGACAAGCCAGCGGATCGCATTCGAGAAGGGGACTTCCGTTCGGTGTTGGCGCTGATCGAAGCCCTGGCTGACGGGATCGTGGTGTAGCCGCGTGGATGATGGAGCGGCGGAAATCCTCGAACTCGTCGATTCCGTGGGCAGTCGCCTCTTCAGCGGACGATGTTACCGGCACACTTCACCAAAGAGGGGATCCGTTTTCGGGCGAGGGTGCCCGGTTGTTTGGGGGACGTTGGAATCCCCCGGATGTCGCGACTGTTTATCTGGCATCGTCGATAGGGGCGTGCGTTCGGGAGTTTCTGCGCATGGCGGAAGGGCAGGGCCGAGGCCCAGATTCGTTTCTCCCTCGAGATCTTCACGAGTTCGAGGTTTCCGACGTGCGGCTGCTCGACCTGACCAACGATGAAGCGCTGGAAAGCGTCCGAATCACAATCGGGGACATCGGCTCAACTGACTTGTCTCTCTGCCAGGACATCGGAAGAACGGGTCACTTTCTGGGAATGCAAGGCGTGAGAGCACCCTCAGCTACCGGTGTTGGCGAAGTGCTTGCGCTTTTCGATTCCCGAATCACGCCCGGTCAGATACAACTTCAGCGCACTCTCGCGATGGATCGCTTCCTACCGTAGGTAAACCGGACGCCCCTATCGTGCCATCTCCCCGTACGCCCAGACGCGCCGCTCCCATACCGTCGCCGCCAGCTTGTCCCAGCCCTCGGGCAGCGTCGGGCAGGCCCACGCCGGGTCAGGCAGCCAGCTCTCCCAGCCATCACAAAACGGCGATTGGCGCGCTTCGAGGCGGGCGATGACCGATTCTGCCTCTGCGCGGGCGAAGGCGGCGAACTCGGCGCTGAAGACGCCTTGCGCGGTGCGCGTCGCGAACTCCTCTTCGTCCTTCCAGCGCCAGCTGAAGTCCGGTTCGACGACGACGTCGAGGGTGTGGTCGTTGGTGTCAACGCTGATCGGCGTGCGGCGAAAGGGTTCTTCGAGGTTGATGTAGTAGCAATGGAGCCGCCTCTCCTCGGCCTTACCAATCCACGACAGCCAGATCGAGTGGTGCGCGCCGGGGTACATCAGGCGGAGCGTGTCACGGCGCCAGAGCGTGTCATCGAGGCGTCGTAGCGACCGCCCATCGGCGCCAATGGTCGGCGCCATGGCCCACTTCTTGTACGTCGCGCCCGCGGGAATGAACAACGCCGTGAGTTCCTCGCTATCGCGCACGACCGTCGCGGGCCAGGCCATTCCCGGCTTGTTGTCGCGCGTGATGTAGCGCAACGCGACGGTCTCACCGACCGACCAGCGCTCAATCGACTCTGATTCGGAGGCGCCCACACCTACCACCAGCCCGCTTTGTAGAGCCAGCCCTTTGTCTCTTTGCCCTTCGTCCCGGCTTCCTTCAGGCGGGAGAGGTGCTTGCGGCAGAGCGGGACCGTCAGGCGTTCGCGCTCTTCGCCGCGCCACTTGAGCACGGCCGTGTCTTCGAACGGCGGTTCCGTGCACCAGAGGCAGCGGGGGCGAGGCATCAGCGGGACTCCGTGTTCATCCGGTCATGTTCGGCGCGGTGTGCGCCTACGTCCATCGTGAAGCCCCATTCGCGGCTCTGCCACGGGTCCGGCGCATAGCGGAAGCGGTGGTTGCGGAAGCCCATCCTGCGATACAACCGATGGGCATCGAGGAAGACGACATCGCTGTAAAGCTCAAGGGTGTGCCCGCCGCGCGCGACGACGCCATCGATCCCCCAGCGCACCAGGCGCTCGCCCAGGCCAACCCGTCGCGCCTCCGGCAGCACATCCAGTCGGTGAAGTTCGTAGAGCCCGTTGCGCTCGTCCGCCAGCGCGACACACCCGACAACCTTCCCGCTCTCGTCCTCTGCCACGGCGAGCCATCCGGAGACGCCGTTGTAGCGAGCGATGTCGTCCTGGTACTCGCCGTCGGTGAATTCGAAGTCGTACTCCTTGAAGACCGTACGGATGACCTGCCAGGGGGCGTCGCCGTGGCGAGCGGCCTCATACGGAACGATTGTCACGCGTGTATTCATAACCAAAGCCGCGAAGCTAGTCTTCCTCGTCCGACGGCATGCCCATGATGTTGTAGCCCGCATCGACGTAAAGCACTTCGCCGGTGATCGCGCCCGCGGAATCGCTACAGAGGAAGGCCGCTGTGCCGCCGACATCCTCGATTGTCACGTTCCGGCGCAACGGGGCCGTGCTCGCGAAGGTCTTGAGATAGCTCCGGAAGCCGCTGATGCCGCTGGCCGCGAGCGTGCGGATAGGGCCCGCGCTGATCGCGTTGACGCGGATGCCCTCCTGCCCGAGGTCGTTGGCGAGATAGCGGACGGTCGCTTCGAGCGACGCCTTCGCCACACCCATGACGTTGTACTTGGGCACGACCTTCTCCGCGCCGTAGTAGGTGAGCGTGAGGATGCTGCCGCCGTTGGGCATGAGTGGCCGCGCGGCGCGGAGAAGGTCGTGCCCAAGTACAACGTCATGGG
>DAOTTM010000253.1:0-4948 GCA_034437915.1 Dehalococcoidia bacterium | reverse complement strand
GGCGAAGGATTCGCCGCCTGGCCGAGATCCGTCGATAGGATTGCCTGGCTTGTCCCGGCCTCTCGGATCCCTCCCGCCATCGAAGCGAACGAGTGCCTGTTGCTGCCAACCAGCGCGATATAGGCGTGCTCGATGAACGCGCCCAACGCGGAGAATTCGCGGCACAGCTCCGTTGGCACGGGTGTGAGTTCCACGTGCGTGATGATGGTCTTGATTCCGCGCCGCCGCGTCTCCGGGACGAGAACCTGCTGCTCCTCGGGCGATAAATGTCCCGTTGCGAGCACCATTTCGTGTGCATGGAGGATGTCCAGCAAGTCGTGCACCACCGGCTTGAGGGCGCCGAGGTCGTCCAGGATCTCGATCCCGCCCTCCCGCTTGAAACGCGTCCGCTGCCAGTGCGCGGCGCAAAACGTCGGCATCCAGCACACGGCAGCGCCCATCTTCGCGGAGGCCTCCAGCGCGTGCGGGTTCAGCCCGCCCACTTCGTCGTCCATCGAGATCGCCCCGAACACCGTGAATCCCGTCACCACGCGGTTGAGCACGTGTGCCGTCGGCAGCGTCGGATACTCATGGCTCTTGAACACGATCGCCCGCATCCCCGCATCGCGACAGGCGATCGCCAGGTCATAAGCGTCGTGGCGTCGCGCGGCGATGGGGTCTGGCGCGGCGTGCACATGCATGTCTATCGACCCCCGCCACACTGCTTCGATGCGGTCGTTCTGTTCTTGCGTCGCGCTACCAGCCATCGCCGGACAATACCAGATCGGTACGCCTCGCGTCCGGCTGCCCGCCATCCACCAACCCGTCACCCGCTCCGCTCCTCTTCCACCCTCCGCCTCTCCACTTCCCGTCTTTCCCTGCCGATAACCATGCGGAGGAGTAGCCATGCTCACCAAACTCCGTCCTGCCGCCGAAACGCCCGGCGTCCTTCGCGTCCTCCTCGTTGATCGCACGACCAACGACACCATGGACGTGCGTGACCTGCTCCAACGCGAAGGCAACTTCCGTGTACATGCCGCGCGAGATGTCGAAGACGCCCGTGGCATGCTCAAGGGAGGTATCTTCGATGCCGCTGTCGTGGACTTCACCGTCTGGAGTGAAGGCGAGTCTGCTCTCCTGCGGGCTGTCCGCGAAAACCACCCGGATCTCGCCATCGTCCTCCTCACCAATGACGACGATGAGCACGAGGCGCGGGAGGCCTTGAAGCTCGGGGCAAACGACTTCGTCGGCCGCCGCTCAATGGGCGAGGGTAACCAACTCGTGACCCGTGTCATGGGCGCCGTCCATGAGTCTCGCACCCTCCGCCGCCGCGATACCATGGTGCGCTGGCTCGAACGTGAAGCCCTCACCGACCATCTCAGCGGCCTCCACAACCGCCGAGCCTTCGATGACCACCTCCGCGAGGTATGCGATGCCGCGCGGCCTGCGCACAAGTCCGTTGCCATCATTGTCGCCGATATCGCCGGCACCCGCATGGTCAACGAAGTCCATGGCCACGACGCTGGCGACTCCATGATCCGGCGCGCAGCGGGCGCCGTCGCACGCTCCATCCGAGGTTCAGACCTGGCAGCGCGCATCGGTGGCGATGACTTTGGCGTCATCATCCCCGATGGAGACCTCGACCTCGCTCGTCTCGTCGCTCGCCGCATCGCCCAAACCATCGAACGCCTGAACACGAGTGAGTGGGATGGCGATATCCCTGTGACTGTCACCTTCGGAGTCGCCAGCGGCATCGGTTGCACGGCAAGCGAGCTTTTCGCAGCCGCCGACCAGCAACTCTCCGAACACAAGTCGGTCTACCCCGCGGCGCCCCTGCTCTGGCTCAGAAGCAATGAGGATGGACCCTCAGTGGCCTGATGCACCTTTTGTCTCGTTACCCGTAAACACGGAAGGGGCCGCTTTCGCGGCCCCTTCTCGATGTCACCAGCTCCGCGCTGGGAAAGTTCGGATTATATCCGCTCGATGATCGTGCTGATGCCCATGCCAGCGCCGATGCACTGCGTCGCGAGGCCGTAGCGGCCCCCGCTGCGGCGCAGCTCGTGCGCCACTGTGAGGACGAGGCGCGCGCCCGTCGCCCCGAGCGGGTGCCCGAGGGCTATCGAGCCGCCGTTCACGTTCACGCGGTCCATCGGGATGCCAAGCTCCTTGCAGGACGGGATGACCTGCGCGGCGAAGGCTTCGTTGAACTCGACGCGGTCGATCTGGTCGGCGGTGAGGCCGGCGTGGCGGAGTGCCTTGCGCGTCGAAGGGATAGGGCCAAGGCCCATGACCTGCGGCTTCACGCCCGCGATGCCGAAACCGACGATGCGTGCCAGCGGCTCAAGGCCCAGTTCGCGTGCCTTTTTCTCGCTCATGATGAGCGCCGCGCTGATGCCGTCGTTCGTCGGGCAGCTGTTGCCCGCCGTGATCCGGATCTCCGCGCCCGTCGGGCTGACGGTGCCCTTGATCACCGGGAGCTGGCTCAAGGTCTCAATGTTCGTGCCGGGGCGAATGCACTCGTCCTTGTCGAACGTGACCCACTTGCCGCTGTGCTCCTCAGGCAGGAAGTTGCCTTCCGCATCGAACACCGGCTCTTCCACTTCAAGAGCGATAATCTCGTCCTTGTAGATGCCCGCGGCGGTCGCGGCGGCCGCGCGGCGGTGGCTCTCGACGGCGAACTGGTCGAGCTCTTCGCGGCTCAGGCCATACACTTCGGCGACGTTCTGGGCCGTCTGCACCATCGAAAGAATTGGCGAGTAGTCGAGGATCTCGTCCTGGAAGGCGACGCCGAAGTCTTCGTAATGATTGCGCCCGAGGTTACGCTGTTCAGCGGTCTGCTCGAGGCGGCGCTTGTTGAACTCCGTGAGGCGTGTCGGCTTCGCTCCGCCGCCCCCGCCACCAAGCTGGCGGCCCATGCGCTCGATGCCTAGCGCGATGCCCGTTTCGGTCGCGCCCACCATGATTGACTGAGCGATGCGGTGGAGCGTCTCCATCGAGGATCCACACTGGCGGTTGCTATCGACGGCGGATATTTCGGCCGGCAGGCCCGCCAGGCGTGCAACCGTATCGGCGCCGATACCCGCGAGTTCGCCCGCCCCAGCGACGTTGCCCAGGGCGATGTCTTCGATCATCCAGCCCTGGACCTTGGGGTTGCGGTCGAGCAGGGCACGAATGACCTGTGCGCCCGCCTCATCGAGCCGTGTGGCCGTGAGCTTGCCGCGTCCGCCGCGCCCGAAGGCCGAGCGGGCGCCATCGACGATGACAGCGTTTTGAAGTTCCAAAATGTCCCATCCTTTATCCGCGCCCGGCCGTTGGGTATAGGTTCGCCGAACACGATGACAGCTCCGCATGATACGGCATCAGCGGCCAAAGGGGAGGGGCGAAAACCAAAAGGTTTGGCTTGAAATCTCGCCGCCTTTACAACCCCGCGGTGAGGTACTCCATCGTCGCCTGTGTCGACCCCGGCCCCACGGAGATGAGCTGGGCAAGGAAATCTGTAGCCCCGGCTTCTTTGAGTCGTGCAAGCGCCGTATCAAGGACTTGTTCATCACCGATGAGCGCGATATCCGCCGGGCCATCCACCCCTTCGCGGTCGAGCATCGCGCGATACGAAGGCAGGCTGTTGTACCACGCTGTCTGCTGCGCGAGATGTGCGCGCGCAGCATCGACGTCCTTCGTGAGGACGATCGGCAGGCCGACGGCGATGCGTGGCGTTGGGCGCCCAGCCTCCGCGGCGGCTGCTACGATCGTGGGCACGATGTGGCCCGCCAGCGTCTTCGGCCCAACCCACGAGGTAATCGTGCCATCCGCAAACCTCCCCGCCAGCTTCAACATCGCAGGCCCCATCGCCGCCACGAGCAGTCTCACGGGCGGGGCGCTGACGGTCATCGGCGTATTCACGCGGTACGTCTCCCCCTGGAAGTTCGCCGCCTCGCCACGGAGGAGCGGCGCCAACACCGCAAGGTACTCCGCCATGTGCTTGGCCGGGTGTTCGTAGGGAATGCCAAGCGCGTCCTCCATCATCACCTTGTGCGACAGCCCGATGCCCAGCGTGAAGCGCCCGCCCGCCATCGATTGCACGGTCAACGCCTGCTGCGCCATCACCACCGGGTGCCGCGGGAACGTCGGCACCACCGCCGTGCCCAGTTCCACCCTCGTCGTCTGTCCCGCGACAGCCGCGAGAGCCGTCAGCGCGTCGAACCCGAAGGCCGTGGGCATCCACACCCCGTGAAACCCCGCCGCCTCCAGTTCTTGCGCGCGCGAAACAAGCCCCGGCACCGTCGCCTCTCCCCGCGCCCCAAGGCCGATGGTCATCGAAATCTTCATGGTTAGCCCTCTCGCTCCAGGTCCATCGAGCCCAGCGAACGGAAGTAGCCGACGTGTCCATGGCGCGCCACCGCGACCTGGCAGCCAGCGATCTTCCCCGGCGCGATGTAGTTCCGATTGGGGTGATCGGTGATCCGTTCGAGTCTGTCCGGCGCGAAGCCAGCCCGTTTCGGGTCGAGTTCCATCTCATGGTGCTCCGAAGTGTGATGACCGGAATCCTACACGGCGCCGCTTTCCCACGCCCACCGTTTCGGTCTCCAGATCGCTCGGCCCGCCCGCGGGGCCTACGCTGTATGCCCATGGAGGACCGTCCACTTATTGCCGCCCAGCGTCGCCCGGTTGCGCTCGGTTGCGGCCTCGTCGCCCTCGCCTGTGCCGCGCTCGTTGGCCTCCTCGTGTTCGCCGCTCTCTTTTTCGAATCCGGCGCCGATACCGGCAAAGTGCGCCTCGATTCCGCCGAAGCGTACGCCCTGGGCGCCGTGGAGTTCGTCGGCGCCCGGAACTTCTATCTCGTCCGCCTCTCTCCGCGCGAATTCCTCGCCCTCTCTGACCTTGATGCCGCCAACCGCGCAAACCCCCAGAGGCGCTGCCGCGTTTCCCCCATTCCGGCCACGGCGCCCCGCCTTCCCGGCCTCCTGGAGCG
>DAOTTM010000252.1:0-18436 GCA_034437915.1 Dehalococcoidia bacterium | reverse complement strand
ATCACTGAAAAGCGTAGAGCGTCGCCGATCGACAGGCCACCATCGTCGGAGTGTCGGAGTGTCGGAGTGTCGGAGTGTCGGAGTGTCCGCCGAACGCTACCTCCTCTGGCCTACCGCCTAGCGTCTACTCCCGTATGCTGAGCGGCCATCGAAGGAAGCTAGAGAAGTATCAGTGTTCGCGAAAGTTTTGGTCGCTAACCGCGGTGAAATCGCCCTTCGCATCGTTCGCGCGCTGCGGGATCTGAGCATCCCCTCGGTTGCGGTCTACTCCGAGGTGGACCGGCTCTCGCAGCACGTGCGCTACGCGGATGAGGCGCATTTCATCGGTGCGGCGGACGCGCGCGAAAGCTACTTAAACGCGGAGAAGATCATCGCCGTCGCCAAAGCGTGTGGCGCCGACGCGGTTCACCCCGGCTACGGATTCCTGGCGGAAAACGCGGATTTCGCCGAGGCCTGCACTGCCGCCGGGCTTACGTTCATCGGCCCGCGGCCCGACGCGATCCGCAAGCTCGGGGACAAGATCGCCGCGCGCCAGCTCGCTGAACAATGCGGTATCCCCGTCGTCCCCGGCAGCCCGGAAGTGCACACGATGGTGGAAGCGAAAGAGATTGCGAGCCGCATCGGCTACCCCGTGATGGTCAAGGCAGCAGCGGGAGGAGGCGGACGCGGTATTCGCATCGTCGGCTCCGAATCCGAGTTCGAGAGCGCCGCCGGCCAGGCGATGCAAGAAGCGCGGGTCGCCTTCGGGAACGCCGCGATTTACATCGAGAAGGCACTGCAACGCGTGCGGCACATCGAGGTTCAAATCATCGGCGACAACTTCGGCAATATCGTCGCCATCGGCGAACGCGAATGCTCGATCCAGCGTCGCCACCAAAAGATCATCGAAGAGTGCCCGAGCCCGTTCGTGACGCTGGACCTGCGCAGGACGCTCACCCGCGCAGCCGTCAAGATCGCCCGCGCGGCCGACTACACGAACGTCGGAACGGTCGAATTCCTCCTCACGGAGACGGGTGATCACTACTTCCTGGAGATGAACACCCGCCTCCAGGTCGAACACCCGGTCACCGAAATCGTAACGGGCGTCGATATCGTCAAGGACCAGATCCTCGTCGCGGCCGGGCAGGAACTGGCTTACGACGAAGTGGAATTGCTCACGCGAGGCTGGGCGATCGAATGCCGTATCGTGGCCGAGGACCCCTTCAACAATTTTCTTCCTTCCGTTGGCCGCGTCGTCTTTGCGCGCGAACCCGCGGGGCCGGGCATCCGCGTCGAAAGCGCTCTCTACGACGGTATCGAAGTCACGCCATACTATGACTCGCTTCTCGCCAAGGTGACCGCGTGGGGCAGGAACCGCGAGGGCGCTCGCACGCGCATGAAACGCGCACTGGACGAGTTTCGCGTCGTTGGCGTCGCCACGAACATCCCCTACCTCCAACAGATCCTCGACCTCCAGGATTTTATCGATGGCAAGCTCGACACGGACTTCCTCGACCGTCATCGCGTGCTGGTCGACGAGAAATTGGATGACCAGCGGGAGATCTCCGAAATCGCCGCGCTGCTCTTCGTGACGGGCGGCGATGCATTCGCAGCGGCCCCCTCAGCCAACGGGCATCACGCTCAACCGGTCAAGGCTGTTCGACCGTCCCAAAACGCCTGGCGCCAGCAGATGTCGGGCGCAACGAGCGCGGGAGGCGGGCGATGGCCGAGAAGCATCTGATCCGCTGGGGCGATGAAGTGGTGACCCTCGAACTTCGCCGGGAAAACGGCGTTACCGAGGTGCGGCGAGAGGGTGCTCCGGCCTGGCGGGTGGCCCAACTCGAACGCGTCGGAGATTCCGGCCTCTACCTCTTGATGTTGGACAACAAACCGACGGAGCTTTACCTGGAACGGCGTCGTGGCGGCGCGATCGTGACGATTGGGCGTCACGTGCTCGACTATGATGTCAACGCTTGGCGGCCGGGACTCGAACAGCAAATCCGAAGCCGCGCTACCCCGTCCGGCCTCGTGCGAATCAACGCGCCAATGACTGGCTCGGTTGTTGAAGTTCGCTGTGTGCCGGGCGCCGTGGTGGAAACGGGCGACGTTCTACTTGTCATAGAATCGATGAAGATGAATAACGAGCTGCGCGCGCCAGCCAATGGCACGGTCGAACAGGTGCCCGTGGCCGCCGGGCAGCGTATCAAGGCTGGCGATTTATTGGTCAGTTTGCAAGCGTTGGCAGGCTAAGCCAACCCGTAATGGGGGGCGAAAGCGTATTGACCGGCCCATGGGCGTTCGCGTACGGTAACCGCTGGTCGTGCTAGATGGGGAACTAGCGGTGCCCTGTAACCCGCAATCCGCTACAGCGGGGTTGAATCCCTGCCCGAGGATCGCAGTTCTGGGGACTGCCCTTGTCAAACGGTGTTGACGATCTGGTCCTGCGCGGCGAAGCGCCATGAACCTGGTCAGGTCCGGAAGGAAGCAGCCATAAGTGGGCCTGCTTCGGGTGCCGCAGGGGCACCGGGTCTGAGCTGGTTGGCGTAGGGCAAGCCCGGGGCCCGGTTCGGAGGCAGGTGCACGGCCAATTCGCCCTGTGCGCCTTTCCCAAGGAAGGGTTCGCGCAAAATATCGCACCGAGGAGTGACCTTGGCCCAGGCAATTCGCGTTTCGCGTGAACACGCGCGACCGAAGGCCAAAGCACAGCACATCACCCGGTCCGACCTCCTGTTGCATCCGCTTCATTTTCGAGGTCGGCATCACGCAGCAACGATCTTCGCGATCCTGCTGGTGGCTGTCGTTGCCTTCCGTCTCTTTCCTTCACGCGAAGTCACCGTCCTGAGCAACGGCGAGGCCGTCCAGGTGAACGCCACGTTTGACCCGCGAAGCGAGGGTCTGGCCGCTGCGTCCGTTGCGCTCGCCCCGGGTGACCGCGTCCACGTTGCCGATGGCGGTCGTCATTCGAGCGTGGCGGTCCAGCGCGCCCGCGATGTCCGTGTCGAAGTCGATGGCCGCACGCTCGAATTCCGCACACAGGCGACCACGGTCAGCGGAGCGCTCGCCTCCGCCGGTGTCGATCTCCTCCCCGGCGACCTCGTGTATTTCGACCGCCAACTGACCTCGGGGCGTGGCCCGCTGTCGTCCCCCGCGCTCGCTTCGCGTGCCCCGGGCATAGTCGCTTCGTCCCAGCGTGCGGGCCTCAGCATAGAACGCGCCCGGCCTGTAACGGTGTACGTGGACACTTTGCGCATGGAACTCTCGTCTGCGGCGCCGACCGTTGAAGGCGTCCTCCGCGACCTTGGAATAACTGTGCGTGAGGGCGACCTCGTCCGCCCGGGCCTCGCCGCTCCCATATCTGCTGGCATGACTGTGCGCCTTGGAAAGGCACGAACCATCACCGTGCGCATTGATGGCAAGGAGCAATCGCTTTACACCACCGCATACACGGTCGCCGATGTGCTCCGCCTGCTCAACCTCGATCCAGGGCCAGATGAGCTGTTGGAACCGGCGCGCGAATCCTCCGTGGCCAACGGCATGACTGTGGTTGTGGGACTCAACCGCGTCGTCGAAGAGGACGAACCAACGCCAATTGCTCCGGGAGTCCTGTATGACACCGACAACACGCTGCCGGCGGGCAAGGTCGTCGTCATCCCTGGCACAGCGGGCATCAGGCTCACGAAGTACCGCGTAACGTACAAGAACGGCCAGGTCGTCGGGCCCCGAATACAGATTGGTTCGAGTGTCGTAGGCCAGGCGCCTATCCCGACGCGAAATGTCGCCGGGCCCCGGCCGGTCGGCGCTGCCTCGCGTCCGACGCTTAGCTCACCCGAGTACACCGGTCCCTATAGCCGCAAACTCGTCGTGGACTCGACGTGGTACAACGCCAGCCACGGCGGCAAGGAGCGGAACGACCCGTGGTACGGGCGAACCTCGCAGGGTGTGCAGCTCGATTACGGTGTCTGCGCCGTCGATCCGACGGTCATCCCGATGTGGACCAAGATGTGGATCCCGAACTACGGCATCTGTATTGCCGCGGATGTTGGAGGCGCGATCAAGGGCGCTCACATTGACCTGGGCTTCCCGGAATCCGCGGGTAACCCAGGGTGGGGCCGCCAAACCGTGGAAATCATCATCATCGACTAGCTCGCGCGCCGGACATACCATCCAAGACATGCCCCCCGTACGTCCCGGCCCCCGCCCCCGCCCCCGCAAAGCGCTGGGTCAACACTTCTTGCGCGATACTGGCGTGCTCGCGGATATCGCCGCCGCTGTGAGCGTCCCGGAGCGCGGGTTTGTGGTCGAGATTGGCGGCGGGACGGGCCAGCTCACGGAAGTGCTCCTCGCGCGCGGCTTTGAAGTCGTTGTGGTTGAAGTAGAACGCCGCATGGTGGAGCACCTGAAGCACCGCTTCGCAGGTGAATCCCGTTTGACGGTGATACACGCGGACGCACGTGACCTGGACCTGGCGACGGTGATTCCCCCTCGGCGGCCGTTCGTGGTCGCGGGTAACCTTCCCTACTTTGCCGCGAACCCCATCATTCGGAAGCTGCTCGAAGGCTCCCCGAAGCCACAAGAGATGGTCGTCATGGTCCAACGCGAAGTCGCTCGCGAGATCGCCGCCAAACCCGGCCAGATGTCGCTCCTCGCCATCTCCGTGCAAGTGTACGCGGAGGCCAAGACGCTGTTCGATGTCTCGCCCCTCGCGTTCGATCCGCCCCCCTCTGTGTGGTCCACTGTCGTCCGCCTCGTGCTACGGCCGGAGCCGCTCGTTCCACCGGCGATGAACGAAGCGTTCTTCCGTTTCGTTTCGAAGACTTTCCGCAACCCGCGAAAGCAGATCCATAACGGCCTCCAGATGCCTGCCGATGTTTCCGCAACTGCACTGGGAGAGGCCGGTATCGACCCCATGCGGCGGCCGGAGACGCTTTCCATCGAAGAGTGGATCGCGCTCATGCACGCCTGCGAACGGGCGATGCAGCATGCCTAGGCGGCTGCGCGGCTGGGCCCCGGCCAAGATCAACCTCGTCCTCGAAGTTCTCGGGCGGCGGCCGGACGGGTACCACGAGATCGACACTATCCTCCACACGCTCGACCTTGCGGGCACGGTAGACCTTGAGCTCGAATCCGCGCGGCCGGGGGTCACCGTTGCGGGTCCGTTTGCCGAAGGAGTGCCCGCCGATCAGACGAACCTCGCATGGCTGGTGGCGGCGGAACTGGCCCGGCGCACGGGCAATGAAGTCGAAGCGCTTTCCATAACGCTCGACAAACAGGTCCCAGCAGCCGGCGGACTCGGTGGTGGGGCGTCCGACGCCGCCACCACGCTCCGCCTCCTTCAACGCGCCTGGAACGCGCCTGAGGACGCCGTGGTGGCGAGCGCGCTTGCCGTCGGCAGTGATGAGGCGTTTTTCCTTGCCGGCGGCGCTGCGCGGGCGCAAGGGCGCGGTGAGTCAGTGACGCCCTTAACGCCGCTTGGCCGCCACGGGGTCGTCCTTTTCGTCCCGCCCGGGTCGATCGCACGCAAGACGGCGCGCATGTTCGAAGCGCTTTCGAACCTGCCATTCGATTCCGGATCGATTTCGCAGCGGTACGCGCAGGGGCTCCCTGAACCGATGGAAGGGCTCTCGATTTACAACTCGTTTGAGCGAATCGCCTTCGACCTGTTTCCCGGCCTCGCCCGTCTCTGGCAACAGTTGGAGGAACGGCTTTCGCAGCCAGTCCACCTGGCGGGCGCCGGCCCCACGCTCTTTTGGATCGGGGATGTGTTCGACGTCCCGCGCATGGCGATGGCTGCGGATGAGCTGAATTGCACCGCGATCCCCACGGCGACGGCGGCCTCCCTTTGGCGGCGCTAGTCGCTGGCTGGTTCGTCGGATACATCATGGCGCTGCTCTCGACAGCCGCCCTGGTGGTGCTGCTCTCACGTGCCCGTACGGCTGCCTGGCTGGAGAGGTGGGTGGCGCGCGATGTGCCGGGGGTGGCGTTGGCGGTGCCCGTCTTCACAGGGACGGTTGTGGGCTGGACGATGTTGGGTTTGGTGCTGGGGGCGCTTTTCGAACTCCTCGGCGCTACAGATGGCCCCTCCGGATTCGGCACCGTGAGCATGTCCTTCACGATCGCGATGCTCGGAATTGGCTGGCTGCCCGTGCCCCCGCTGCTCTTGATTTGGCGCCGCTACGCCTGGCTGTGGTGTGGAATGGCGGTCAGCTTCGCGGCGCTCTTCGGATGGTTGCTGCCCTATCTGGCCACCCGGTGATACACTTGTGAAACAACGAACAATCTGCTCTGGAGGCACGCGTGCCGGGCACCATCATTGACATGCACCTGCACACGACCAAGGGCGCATCCGATTCCATGCTCAACCCCGATGACTTGATAGCCGAGGCGACGCGCGTCGGCCTCACCGGAGTGAACATAACGGAACATGACCGGATGTGGGAATCGTGGGATCTCAGTCCTTTTCGCAAGAAGCACGACCACATTTTCGTAAACAACGGCATGGAAGTCTCGACCGATATGGGCCACATACTCGCCGTTGGCCTCAAGGGCTATGCAAGCGGTATCCGTCGGCTCGAAAAGCTCCGTGAGATCGCCGATGAACAGGGTGCCTTCCTGATCGTCGCGCACCCCTTTCGGCACTTTTTCGATCCCGTCCACTTCAAGCGCGAGGGCAAGGAGCCGTTCAATCTCACGCCCGAACAGGCGGCGAAGCTCCCCGTGTTCCAGTTGGTTCACGGTATCGAAGTGCTCAACGGATGTAACACGCCGCGCGAGAACTACTTCGCCCTCCAGGTCGCAAAGACCCTGGGCAAACCGGGCACTGGCGGATCTGATGCGCATTCGACGCAGGGTATCGGCTACTTCGCCGCGGTGTTCGACGAGACCCTGGATGGCCCCGAGCACATGGTTGAACAGATGCACAAGGGCCGCTTTTTCCCCGGCCGCGATCTGGCCGCGGGGAACCTCAACAACTTCTGGGAGACCGCCGAGCCGATCGCCTTCTACGAATAGTCCGCGACTCGGCATTTCTCTCCGCCTTGCCAAGCAGGAACGACCGCCACCCACTGGACGTGGCGATTGAGGAAAAGCATGGATCCAACGCACGCAATGGCACATGAGGAACAAAAACCATCGAGGTTGCTTTGGCTGGCCATCGTCGCCATGGTCGGCCTCGGCCTGCCCGGCGTGTTCCTTCGCCTCACGGGGACGCATCTCGACGAGGTCGTCGCGGCCCTCATCTTTGGCATTGCGATCCTCTCTGCAGCCTTTCTTCTCAGTTGGGCGGCGGAAACCGCCGAGATGGACATCTCGCAGGGTCTGGCCCTGGCCGTCATCGCCGTTATCGCCGTCCTGCCGGAATACGCCGTCGATTTCGTGCTCGCCTGGAAGGCGGGGGCGAGTCCCGAGGAAGCCCAGAAGGGCCTCGCCATCGCCAACATGACGGGCGGCAACCGATTGCTCATCGGGCTCGGATGGCCAATCGTCTTCGCCATCTTCTTCTTTCGTACGCGTCTCAAGGAACTGATCGTCAACCGTCAGCGCAGCCTCGAACTGGCATTCCTTAGCGTCGCCACGCTCTATGTCGTCCTCATTCCCCTCCGCCATTCGGTCACGATTATCGATTCGATCGTGCTCGTCTCGCTCTTCGTCATCTACTTGTTCTTCACGTCGCGCGTCGAGTCCGAAGAAGTGGAGCTCGTCGGCCCCGCCAAAGTGATGGGCGCGCTCCCGGACAATCGGCGGCGGCCGCTTGTCATTGTCGTATTGGCGTTTTCCGCGGCCGTGATCTTCACCTCGGCGGAGCCGTTCGCCGAAGCCCTCGTGCACATCGGAGAGCGCTTCGGAGTATCGGAGTTCCTCCTCATCCAATGGCTCGCGCCCCTGGCATCGGAATCGCCCGAAGTCCTCGTGGCCGGCTTGCTCGCGTGGCGCGGGCGCGCCGCCGCCGGCATGGGCGTGCTCATCTCCTCCAAGGTGAACCAGTGGACGCTGCTCATCGGCACGTTACCGATCGCCTTCCTTCTGTCCGCGGGCGAATTCTCATTCACGGGAGGTCTTCCCCTGGATGACCGCCAGCGTGAGGAGATCTTCCTCACGGCTGCCCAATCCGCCTTCGCCATCGCGGTGTTCGTTAACCTTCGCATGGGCCGACGCGAAGCCATTGCGCTCTTCCTCCTCTTCGCCACGCAGCTGTTTATCACCAGCGAGCTAGTCCGCCTTTATTACGCGGCCGCCTATAGCGCCCTTTGCCTCGGCATCCTCATCGCGAACCGCTCTGATGTCGCCACTACGGCCCGCGCCGCGTGGCAAGTGATGCGTGGGCGTTCGCCCGATGCTGAGCCTGGTGGCTCTGGGTAGCCCGCATGGAAGTTGAACGAAGTCCCGCAACAGGCGGATCCGGCGGGAGTGCGGACTCCGGCGTCCCACCGGGCATCGACCTCGTCGGCGTCACCGCCTTTTTCGCGGCGAACGTCCCACGCGGAACCGGCCCGCTCACCGTGGAGTTTCTGAGCGGTGGGCGCTCGAATCTGACCTACCGCGTGTGTGGTCCGGGCGGCGAATGGGTGCTGCGACGCCCGCCGCTCGGCCACATCCTCCCGACTGCTCACGATATGCCACGGGAATACCGTGTCCTCACCGCTCTTTCCGCAGCCGGTGCGCCTGTTCCGGCGACGTTCGCGTTGTGCGAAGACGCCGCGGTGACGGGTGCGCCGTTCTACGTGATGGAGTATCGCGGCGGACCCGTCATCGGCGAGGACGAAAGCTTCGCCCCCGTGGATTCCGCCTCACGCCGAAAACTGAGCGAATCGGTCGTCGATGTCCTCGTCCAACTCCACAGGGTTGACTACCTTGCTGCCGGCCTGGCGGATTTCGGCCGCCCAGCGGGGTATCTCGAACGCCAGTTGAGACGCTGGGTGGAACAGTGGGCGCGTTCGAAGACGAGGGAAGTCTCGGTCTTTGAGCCGCTCGTGACCGCGTTCCGCGCGTCGCTGCCCGTTAGCCTGCTATCCACGGTCGTGCACGGCGATTACCGCCTGGGCAATCTCGTTCTCGATACGGCCAATTGGACTGTGGACGCCATCCTCGATTGGGAGATGGCCACCGTCGGTGACCCGCTCGCGGACCTGGGCTGGCTGCTGATGAGCTGGGGCCAGCCGGGCGACAGCGAAGAGGAACTCCATCTCCTGCGCATGGGCGGTACCTTCAGGCCCGGCTACATGACCCGCCCCGAACTCGCCGCCCAATACGGCCGCCTCAGTGGTCGCGATGTTTCAGCGGCGAAATGGTATGAAGCCTTCGCCCACTTCAAGCGCGCTGTCGTCATCGAGGGCATCCACAATCGTTACTTGCAGGGCCTCACCGTCGGTCCCGGTTTCGAAAACTACGGACACGCGCCCTTCTGCCTGGAGTACGCGTTCAGCCTCGTCGGTCCCTAGCCTGCTACGCGATCATGGCCCGGCGACGGCGACTTCTGGCGTGACCATGTCACGGAATTGCCCAAAGTTCTTCGCGAACTTCTCCCCGAGAGCGGTATACGAGCGGTCGTAGGCTTCCTTGTCCGCCCATTGCGCACGCGGGTCGAGAAGGGAGGGTTCCACCCCCGGGCAGGCCGTCGGGACATCGAAGCCCATCACCGGGTCCTTACGAAAGCTGACGTCGACCATGCCGTCGTTGAGGATGGCGCGAACCATCTTGCGCGTCTCCTGGATCGCAATGCGGCTACCGGTGCCGTACGCGCCCCCCACCCAGCCGGTGTTCACGAGCCAGGTCTGCGCGCCTGTCATGTTCAGGCGTAGTTCGAGCAACTCGGCATAAACCGTGGGGTTGAGGGCCATGAATGGTGCCCCGTAGCAGGAGCTGAAGTTCGGCGTCGGTTCCGTCACGCCGAATTCGGTGCCGGCGAGCTTCGAGGTATAGCCGCTGAGGAAGTGGTAGAGCGCCTGCGCGTTGGTCAGCCGAGCGACGGGCGGAAGGACGCCGAATGCGTCCGCCGTCAGCAGGATGACGTGGCTCGGGTGTGGCGCCACGCTGCCATCGTAGACATGTTCGAGCGACCCGAGCGGATAACTCCCGCGCGTATTCTCGGTGACGGAGTCGTTGTCGAGGTCCACTTCGCGCGTCTCTTCATCGAAGATCACGTTTTCGAGGATCGTCCCAAACTCCGTCGTCTGGTCGAAAATGTCTGGCTCAGCCGATTGCGAGAGCTTGATCACCTTGGCGTAGCAACCGCCCTCGATGTTGAAGATGCCTTCCGTGCTCCACCCATGTTCGTCGTCGCCGATGAGCAGGCGGTCGGGGTCCGTGCTAAGGGTAGTCTTGCCTGTGCCGGAGAGGCCGAAGAAGAGCGCTGTCTTTCCCGTCTTGGGGTCTACATTCGCGGCCGAGTGCAGTGAGAGCACACCCTCGAGCGGAAGGTAGTAGTTCATCGCCGTGAACACGGCCTTCTTCATCTCACCGGCGTAGGCCGTACCCGCGATGAGGATGAGGCCCTCGGTCAGGTGCAGGGCTACGATCGCTTCGCTGCGAATGCCGTCTTCGCCGCCCGCAAGCTGTAGGAATGGCGCGTGGAGGATCGTGAGTTTTGGCGATTCGCCCTCGGCCAGCGGCTCCGAAGGGATGAACATGGTCCGCGCGAAGAGGCTGTGATAGGCCTGCTCCGTCACTACGCGTACGGTGCGGCGATGGGCGGGATCCTGCGAGACGACGCAGTCCTGCACATACAATTCACGGCCGCGCAGATACTCGAGCGTTTTGCGCCGGATGTGTTCGAAGGTATCCACGCTCAACGCCTGGTTGTGGTCTCCCCACCACACGAGCTCGGAAAGACCGGGCGCCTTAATGACGAACTTGTCCTTCGGGCTGCGGCCAGTCCGCTCGCCACTGAATACGGCGAAGGTGCCCCCCTGGAGGAGTTTGCCTTCGCGCCGCCGGACGGCGTGTTCATAGAGCGCGGGAACGGAGAGGTTGTGGTGGATCGTGCTCGCCGAGGCGATTACCTCGTCACTGACGGTCCTTGGTGCGCCTGCGATAGCCATTCGCCTATACCTCGTCCCTCGCGAATTGGTCTAGCGTATACCTTGGCAAGTTCACAAGTAAGCCCCGCCTTTGTAAAATCGGTGAATCACGGTGCATCGTGACGTCTATCGTTCGAAGGACCGCGGCGCCACGTTTCTTTCGCTTGCGGCGATTGCGCCGGACAATACGGCTCGAACGCGCCCGCAAAGTCAGGAGTCCTCCGAATGGCCGCCAACCCCGCTCGCTGCATCCGTTGCCACGCGGCATACACCGCCGCGCCGTACCTCATGGCCGGTCGCCCGTACTGCTGCCAGAGCTGTTCTGTCGGTTCTGCCTGCGAACACCAGGGCGTCTTTCGCGCTTCGAACGTCCGCCGTTTCGATTCGAACTTCGTCCCCTTCCGCAAAGCTGCGCGCCAGAGCAGCCCCTACGAAACCGTGCGCATCGACGAAGCGACAGACGTCTGATCCCTATCCGAGCGATGACGCCCGGATAGGGATCAGACTGCACACATGTCGCTGATTTACGAGGGTAACCGTGCGGCTGAAGAAACCATGGCGGGCGTTCCCAAACAGCTTGGGCACATCGCTCTCCGCGTGCGAGATGTACCATTTCGCCTGGGAGATGGATTCGTTTGAGGCGTTGGACCAGCTTCACAGCCGCCTCATCGCGAAGGGCGCGAAGATTGCCGGGTACAGTGAATCCCAGAACTCCGCGAACGTGATGTTCTTCGACCCGGAAGGGAACGAGATAGAGGCGATCTGGGAGCCAGGGGCGGAAGAGCTTGCCCGCGTCAAGGAGGCCGACCCGGTGCCCCAGCTGACAAGAGCTATTTAACCCACCTTTCAAACAGAAATATCCCTGGCGGGTAGTCAGACCCTGGCCAGGTGGCTAAGATGGCCGGTGGGTGCACATTCAGGGTGCGCCCAGGCGTCAATAGATATGATCAAGAAAGCAATTTCGGTCGGCCCGCGCCTTCAACGGACGGCAATGCTGAAGAGGCCTCATCTTGTCGGGCGCCTGGATAGCGCCGTAGGCGAGGGTCTCATCGTGCTCCAGGCCCCTGCTGGCTATGGCAAGACTGCCTTGCTCAAGCAGTTTGCCGCCGATTTGGATTTCCGGGTTCGGTGGTTGACGCTCGACCGTGCCTGCCGTACCCGTGAAGTGCTGGCGGAGCGGATGGCGCGAGCGCTCGCGCTCAACGAAGAATGCCCACAGCCGGCCACTGCAGCAAGGAACGACGACCTTAAAGGGTACCTGTCGCGAATTCTCCAGCAGGCCGTGGCCGAGTGCGCATCACCGCTCATGTTGATCGTCGATAACGCCCACGAGATCGCGGAAGAGGAGGACGGACTCGAACTGGTTGAATGGCTCCTTTCCGCCATCCCGGAAGGCGCCGAGGTCGTTCTCTCCGGAAGGACCGCATTGCCTATCCCCGAAGTCGACCGCAGAATCGCTGGCGGAGCCTGCCTCCTGCTGGGCCGCGAAGATCTCGCCTTCTCCCCCGAAGAGGTCCGCGATTTTGTTTCTGCGAACGCTGCCCAAATCGACGGGGAATCGATTTTCGCCGCCACGGATGGCTGGCCAATTGGCGTAGTGGCTGCCGTCGTCGGCGCGGTCACTACCGAATCGGGGCGCAAGCTGGAGGCTGGGGGCGCGTGGGAACGCTACCTCGCCAGCGAGTTGTGGCATTCGGTTCCGGCGGCACTTCAGGCACCCTTGCTCATCCTGGCGTTGCCACGCGCGCTGGATTCCGCAACGGGAGAAACGCTCCTCGGCATCGACCGGTGGCGAGAGGTGTCGAGCTGGCTACAGGCACACGACGGCCTCCTCCTTGAGCCAGCGGTCGATGAACGCTTCCGCTTCAACGCACTCTTGCGCCCGTTCATGCTCGGTCTGCTGCGGAAAGACCGCCAGCGCTTCGAAGAGCATGGCGCCTCCGTTCTGCGCCTTGTTGAGGAACGAGATGGGGCCCATGACGCGATCGATTTGGCCATGGAACTCGACCTTCGCGGCCCCCTGTCTGAGATGTTGGAACGGCTAGGTTCCGAGTTCATTCTCCAGGGCGCGTTCTCGACATTCATCCATGCGTTCGAATCGCTGAAAAGTGCGCGCGCCGTTCGTGGCCCACTGCTCCGCGCACTCTATGCCCGTGCCCTCGCGCACTCCCAGCGACCGGCCGAAGCGATCGCCGAAGCGGACGCGGTGCTTGCGATGCATGGTCTGACGGACGCGGTCGTCGTTCACGCGTCGGTTGGCAAACAGCGTGCCCTGCGCATGTTCGGGCGCTTCGAGGATATGGCGGCGGCGGTCCGGGCCATGCAGGCAGCGATTGGCTCGGATGATCATTGGGCGCTTGCCGAGACCGCCTACGCCGAGGCAGAGATCGAAGGCATCGCCGCTGGCAACCTGACGTTTGCAGCCGAGCGCCTGCGACTTGCCATCGACCATGCCGCGCGGGCTGAGTGCGGACCGCTGGAATTGTTCGCTCGCTCCGCGCTGGGCCAGTGTCTCGCGATGCAGGGTAACGGTCCGGTGGCGATCGAAGAGCTGACCCGCGCCGCTCGCGGGTGGCGTGGAGTTCCGGGTTCCGCACATCTCGGTGTCGTCCTCAACAATCTCGGCATGGCTCACTGCCTCGTCGGAGACTACGAGAGCGCCATCTCGGTGCTAAACGAAGCCGTGCACGAAGGACAGGCGTGCCAAAACGCTCGAAACGAGGCGTTCGCCGTCGCTTCCCTCGGGGAAGCCAGCCTCGCACTCAATCGATTCGAAGATGCCAAGAAGCAGTTCGAAGAGGCTATCCGCCTTTGTGCGGAGTCAGTCACGGACGAGTCGTTAGCAGCTCAATCAATCGCGTCGCTCGCTGGGGTGCACCTCGGGCTTGGGGACCTTCAGCAGGCGGACTATTTCGCGAAGCGTGCGTGGTGGATTGCGGAGGAAAGGTGCGGTCCTCTCGAACAGGCGATCTGCCATGTCCAGCAGGCGCGCATTGCTGCCGCCAACGGCGAATACTCGGAATCCACCACGTATTTCGAATCCGCGATCGCAGGATTCGCGCAAGCGGACGCCCGAGCCGCCCTTGCGGGAGCCCAGTACGGACTTGCATCAACGTTGTTTCGTGGTCGCAATCGTGCGCGGGCGGTGGAAGTCCTCGACGAGATGTTCCCGGCACTATCCCAACCTTGGATGGTCGGTGGGTTACTTCCCTTGGCCCGCGAAAACCCGCTCTTCGCGGAATGGGCAGCCTCGCGGCCGGGCGCGCCCGCTGCGCTGAAGGCTGCCATTGCTTCACAGCAGCACGCGACTCTCCCGGCTGCATCGGAGACCCCGCTCGCCGGGTTCCCGATTGTCCGGGCGACGAGCCTCGGCTCGATGAGCGTGACCATGGGCGGTCAAACCGTGGTGGATGAATCCTGGGAGAGTATTCGAGCGAAGGAGCTCTTCTTCCTGCTTCTCGCGAACCGCGGCGGTCTGCGAAAAGAAGACGCCGTGGAGCGGCTCTTCCCCGGCATTCCCGCCGAGAAGTGCAACAGCGCCTTTCATTCGAACGTTTACCGCATTCGACGTGCGCTCTACCCCGACAGCGTGGTGAAGCAATCAGGCGCGTATGCGCTGAACCCGGATGGCAGGTTCGAATGGGACGTCGAAGAGTTCGAGGAACTTATCGAACGGGCCCACCGACTCACGCCCGGGTCGGAAGAGCGCGCAACGCTCTGCCAGGAAGCAGTGGGCCGATACCGGGGCCCGTTTGCCGAGGCCTTCTATTCCGAATGGGCGGAGACACTACGCCTGCGGACCGCCACCCACTCGCATGAAGCGCTCGCAATTGTGGCTGGCTTCCACGCAGGTCGAGGGGAGTTCGAAGAGGCGGCAGCATGCGTCGCGGTCTTGTTCGAAGCAGACCGTTACAACGACGAGGCGGCCTACGAACTTGCCCTGTACCAGGCGCGAAGCGGCAACGCGATGGGCGCCATCGGCCACCTCGACCAGTACCGGCGTTGGTACGTCGCCGAACTTGGAACGCCCCCTCCGGAACGTTTTGCCGTCCTCCGTCAAAAAATTTCGTCCGGAGTCGCGATCTAAAGCCATTCCTGTCGAGTCTCGTGAGAATTTCGCGAGAATTCACCGCATAGACTCCGTGAGACCCGCCTCAAGCTGGTACACACCGAAGCTGGAGTCTTTCCCATGAAGTCACGTCTCTTCGTCGCCACCGCCGCTCTGTCCGCCCTTTCCGCGATCGCCATGGCGGCCGCTGCCCCCTTCCAGTGGTTTTAGCCCAGACCTCTTCACCAACCCACGAAGCTGCCTCCGGACGATGGTCCCGGCGGCTGTGTTGGGATCTTGGCGCAACTGCCGCGGCAGTTGCGCTGTTCGTCGCCCAACAGGCGTCGATCGCGCTGCTGGGACAATCCGGGTTCGCGGACGCAGTTCGTCGCGCAATCCTTCTTGCCGCTACGTTTGCCCTTGCTGTCCTCGCCCTCCGTTTCCGCGGATTCCTTGGAGGCTGGCTTGTGGTCGCCGGCGTCACGCTGAATTTCGCCCCGATGGCGCTGCACGGCGGCCTCATGCCGGTCTCCTACGAGACCATCCAGGCAAGCGGGGCCTTCCCAGAAGTTACGCTGGATTCGCTTGGGACCACGGTTGGCCGCTCCAAGGATGTTGTACTGCCGCGCAACGAGATCCGGGCGGAGTTTCTCGCTGACCGGCACTACCTGGCGATACCGGGATACCGTCCGAACATCTATAGCTTCGGAGACCTCGTGTTGATGCTCGGGGTTGTCGTCGCGGCTGTGGAGAGCCTGATCTTCGTGGGTTCCTCGCGATGGAAATTTGGAACGGCCGCCTCATGGCTTTTCGGCGCGGCGCAACGTCGATTCGCCTCCCTGCGTCCAGGGCCGGGCTGACGCTATGCCGCTCCAGGATAGTTGGGTGGAGCACTGGCTCGACCGATATTGCGAGCCTTCCGACCACAAGCAGCTTGTGCGGTTCGGTAATATCTGGAGATGCGCGGAATGTGGCAAAGAGTCCCAGCCCGGCTACTTGGCTTGTCTCATCTGCAATCTTCCCGCCCAGGGGCGCCTCTCACTGTCCAGCGTTTTCCGCCCAGAGCATCGCGTTGCGGGTCCGCTCTGCGGGATCTGCCGCGACGAATTCTTCGCGCGCAAGGTCATCCGCGGGTGGCGCCTCACGCGTGTGGGGTAGCCGCGTTGGTTGACAGCATCCTCCCGACTGGAAACAATCGCCATGCCCAATCGAAGGAGGGTCAACCTGCATGAAAGCGGCAGTTCTGTACGGGGCGAATCAGCCCCTCGTTATCGAAGACGTCGAAATCGATGAGCCCGGACCGGGCGAGGTTCTCGTCAAGACCAGCGCCAGCGGCGTTTGCCATTCCGACCTCCACTTCATGGAGGGCAAATGGATGTTCCCCACGCCCGCTGTCCTCGGCCACGAATCCGCGGGCGTCGTCGAAAAAGTCGGCCCCGGTGTGACCAACGTCAAGGCCGGTGACCGCTGCGTCATTGCCTTCGTCCAGTCCTGTGGCAACTGCGACCGCTGTATCACCGGTCGCCCGAACCTGTGCAGCAACACCGCCTCGCTGGGCCGCATGGGTCGCATCAAGCTCAAGGGCGTCCCGATGATGCAGTTCGCGGGCATGTCGTCCTTCGCGGAATACATGCTCGTCAGTTCGAAGGCCTGCGTGCTCGTACCGGACGATGTCCCCATGGAAGTCGCCGCCCTCGTCGGCTGCAGCGTGATGACGGGCGTCGGTGCGGTCACGAACACCGTGAAGCTGCCCGTCGGATCGACGGTTGCCGTCGTTGGCTGCGGCGGCGTGGGGCTGAACATCATCCAGGGCGCGAAGCTGGCAGGCGCCTCGCGCATCATCGCCGTCGATATGCTTGAGAATAAGTTGGCCGCGGCGCGCGAGTTTGGCGCGACCGATGTGGTCGATGCCTCCTCGGGCGATGCCGTGAAGTCCGTCCAGGCGCTCACCGGCGGCGGCGTCGATTTCGCCTTCGAGGCGATTGGCCTGATGAAGACCGCGCAACAGTGCTGGGAGATGGTGAAGCGAGGCGGCACGGCGGTCGTCGTTGGCATGTTGCCTTTGGCCGAGACGCTCACGCTTCCTGCCGCCGGCGTCGGCTTTCTCGGCGAAAAGGGCATCATCGGCAGCTATTACGGGTCGACCCGTCAGACCTACGACATGCCTTGGCTCATGGAGCTCTATCGCCAGAAGCGTCTCAAGATCGACGAACTGATCACTCGCCGCTACAAGCTCGAGCAAATCAACGAGGCCTACGAAGCGCTCAAGAACGGCGAAGTGAACCGCAGCGTCATCGTCTTTTGATAGCTATTAGCCGTTAGCTATTAGTGGTTATGGCCCGCGGTCGCAGGAGGACGGTCGCCTTTCCGGGCGGCCCGTCACCAGGAATAGTCGCCAGTAGCTGGTAGTTGTGATTGAAGGCTGCGACGCCTCACTAACAGCTAACAGCTAACAGCTAACAGCTAACAGCTAACAACCATCACCAATGGCCAATGGCCTGCTAGTCCTTCGAGCAGGCCATCACGGGATCGTAGTTCGGCATGTCGTAGCGCGGGGAGACTTGTTCTCTCAACCGCCCTCGCCTCCTGTAATGATGCTATTGGTGCAGTGATTCGTCCGGCCCGTCAGCAGTTACGCCAGACGCATAGAGCTCGGCGACCTCGGGATCGGACATTCCCAGCAGGTCGCGGAAGACGTAGCTGTTGTGCTGGCCGAACCCGGGCGCCGACATGCGAATGTGGCCGGGCGTCCGCGAGAGCTTCCAGGGTGGCGCTTCCATCTCCCAGGCGCCCGCGTCGGGATGGACATGATCGGTCCAGGCGCCGCGTTGGCGCATGTGTGGGTCGCTGACCAGTTCGGGAATGGTGAGTACGGCGCCAGCGGGCACACCGGCGTGTTGAAGCTGAAACATCGCCTCGTAATGCCCGCGCTGTAGTGTCCATGCTTCAATGATTGCGTCGAGCGAGTCTTCGTTCGCCTTTCGCGCCTCGTTCGTGGCGAAACGTTCGTCATCAGGCAGCTGGCGTTGACCGATCGATGTGGCCAACGCGCGGAACTGTTCGCCGTCCTCGCAGGCGATCGTGATCCAACTATCGTCGCCCGCGCAGCGATAGCGGTTGTGGGGCGCGAGGAAGGGATGGCGATTCCCCAGGGGAGGCCTTTGCTTTTCGGCCATGCTGTAGTCCAGCAGGTGTTCGCCCACGAAGGTCGTAAGCACCTCGCGCTGGGCGATCTCCACGTACCCGCCTACACCCGTGCGGTTGCGCTGTCGAATGGCCATCGCGACAGCCGCGACGAACGCCGTCCCTGCCACGGGGTCGCCGTAGCTGAAACCGGTCTTCATCGGTTCGCCGCCCTCGTATCCAGTGAGAGAAACCAGGCCGCTCAGCTGCTCGA
>DAOTTM010000251.1:0-6674 GCA_034437915.1 Dehalococcoidia bacterium | reverse complement strand
TCCCGTAGGAGTCGGGGCCGTATCTCAGTCCCCGTGTGGCTGACCATCCTCTCAGACCAGCTACCGATCGTCGCCTTGGTAGGCCATTACCCCACCAACAAGCTAATCGGCCGCGGGCCTCTCTCATAGCGCCGGAGCTTTTACCTCTCGAATTCTCATCGAGGGTGTTATGCGGTATTAGCTCGCCTTTCGGCGAGTTATTCCCCACTATGAGGCAAGTTACCCACGTGTTACTCACCCGTCCGCCACTACCACCGAAGTGATCGTGCGACTTGCATGCCTAATACATTCCGCCAGCGTTTGTCCTGAGCCAGGATCAAACTCTCCAAAAAAAAGAAACCAACCAGGTGGCCGAAACCACCCTAAGTTCCCTAGAACGGGTTCCCAGACGTTCTCTTCCGTCCGCTATCCAGTTGTTAAAGTGCGACCGGCCCTTCGCAAGGCCCGAACGAACAGATTAGCTCGTCCAGAGCAGGTTGTCAACAAGGAGTCTCGCTGAATCTGCCACGGGGTCCGTTTCCAGAGTCCCCGGTCGGCCCCTGAAAGGGGCGCTCCGTCAGTATGCGCACTCGGCCGCCGCGTGGTCAATGGTGCTTGTGTGAAGGAATGGTCGTCGTCACGCCCGATGCATTTCCGCGATCGCGATCCCCGACTCGCCAGCCACGCTGTAGCACAGGTAGATGCGACTCCCCTCCTCATAGACCCCAGGGTCCCGGAGTTGGCGCGCACGCTGTGTGATTTCGCCTCGCATGGATGCGGCGAGGGGTAGATCCGCGCCTTCGTAGTCGCGCTCGGGTTCAAGGACGACCGATGACTCGGATTGTCTCCATGCCATCCAATCGCCCCGTAGATCGATGGACGCCACGAGGATGCGTTCGGGCGGCGGTTCGCCGACGTTTGTGTAGAAAACGGTGAGTGTGTCGCCTTCGACGAGGAGCGCGCAATGACGCATGTTCGGGGCGAAGAGGGTCGGTCCGCGTTCGAAGGCGGTGAGTCCATCCCGTGATCTGTAAACGACTCCGGGCATCGCCATGCCGTAGTGCCACTCGTTGTGGCGAAACGCGCGGAAGTAGGAATTGCCCACGATCTCCTCGTTCGCCGTGAACGCCAGGCCGTCCGGTGAGGTCGCGACGCGGGTGACCTGGGTGCGGTCGCGCTGGATGCCGTGGTAGTACATGCGGAAGCGGCGTTCGGCGTGGTCGATGATGACATCGGGCGAGGCGATGTGGGGGGTGGGCACGACCATGCCGGCGGGGATGCGGGCGGGATCGATGGCGATGAGTTCGCCATCGAAGTGGGACTCCGCGTGTTGCAGCGTGCCGGGAGTGTGGATGCGCCATGGGCCGACGAGGGCGTCAGCATAGGCGAGCCGGATATAGGCGCCGTTGTGGTGGGCGAAGTAAAGGTAGTAGCGGGCGAGGCGGTTCGGCGCCCAGTCGGGGACGCGGACGAGCGATGGCCCGTTGATGTTCGCGCCCATATGGGCATCCATGTTGGGGACGATGATCGGCGCGTCCCCGATTCTCTCTGCGCGGAAACCGGGTGCGGTCATGGCGGCGATTCTACACCAGGCGCGATGGTATTGGACGGGATATGTGCGATCAGCCTTAGATTCGCGAAGGACGATTCGTTGAATTCGGCCCACCATTCGTCGCCCGGCATCCGGCCTCACCCCCGACCCTTCTCCCGACCGTGCGGGAGAGGGGAGCAAGAACTCGTGAATTTGTCACTTTTGTTCGACGATTGGCCTCCGCACGCGTGCCTCCCAGGGTGGGCAAGAGCGAGCATCGCAGACGCCGTCCTCCGCGCACATCGGCAAATAAGTGGCGAGCGCCATCCGGCTGGGGCTAAAGTGAGGCGTGCCAAGTTCTTTTCGCATCGTCGCCCCACCCGCAATGACGGACCGGGGCAGGGCGCGCCCGGTGAACCAGGACTCGGCAATCGCGCGCACGTTTGAACACGCGCGTGAATCGTGGACGCTGCTTGTGGTTGCCGATGGCCTGGGCGGCGGTGTCGATGGGGACATCGCGAGCGACATGGCGACGCGCATACTCGCCGACGACGCGTCCGCGGAATCATGGTCCGACCCATCGACCGTGCTCCATAGCGCTGTCCGAAGGGCGAACGATGAGATCTTCGCTCTCGGCATGGGAGCGACGCTCGGGCCTGCGCGCGTGGTGGGAACTACCGTGGTCGCAGCGCTCATCCACCACGCCACCGGGCGCTACTGGACGCTGAATGTCGGCGATTCGCGGGCGTATCTCTATTCGGATGGGAAGCTGAGGCAGCTTAGCGAGGATCATTCGCTCGTGGGGGAGCGGCTTCGCGCGGGGGAGATAACGGCGGACGAGGCGCGCGTGGCGAAGGACCGGAACGTGGTGACGCGGGCAGTGGGAACCGAGCCGTCGGTGGACGCGGATGTCATCGAACGGCCTGCACTACAACCCGGTGAGGCGGTGTTGCTGTGCTCCGACGGTCTCCATGGGATGCTTTCAGACGTGGAGATTTCCGAAGTGTTGAAAGTCGAACGGCTGGAGATGTTGCCTCCAATGCTCGTGCGGGCGGCGAACGAGGCGGGCGGGACGGACAATATCGCCGTGGCCGTGGCGGGGGCAGTGGCAGTGGCAGTGGCAGTAATCGGGCTACCGTCGGCCGCGGATCGGAAGACGGCCACGCCAGATGTGAAGCGGCCAGCAGCGGGCGGGGGCGAACCGCGCAACGGCCACGGACTGGTCGCGGTTTTCGGGCTCGCGCTGCTTGTTGGCGCCATCGCGGCGACAGCGGCACTATGGCAGATATGACCGATAGGCACGTGGCAATCATCGGCGGAGGGCTGGCGGGGCTGGCAACGGCGGCTTTCGGCGGGGCGCGCCGGTGCGCGCGTGACGCTCCTCGAACGCAGCAGTGAGGTTGGCGGACGGGCGCGGACGGTAGTGGAGCACGGGTTCCACCTGAACATGGGGGCTCACGCGCTCTACCGTGGCGGACCGGGAATGGTGATCCTCAAGGAGCTTGGGGTTCGGTTTACGGGAAACACCCCGGCCACTGCCGGCGCGTTCGTCACCGGGGGCAAGGCACACAAACTTCCATCCGGTCCGATGAGCCTCCTCAGCACGGGTGCCTTAAGTGTTCGCGCGAAGCTGGAGGTGGGCCGTCTGCTCACTGGCATCAACAGGATCGACACGCGGCAACTTGCTGCGACGACGGTGGCGAGCTGGATTGAGGGCCGCGTGAAGACAGAGGAAACGCGTGAGCTGCTGCGCGCGCTGTTTCGCCTGGCCACGTCCACAAACGCGCCGGAGGTGCAATCGGCGGGGGCGGCGATTTCGCAGCTTCAGCTGGCGCTCAAGTCGAACGTGCTTTATCTCGATGGCGGCTGGCAGACCCTCGTGGATGGGCTGCGGACGGCTGCCGTTGACGCCGGGGCCGCCATCGAGCGGGGGGCCGCAGTGACGGAGCTGGAACCCAACGCACCGGGATGGCGCCTCCATCGACGAAATCACGCGGCGGTGGACGCGGATGCAGTCGTGCTGGCACTCGCCCCCGGAGAAGCAAGAACTCTGATAGCGAACGAGGCTCTTGATGGCTGGTCGGACGATGCGACACCGGCGCGGGCAGCCGTGATGGATGTTTGCCTTTCGTCGCTCCCGAACCCGAAAACGGCGTTCGCGCTCGGAGGGAATGCACCTCTCTATCTACAGGTGCATTCGCGGTACGCGGCCTTGGCGCCTGATGGTGGAGTCTTGATATCGCTGTTGAAGTACCTGCCCATCGGCGAGCGGAGCGACTCGGCGCACGATGAGCGGGAACTCCAAGCGCTGCTCGATCTCGTCCAGCCGGGTTGGCGGGCAGTGGTCCTCCACCGGCGCTTCTTGCCGAGCATGACCGCGATGGGAAGCGATCGTGCGGGCGGACCGGGGTGGAACGACGGGGCGGCCAGGGCCAGCAGTCCCGGGAGCGCCGGGAATCTTTGTTGCAGGCGATTGGGTCGGAGCGGAGGGACTCCTGGCGGATGCGGTGCTTTCGAGCGCCAGGCAGGCGGCGGAACTGGCGGTCGGCGCAGGCACGACTCACAGCGGTTGAGGCGCGCGGCGGCCGCAAACTTCTGGTGGTCGCAGGGATCGGCGCGCTGCTAGTTGGTGCGGCGGCGGTGATCCTGGCGGTCCTCCAGGCAGCTTGAGCCGGAGCGATTCTCGATTCAGGATCGGGGAAAGGGGCGCCTTTCGGCGCCCCCTTCCTCGGTTGCGGTCAGAACGATGACGCGGGACGCTCTAGGGCGTGATGGCGCCGAGGTTCTTTCCGTTGGTGGCGACGTAGCTCACGCAATCGCCCTGGTTCTTGAACGAGTTGCCCGCATTATGGTTTCGTGGCCCGCCGCCGAAGCGGCGAGCCCGGAGCGATTTGCGATTCACAATTGGGGAAGGTGCGCCTCGCGGCGCCTCTTCATTGTTCGCGGCGCGGGGAGCCGGTCTGACAGGCCAACCGCGCTTAATTCAACTTGTTGAAGAAGCTCACGCAGTCGCCCTGGTTCTTGAAGGCCGGGTTGTTGAAGGTGGCCCAGCCGTCTTTCTTGCACTGGTCTGCGCTCGTCGGCGGACCGACGAGCACGGGGCCGGACGTGAGAGTGAGGTTGTCGATGAGGAAGCCATTGCCGAGGGTAGCGGTGGCAGCAGTCCCGGCAGTGCGGAAGAGGATGGAATCCACGGTGCGGCTCGCGTCAGCGACGGGATCGTTGACGACGCCGCCACCGGATTCTGTGCACCAGCGGAAGTAGTCTTCCCATGTGGTCCCGGTGTGCTTCAGCACGCCATCGACGTACACCTTCACGATGTCATTACGCGGGCCATCGACGAACTGGACGGTAATCCTGATGGTATGAGGCACGGAGCGGTCGAGGCCGGTGGCAACGTTCGTGAACTGGAAATCGTCACCCGAGCCGCAGCCGTCGGATGGCACCGCCAGCGTACCGAAGGGCGCGGCGTCCCGGTAGTCGTAGAAATTCACAGCCAAACCAGTGGAAGTGTCCGTCATCTGGACCCAGCTCATCCGCGCGCCATCGCCACGGTCGGGACTAGCGACAACCGAGAGGCCGGGATGTTGGGCGCCGGGAACGGTCGAGGCGAAGTCCCACTGCGCTTCGAAGTGGGTTTGGCGAATGCCTCCAGACATGCCGCCGTTTTGGGCAGTGGTCTCGCCGGCTTCGTTGACGAGAGACTTGGAAAAGGTCTGGTCACCGAAGCAGCCGCTCGTGACGGCGTTGGACATCCTGAGGGATTGGGCGCCGAAGGATGCGGGAGCGCCGCCGCCGTTGGCGACGATTGCGTGGTCGTAGACGGCGCAGCCGGAACCGGCGGCACCGAGGCTGCTCCAGCCATCCTGACCGTTGATCGTGCCGGTCGTGTATGTCGGCGCCTCGAAGTCGATTGGGCCGACGGTATCGGCCGTGGCGACGGTGAGGCCGAGCATCGCGGCGGCGAACACCGCGAGGAGGGCGAGGAGGATTGCCCGGCGCTGGATGGCGGGTCTTGGGTTTGCGAAGGACATGGTGGCTCCTATCCGTTGGGCGCCCAAAGCGGCGGACGCGTGTGCGTGGAGACTGGCGGGGGGAGAGTGGCGGGGGCGCCGCTCTTCGATCGTCGTTTCCGTTGTTCATTCGAGTAAGGGTTTACCCGAAGTTGCTGAACGGTTGCACATCTGTATCGAACAAGTCAATACCCAAAATAGATCAAACAGAGGGGTGACCCGACCATTGCGACAGGAAGTGTCGCGAACTGGCTTTCATTGAAAGCGAAAAGCCGCGGTTTGGTTCCGAACTGGATTCGGCAAGCGGCGATTGTATGAAACTCGTTAGAAAAGGAGGACGCGGGCGGCTTTCATCCGCTGGCGTCGCGCGGAGGGGACCGAACGGAGGGCGGCGCGGTTGTGGTCACGGTGCCTCGCGGGCCGGGCCGATGCGATCGATTCGCGGATTCACACCCTTCGATGTCGAACCCCGGTACTCCTCCCCTGGCGCCCTGTTTATGGTGCCCATGCGAGCCATCAAGGAGGTCGGCCATGGGAATACTGTCCAAACTCTTTGGGAACAAGTCAGAGGATCCGGGCGGGACCAGCACTGAAACCAAAACACCGTTGGTCTGTGTCCACCTGGTCCTCGCGCCGCAATGGGATGCGGCGGCGGACATGGGGCATGAAGAGCGGGCGGCTCGCTGGGTGTGCGCTGCCTGCGGTGACTCGTTCACGCCGTCGGAGCAGACCGCCCTCCGGGCGAGCGAGGTGGAGCGCGTGCACGCCTTGATGGACACGGATGCGAAAGTCGGGCCAGGCCACTAAGGCGCACCGGTCCGGCGAAACCGCTGGCTGACGCGCGCGGCTCGGATTCGCATGGGCCGGAGATCTCGGCACTTACGCCTGAGATTGTTGGACTAGCCCCGCAACCCTTGCTGACGCGCGGGCTACGGACTGCGCGGGCTGCTGAGTGGGCGGGCGCTACGGACTGCGCGGGCTGCTGAGTGCCGAAGTGCTTGGTGCTGAGCCTACGAAGCGCGGACGGCAACAGTGCCGACGCCGTGCTGGCCGATCGACCAATCGATCCCGAGGGCGTGGGAGAGGGCGAGGATTGATTGCAGGCGAGGCTGCGTCCCCCCAGCTTCGAGGCGTGCGATCGCTGACTGTCA
>DAOTTM010000250.1:0-3727 GCA_034437915.1 Dehalococcoidia bacterium | reverse complement strand
GGCTGCAAAGGGAGAGGTGGGGGCCATCACGATCCCAGGCGAATTGAACGTCGCGGCAACGTACCCGATCACAGTCACGAAGGAGGGCAAGCAAAACGTGAGAGCTCGCACCTTCGTGGAATACGTCCTGTCGAAGCCGGGCCAGGAGATCCTCGCACGGCATGGCTTCGGAGGCGCCCCATAGCCGCGGGCGTACCAGGCGGCTGGAGCGGGCGCCCGGCCGGTGTGGGCGTGGGCGTCCTCGTCCTCGCGTTCGCCGTGTTTTTCATCTTGCCTTTCGCAGGGCTCATCACGCGGGCGATCGAGGGGGACCGGGCAACGTGGGACCTTGCCACCTCATCCGTGGCCCGAGACGCGCTGGCATTATCTGTGTGGACATCCACTGTTACCGTCATGCTCGCGGTCGTCTTCGGTACGCCCGTCGCTTATGTCCTTGCGCGGACGAACTTTCCCGGGCGATCGTTGTGCGATGCGTTGATCGACCTGCCGATTGTCCTGCCGCCGACGGTGGCCGGCGTGGCTCTGCTGACCGCCTTCGGACGGCGAGGCCTGATTGGAGAGCCGATCGAGGCCTGGACCGGCTTCACGTTTGGCTTCCGCACGCTCGCCGTGATCATGGCGCAGACGCTCGTCGCCGCGCCGTTCTACGTGCGCGCCGCCCGCGCCGGGTTCTCCGCAGTCGACCCACAGTTCGAACGGGTGGCATACACGCTGGGCGCATCGCGATTTCGGGCATTCTTCCGCGTGCTCGCTCCGCAGGCTCGGTCGGCGATGCTTGCCGGAGTCGTCCTTTGTTGGGCGCGGGCCATGGGCGAACTCGGGGCAACGCTGATCTTCGCGGGCAGCCTCCAGGGCAGCACTCAGACAATGCCGCTCGCCATCCTCGGCGCCTTTGAAGGTTCGAACGGACTGACGGGCGCGGTCGCGCTCTCGCTTGTCCTGCTCGGAGTGGCGCTCCTCGCGCTCTGGTTGTTCCGCGTCGTCGCACAACGGGCGGGGTCGGAAGGATGAGCCTGGAGTTCTCGGCGAGCGTAACGCTTGGCGGTTTCCGATTCGAAGCTGCCTTTGATGTGCGCAACGAAATCGTCGTGCTGTTTGGGCATTCCGGCGCGGGCAAAAGCGTAACGTTGCAAATGATCGCGGGCCTGATCCCACCGGTGGATGGACGGATCGTGATCGATGACCAGGTCGTTTTCGACCATGCGCATCGAATAAATGTTCCGCCACAGCTCCGGACGACTGGCTACGTGGTGCAAGACCTCGCCCTCTTCCCGCACATGAGCGTCGTTGAGAACGTCGCTTTTGGGATCTCCGGCTCGAAGGGCGACCGACGCACGAGGGCCTCCAAACTCCTCGGTACCCTGGGCCTCGATGGATGCGAGGATCGACGACCGCGCAGCCTGAGCGGCGGCCAACAGCAACGGGTGGCGCTCGCCCGTGCCCTTGGGCGCGGAGCGAAGCTTCTGCTGCTAGACGAACCGTTCAGTGCGTTGGACGAATCCTTGCGCGCGAACCTGCGCCGCGAACTCCTCCGCCTTCGCGCGGAGATGGGCCTGAGCATCGTCTTCGTGACCCACGACCTGCGCGAGGCGCACCTGCTCGCCGACCGTATCGCCGTGTTCGACGACGGCCGTCTCCTCCAATTCGACACTCGGGACACGGTGTTCAAACGGCCAGCCAGCCGGCGCGTGGCCGAACTGACGGGCGTAGCGAACATCCTTCGCGGGACGGTGGTCGTCGCAGCGGATGGGCGGATTCGAGTCCGTTGCGAGGGCTTCGAATTGAACTGCGTTCAACCGCAGGCCCAGTGCGAGGAAGGGGACGCCGTCGATATCGCATTCCGCGCTGAGCGCGTGGTCCTTCGGCGCGCTGTTCCCGCCGTTGCGCCGGGACAGAACGTATTCGCGGCGGAGATCATTGAAGAGTTCGCCTACGGGACGGGTCACACCCTGCGAATGCGGCTGGCGGGGACGGAAACGGTCCTCGATGCAGAACTCTCAGCGCGCCCCTATGAGGTTCTCCATGTGGCCGGCCGAAGGGCGTGGACGATCGAGTTGCCCGCGGAAGACCTTCACGTCATGCCCAGGTGACTCATTCGCCAGCGGCGTCCGCCCCAGGCAAAGCTGATGGTTCGCCAAGCGCGTGGCGCGCTAGCTTCTCCGCCATCTCTTTCGCCTCTGATTCGGGCGGACCCTTCAACTGGACCTGCGTGAGGAGCATTCGTTCGCCGTCGCGGACCACCAGGTAGCCCCCAGGCAGCCAGGTGGCCGAATCCCCAAGCTCCGGAGCGACGCTCCCGGGATCCTTCGAGCTGCTAGCGAGCACCGCCAGTATGGTCTTCGCGACGAGGGGTGGGACAGGAAACTCGGCAACGAGCACGCGATTGTCCTCGGAGTCCGCGAACGCGCTGACCGTTCCGCCCGGGAGCGATGCGAACGGGATGGCGTTATCGGGTGTGACCGGGTTCAGGGCGAGTCCGGTCAGTTCGCGGAGAGCCACGAGCTGTAGTTGCCGGGTATGAGTGGCCGCGTGGTCATCAAGCGTGGTCGCACTCGGTTCCTCCGCAGCGCGCGAGAGCACCTCGACCTTCTCAACAAACCAGAGCCGGGGGCTGCGCGTGAACCGCACAATCGACCCCCTTGGCGGATGCGGTGCGCCGATCGGCGGGATCCAGGCGTTCACCTCCTCCGACTTCCCATCGGCCACGGCGACCCGTCCGGAGCCACTCTTTACGACCTCGCCTTCAACGACAACGCGCTGTTGGAGGTCGGCTGCGCCGCGCCAAAGGCGAATGACACCGTCGATGAACCTCAACGTGAGGTAGATGCCCCAACCGCTGAACAGGGCAAACAGGCCGAGCACAATCCAGCGCTCGTAGGCCTTCGTCTCGCCAAAATCGCTCAGAATGTAGCTGGTCAGGTCCCACGCGATGCGCCCGAGGAATGGCAGTGCTACGAAGGCCAGGCCGCCCCACCACGCTGTGCGCAGGAGGCCACCGAGGAAGACGCGGATGGGTTTTTCGCCAAAGCCGAAGCGTTCCGGATACTCGATGTGCACCTCGCGCCAATCGCCACCGTAGCGGCTCCAGGCGGAATTTGGGTCGTCGGCGGCCATCGGCAACGCTTGCACCGTGTATCGTGCCACCCCCAGGGCCACGCCGTAGGAGAGATTCCGTTCCCAGATGACAACCGAGGCGGGCGGTGCGTCTTCGAGGGCACGCGATTCGCGGAAGTAGTCGCGCACCCCCAGCCAGCGTGCGCAGGCGAGGCGACCTTTCGGCGTGTCACGCAGGTCCCGGACGGTTCCCGCCGCCACCATCACCACCATCCACGCGAACCCGGCCCCCAGGAGCCAGTCCCCGGGCGAGATACCGCCTTCGCCAGAACGTCCGCTTTCGCCAACCGCCGCCACGCCGAGTGCCAGTGCGAACAGCTCGAGCACGATCAGAAGTCCCCCACCAAGGGCAACCCAATCCGCCTGGCCCCACCGGCGGCGGGCGAGGCGCTGTTTCTTCGCATCCTGGATGACGGACTTGCGGAAACGCTTCATCCAGCGCTCTGCGTCGCCCGCATCGCCAAGGTCCAGTGCTTGAACGGGGGCCGAGCCGCGCGTCGCGCGCTTGCGCACGAGATCCAGCACCTGCCGTTCGTAGTCTTTTTCGGGCGGAGCGATACCGGGCCGGTCGTCGCGTACGCGGATGACGAAGTTCTCGCCGACATACTGGTCG
>DAOTTM010000249.1:0-11604 GCA_034437915.1 Dehalococcoidia bacterium | reverse complement strand
GGTAATCCTGTGCCATCGAGCATCGCCAGGTAAGCATCGAGCGAGGGACGCGTCGGCGGAAGGCCCCAGGTCGAGCGCCCGCCGCCGAAGTAGAGCTTGATGATGGCTCCCGCGGGCAGTCGGCCAGCGGCATGGTACGCGAGGGCGACACGGAGAAACCCGGGTTCGAAGATGGAGACGCTGGGCGCCAATCGCAATGCTGAACACGTCTCGAACATGTGGCGTGCGTCGCGGTAGGTGTTCAAGTAGGTCGAATCGACGGCGGCGGGGACGCCGTCCGAGTCGAGGGGACCGAGGTTGACGGACCCGGGATCCACGAGGCCCATGCGCAACACCCCCGCGGCGGCGAGTGCGGGAATGTGGGCATACCGTTCAGCGATCGTCGTGTGGGGACCGCCGCTGGCCATGGTGGGGTAGAGCAAAACGTCGGGGCGTTCGGCGAGGATCGCGCGCCAGGCTTCGATGTACGGCTCGGACGCGTGGATGCCGTTTGCACCGCCAACCACCGGTTCGTCGTTGTGGTTGTGGACGATGGCTGCACCGGCGGCGATACAGCGCAAACCATCGACAGCGATTTCAGACGGTGTGCGAGGAACGTTTGGGTTGGCGCGTTTGGGCGTGCCGCCGTTGAGCGCGGCCTCGATGATTACGGGGTCGGGGTTGGCCATGGAGCGCCTCCTTGAGTGCAAGGGCATCGTGGAGGTTCGAGAGTACGCGCGCAATCGCCACGCCCGTTCAGCTGGCCTTTCTTTGCTGCTTCACACAGGCGAGGCACGGGCGCCCCGCCCAGAACTCCTCCTCCGCCTGCACGCGCCGCCAACCGCGCGCATCCCATCCACATTCCGTGAAGGTGCTTCCCGTCGCCCAGGCGTGCATCGTCCCGCCGCTCATGAGGTCGCTTATGGAGGAGTTGTGGACGTACTTTCGCCCGTCGTTCCAACGCCAGTCATCGAGCGGCTGGGAGCGCATCTCGATACCATCGACGCGTCCAATCGTGCGGTCGTAATAGGAGCGCGAGTGCTCATCTCCGAGGACGGCGAAGGCGGCGTTAATGAGCGTTTGGCGGGCGGGGGCGTCGGGGGCGTCGCTGACGTCGGGGTGGTATTTGCGGGAAAGGGCGCGGTAGGCCGCGGTCACCACCTCGGGCTCTGCGTTTTCCTGGATCTGGAGAACCCGGTACCAATCGTCGGTCACTGTATGTTCATCGCGCTTCGGGCCATGTTCTGAAGCGCGGACATGGGGTTCGACACGCCATTGTGAAGAAGGTTTCGGCTACGCGCGTCCAGGGTAAGAAGTCTGAACAACCCGGCGCTTGCTCCCGCGCGCGCTACGGACGGGCAGGACCGCCGGAACGTCCAGATCGCGAACCCGGCGGAGGGCGACGGAGTCGTTACGGCAGTAAGATGGAAGCGTGGTGGAGACAGCACCCAAGAGAGTGGTGGTTCATGGATATCCTTCCGGAACGGTTGCCCTGGTTCGTGGCGGGGCCCGGGATTGGGCTTTGTGTTGTAGCGTTGTACGCGCTCATCAACCGACCGTTGGGAGCGACGACGGCCTACCTGGAGACATTCAAATTCGCGCGGGGTCGGCGTTTTGAGCCTTGGCGTGTGTGGTTTTTCGGCGGATTGATCGCCGGGGGCTTTGTGGCGGCGCTGCTTCGCGGCGGGCTCTCCTTCAACCTCGACTACGGGCAGCTTGGGGAGAAGGTGCCGCTAATTCTGCTCGTGCCATTGCTCGTCGCGGCGGGGCTCGTGATGGGATACGGCGCACGATGGTCGGGCGGGTGTACTTCCGGCCACGGCATCCGGGGGACATCGTCGCTCTCGCCCGCAAGTTGGGCAGCCACGGCGACGTTCATGGCGACGGCAGTGGGCGTGACATTCGTCCTGCACCTTGCCACGGGCGGTGCTCTGTGAACCGGGTTTCGTTCCTCGTGGGCGGCACGTTCGGTTTCCTCATCTCGGCGGCTCGCTTGAGTGAGTACGCAGTGATTCACGACATGCTGCGGCTCAAGGAGCTGGATGTCTTCCTGCTCATGGCCTGCGCGATCGGAACGGCAGCGCCATTATTGTGGTTGATGCGCCGTTCGCGATGGCATACGCCCTTCGGGGGCGACCTGGCGCTGGTGCGGGCGCCGATCACGCGCAGCAACGTCTACGGCGCGGCGGTGTTCGGGACGGGTTGGGCGATCGCGGGAACGTGCCCGGTGCCTGCCCTCGCAATGTCCGCGAGCGGCGCGGGCTTGGGACTCGTCGTGGTGGCAGGGCTGTTTGGGGGGATTGCGTTGCGCGACCGGGTCTCTGCGACGAGGGCAAACGAGCCGAGCTGCTAAGAAGCTATTAGCTGCTAGCCATTAGCCATTGGCGCCTGCTCTGAATTCAGCGCCAGCGCGGAACGTCGTCCGGCGCCCAGAGCAACCCTTGCTGACGCGCGGGCTACGGATCAACCGGGTTGCCGAGGAGCGTCGATAGCCCGCGGAGGAGGGCGAGGCGTTCGGCGTGCCACTTGCTGGCGAGACCGCTTGAGCTGGGGATGACGTAGGGGATCGTGGCGCCGATGCGTTCGGGTTGGGGGCCGTTCGGGCGGGCGGCCAGATCCTTGGTGGTGAGGCCGAGCACGAGACGGCCGAAGTGTTGGTATATGCCGCGGCCGCTGAAGACGGCGTAGGCCGGTTGGTTTTCGAGAAGTTCGTTGCGTAGGCGGTTGGCGCCTTCGGTGATTTCGGCGGGTGTCAGTTCGCTGGCGCGCGCGGTCGGGCGGCAACAGAGGTCGGTAAAGCCGATATCGGCTTCGTCCAAAAGCGTGGCGTCGTCGAGGTGGGTGACCTGGCGCGAAACGAGTCCGCTTGCGCTGAGCTGGCGCCAGAAGACGTTGCCGTGGAAGGCGTAGTAGTGGCCCTGGCGGGCGGATTCGAGGCCGGGATTGTAGCCGATGAAGACGATGCGAATGCCGGGACGAAGGTGGTGGGGCAGCGAAGGGAGCGGGTCGCTCATGGCGGGGTCGAAGGAGGGAGTTCGAAGCGGACCCTCGGTTTCGAGAGATGAAGGGCGATTGGGGTGCCGTCTTCGCTCCTGATTACGAAACGGAGCTCCGTGGCATCGGGAGCCGCCCGAACCCATTCGTTCCGTTTCGACATTTCCAACCGCCAGCGTTCGTTCGGCGGCACCCCGCCGCTGGATTGGGCGAGCGTCACGACGACGATTCGTTCGGCCCCGGAATAGGTGTCGATTTGCTCGACCGTCGCGACCTGGATCGAGAGCGTTCGCGTGCTGAGCCATTCACCTTGCATCACCTGCCGCTCGCCATAGAAGTGGCGGAGGATGGGCGGGAGGCCGTAGAAGGCGAAGGTGAGGCCGACGACGACACCGAGGACGCCGCCCCAGACGAGGCAGCCTCGGCCTACCTTCTCCTTTTCGCCCGCGCCTTCGAGCTGGCGACGGACGGCGGGCCGGTCGGTCTCTACGTCGGGCGTCGGCGGTTGCTCCATACCACGCATGGTACCGCAGAGAACTCAGGTGGAATCCCCTGGATTCAGGACCCGGGACCAACTGCCCCCGCCGGGAGGATGGGGCCGGTGGCTACTGCCGAATCCGTCGCGATGGCGCGCGCGGAGCGGTCGTGACCGACGAAAAGTATCTTGCCGTTGACTATCTTCGAGATACGATATGCTTGTCAAGGCCGCCATTGCCCAGCCCGCGAGCGAATGGCAGAGTTGTCGAGAGAACGATGGCGAAGACGAACACGTATCAACATTTTTGCCCGGTGGCACGGTCGCTCGAGGTGATCGGCGAGAAGTGGTCGTTGTTGATCGTCCGGGATCTCCTGCGCGGGCCACGTCGGTTCACGGATCTTGCGAACACGCTTGGGACGATCACGCCGAAGTGGTTGACGTCACGACTGCGCGAGTTGGAGGCGGCGGGGATCGTCTCGCGCGAGAGCGAAGCGGGGCGACGAGAGGTCTGGTACAGCCTCACCCCGGCAGGCGAGGACCTTCGCTTCGTCGTTGGCGCCTTGAACGAGTGGGGTATCCGGCACGAAATCCGTCCGCCCGCGGAAGGCGAGCGGCTGAATGCGCGTTCGATGTTGACCGCGACCGCAGGATTTCTGAACACCACAAACGTGCGATTCGAGGGGCCGCGCTCGTGGAGCTTCACCTTCTCGACGGGGGAGCAGATGGCTCTTGCGTTCAACGGGCGACGTTGGAAATTGCTGCTGGCGCCCGAAACCCCGACCACGGTCGATCTGGCGATCGAGTGCACGCCGAGGGACTGGGGCGAATTCATGGCTGCCGCGGACGAGTCTCGATCTGAGTCCATGGCGCGGCTCTCGGTGCTTGGAACGGCTGAAGCGAAGCGAGCGCTAGTCGAGGCCTTCTCCGCCCGAGTCGCAGTCGGCTAGGGTGCCACGCGACTGGCGAGGACAACCGTCCGCAGCGGGTATTCCCCCTCATTCGCGGGACCCGAACAGGTCATGAGCGTGACACTCTCCGTGCCTTCTCGCCCATAAAGGATAGCGCCCATATCGATCGCCCCGAGCGCGTAGTCGATCGTCGAATCGACGCGGTATCGGTGGGTCGAGCCATCGGTCAGAGTCACGTCGAGCTCGTCGCCCGCGTGCAAGGTCGTGATCTGGTTGAAGACGCCGGGTCGGCCAGCGTATTCGAAGTGAGCGGCAAGAAAGGTCGCGCTCCCTTCCCCGGGGACGAGGCTATAGGCGGGATGCCAGCCGACGGTACGCGCGTCCTGGGGAACATCGAGGCGTCCGAAGCGGTCGATGCCGAAGCGAGCGATGCTGGCGTTGACGTTGAGGCGGGGGATTGCGAGGTTCGTGACCTCCACCGCGCGAACGGGCGGTGGGGGAACGGCCTGTTGTTCGTCCTTGCCATAGCGTTCAACCGCCCGTTCGACCTCGGCGATGAAGCGGTCATCGACGGGCGCGGGCATTCCCGTGACGCCATCCCGGCCGATATAGCGAAGCTGTTCACCGAGAGCAGGCGACGTAGATGTCGCCTCACCCGCAGCGGCAGGATTGGCGGCCGGCGCAAAGGCGACGACCGCCAAAGCGACCAACGGCACTGCGAGGAGGGGTACGAAGATGCGAAGACGCCACACCATACTGGCATTGTATCGGATGAGGCGGCCAGATGGAGGAGGGCATTAGCCGACGTGGGAGGTGTGGCGGCTCCAGAGTTTGAGGGTCTCGCGAAGCTGGGTCATGGTCGCGGGCGCGACGTTCGAACCATCGAGGACGCAGTCTTCAAGATGACGGTCAAGGACGAGGAGGCCGGCGGATTCGAGGCCGGAGCGGGCGGCGAGGAGCTGCGTGAGAACGTCTTCGCAACAGCGGTGTTCTTCCAGCATCTTGCGCAGACCACGGACCTGGCCCTCCACGCGGGCAAGGCGGTCCAACAACTTCTTCTCTTCTTCCGCCTGCACTTGCTAGCCTCCGGGTATTGACAACGGATACCCCCACCGGGTATCGTTAGACCCATACTAACACAGGCGGCAAGGCTGTCAACGCACAGTGCCGCCCATCCGGCAGGGCCGGGAGGAAGGAACACAACACAATGTCAGACGTCAAGGAAGTAACTGACCTGACCTGGGAGGCCGAAGTCCTCCAGGCTGAATTGCCGACCCTCGTCGATTTCTGGGCGCCGTGGTGCGGCCCCTGCCGCATGGTTGCGCCGATAGTCGCGGAGCTGAGCGAAGAGTACGCGGGCAAGGTCAACTTCATGAAGATGAACACGGACGAAAACCCACAGGTGCCCAGCAAGTTCGGCATCCGCAGCATCCCGTCGTTGCTTATCTTCAAGGGCGGTGAACTCAAAGGCACGGTCGTCGGGTACCGCCCGAAGCCCGAGCTGAAGAAGCGCATCGACGAGGCCCTCGTCTAACCGACGGCATCGGAGCCAACGCACGGGGCAGTCGTAAGGCTGCCCCGTTTGTATTTTACGAGCGCGCCAGGAAGGGAATGTGATGAGAGAAGTGGACATCGCGATCATCGGGGGCGGGGGCACGGGGCTAACAGCTGCGATCTACGCGGCGCGGGCCGGACGCACCGTCGTCGTCTTCGAAGGTTTGATAACGGGCGGACAAATTGCGACGACCGACCTGGTGGAAAACTATCCCGGTTTCCCAGATGGCGTCAACGGATTCGACCTCGCCCAGGGGTTCTTGAAGCAGGCCGAAAAGTTCGGGGCGGAGATGGTCTACGAGAACGTCGAAAGCCTGGAGCGCGAACGTAGCGGCACGTTCGTTTTGACAACGACCGGAAGCGAGTTCGGCGCGCGGGCGGTCATCATGGCCGCCGGCGCAACCTACAACAAGCTCGGGGTGACGGGTGAGGAGCGTCTCGTTGGCAAAGGCGTGAGTTACTGCGCCACCTGCGATGCGGCCTTCTTCAAGGGCGTGGACACCGTGGTCGTGGGTGGGGGAGACGCGGCGCTCGATGAGGGACTCTTTGTCACGCGTTTCGCGAAAAGCGTCCGCATCGTCCATCGGCGGGACTCGCTGCGGGCGAGCGCGCTGTTACAGGAGCGCGCGCGGGCGAACCCGAAGATCTCGTTCGTTTGGGACACCGCCGTGGAGGAGATCGAAGGCACGGAATCCGTGTCCTCCGTCCGGCTGCGCAATCTCAAGACGGACGTGGTCAGTAATCTTGCGACCGCTGCGGTCTTCGTGTTCATCGGCCAGAAGCCGAATAATGGGCTCGTGGGCGAACTTGCGGAAATGGACGAGGGCGGGCACGCGGTGGTCGATCTCTCGATGCGGACGAAGACGCCGGGGTTTTTCGTCGCCGGGGACCTGCGCACGGCGGCGGCGCGGCAGCTGATCAGCGCGTGCGGCGATGGGGCGACCGCGGCGATATCGGCGGAGCACTACCTTACGGCGACGTATGGGGCCCCGGGCCAAAGCCATTAGCTGTTAGCTATTAGCTATTAGTCGGGCGGAACTCGGCTCCGACGATGGAGACCGACGCGCAACTCGCGGCCCAAGGAGGTGCGGTGCTCGTTCCGGCGCGCTCGGCTACCCTCTGGATATGCAATTGGGGATCATCGGGTTCGCGCGCGCGGGCAAGTCAACGATATTCAACGCGGTCACGCGCGGGAGCGCCCAGGTGGGTGCGTACAGCAGCTCCACTCAGCCGAACGTGGGCGTCGTGCACGTGCCGGACGAGCGCGTGGATCGCCTGGCCGTGATGTACAAGCCGAAAAAGACCACCTACGCGACGATTCAGTATGTCGATTTTCCCGCGGGGGGCGAAGCCTTCGGCAAGGGCGAGGGGCCGGCAGGCAAGTTCGTCACCGAGCTCGCCCGCATGGACGCACTCATCCACGTCGTTCGCGGTTTCGAAGACGAAAGCGTGCCCCACCCGGAAGTGACGGTAGACGCGGCGCGCGACATCGCGACGATGGACCTGGAGCTAGCGTTCCTCGACCTTGGCATCATCGAAAAGCGCCTGCAGCGGCTCGAAACGGAGCTGCGTTCGATGAAACCCGGAGAGCGCGGTGACCTTCAGCGACTGAAAGATCTCCTGCTACGCATGAAGGATGGGCTGGAAGCGGAGACGCCAATCCGGGCGCAGGGGTTGAACATGGAGGACCACAAGCTGCTCGAAGGGTCGCAGTTCCTCACGGCCGTCCCGATGCTTGTGGTCGTCAACATCGGCGAGGGCGACCTTGCCCGGCGGAGCGAGCTGGAGGCCGAGTACCACGAGAAGTTCGCTGCGACGGGACGCGACGTTTCCGTCTTTTGTGGCAAGTTCGAAATGGACCTCAACGACCTGAGCGAGGACGAAGCGGTGGAGTTCCGGGCGGAGGCGGGCGTTACCGAGAGCGGGATGGCGGGCGCGATTCGCATGAGCTACGCATTGCTCGGGCTTATCAGCTTCCTCACCGCGGGCCCCGACGAATGCCGGGCGTGGACGGTCACGGCAGGCTCAACCGCGCCGGAAGCAGCGGGGAAGATTCACAGCGATCTGAAACGCGGCTTCATCCGTGCCGAAGTCATCCGCTTCGACGACCTCATCGCCGCGGGGAGCGAGGCGGAGGCGAAGAAGCGCGGAGTGCTCCGCACCGAGGGCAAACAGTACATCGTCCAGGCGGGGGACATCGTCAATATCCTGTTCAATGTATAGCGAGAGCTGAGAGCCGAGGTACCGCCCCAAGGGGGAACCGGCTACATTTGGTTCATCAGGGTGCAACAGGAGTATTCACGTGCGACAACCGAGTGATTGGGACAAGTCCATCATCGAGGAGTTTCGGGCGAACGCGGGGAAGGTTGGAGGCCGATTCGAAGGCGCGTCCATGGTGCTGTTGACGACGACCGGCGCAAAGACGGGTGAAGCTGGGATTACGCCGCTCGTTTGCCTTCCGGATGGCGACCGCGTCCTCGTGTTCGCATCCAAGGGCGGCGCGCCCAAAAACCCGGGCTGGTATCACAACCTCGTCGCGAACCCCACGGCCACGGTAGAAGTGGGTTCGGAGAAGTACGCGGCGACGGCCACGGTCATCACCGGCGACGAACGCGACCGGCTCTACGCGAAGCAGGTGGAGCGTTTCCCTGGGTTTGGGGACTACGAGAAAAACACCACTCGAGTGATTCCCGTGGTGGCGTTGATCCGCAAGGCCTGACGCGGGCGACCAAGCGAAAACACAACAGTACCGGGGCGTTCGCCGACCCGACGCCTCCTTCGGCGCGCCCCGGGTATGGGCAGCTTTACGCGTAACTTAAACCGTTCACGCTTGCCCAATTGCTTTGACGTAGGTCTGCACCAATAATTTGTCATCGTCCCGCACGACGGGAAGGAGCGCCGCACATGCTGCAGTACATCGTGAAGCGCGTCCTCTTTTCGATGATGGTGCTGTTCGCTATCAGCATCATCGTGTTCTCCGCGGTGCGGATGCTTCCCGGGGATGTGTGCAAGATCGTTCTCGCCACGCCGGATGTCGATAAGCAGCAGTGCGACGTCATCCGGAAGGAACTTGGGCTCGATCAACCGGCGGTTAAGCAGTACGTCACCTACATGGGCGGGGCGCTGCGGGGCGACTTTGGCAAGACGCTGTTGAGTAAGCGCGACGTGGGCGAGGAGATTCGCTCACGCATCCCACTCACCCTGGAGTTGACGCTGCTGGCGACATGCCTGGCGCTGGTGCTCGCGATCCCGATGGGGGTGTATTCGGCCGTGAAGCAGGATAAGACTCCGGACTACCTCATCCGCTTCATCTCTATCGGCTGGCTCAGCATCCCGGGGTTCTGGCTGGGGACGATGCTGATCGTGTTCCCGGCGAAATGGTGGGGGTATAGCCCGCCGATCGGGTACGTGGATTTCTGGCACGACCCGTTCAAGAACCTCGAACAGCTCTATCTCCCGGCGATCGCCCTGGGTTTGGCGTTGAGCGCCAGCCTTGCGCGCGTGACGCGGTCGTCGATGCTTGAAGTGCTGCGCCAGGACTACATTCGCACTGCGCGCGCGAAAGGGCTGGGGGGGACGATGATCGTGACGCGCCACGCACTGAAGAACGCGATGATCCCGGTGATCACGCTCTTCGGCCTCCAGGTGGGCGTGCTCTTTGGCGGGACGGTCGTGCTGGAGGGGATCTTTTCGCTCCCGGGCCTGGGGAACCTCACCTTCAGTGCTGTCCTCTTGCGGGACTATTCACAGATTCAGGCGTTGGTCCTCTTCTTCGCGGCGGTGCTCGTGACGATCAACCTTATCGTCGATATTAGCTACGCGTGGTTCGACCCGCGCATCAGGTTCGCATAATGGCATCAGCGATAACGGCGAAAGAGCTTCCCGTCCAGATCCTGCGCTCTCGGCCTGGCATCGGTCGGCGGCTCTGGCGGATTGCCAGGGCGAAGCCGGTGGGCGCGGTCGCAGCCGTCATTTGCATTCTCCTGGTTGTCGTCGCCGTCCTTGCGCCGTGGCTCGCCCCCCAAGCGCCCGACGCTGTGGACCCAATAAAGAATCCGCGCTTGCTGGCGCCTTCGCTGTCCCACCCACTGGGGACGGACAACCTCTTTCGCGACATGTACAGCCGCATCCTCGTGGGGAGCCGTATCTCGCTGGGCATCGGCTTTGCGGCGGTGTTCTTCGGCACGGTTTTCGGGACGGCGCTCGGGATCCTCAGCGGTTACTTCGGAGGCAAGGTCGATCTTGTGTCCAGCCGGCTGATGGACATCGTCCTGGGTTTCCCACCGCTCGTCCTGCTGGTCTTCATCCTGAGCGTATTCGAGCGGAACTTCCTCAACGTGAGCCTGGCGATCGCTATCATTATCACGCCCACGACGGCACGGATTGTGCGTGGGGCCTCGCTCTCGATCCGAAACCTGCAGTACATCGAGGCCGCCCACAGCATCGGCAGCACGTCGCTCCGAACCATGGCGAGGCACGTGCTGCCCAACGTGCTCGCGCCGATCATCATCATCGCGAGCATCCAAGTGGGGAATGCGATCCTTGCGGAGGCGGCGCTGAGCTTCTTGAGCCTTGGTGTTGCCACGGAGGCGCAACCAAGCTGGGGCAAGATGCTCCAGGACACCCGCGCCGTGTGGGAACAGGCGTGGTGGACTGCTGTGATACCGGGACTGGCGATCAGCATCGCGGTACTCAGCTTTAACCTGTTCGGTGACGCATTGCGGGACATATTGGATCCGCGATTGCGGCAATCATCGTAAGCTTATTGGCGGCCCGGAAAGCGGGCGCAAAACGAAAGGGGAATCACTTGGTAGATAGTTCGAATTACTGGTTGCGTCGACGGGTAAGTCGGCGCACGACACTCCGCGGGGGGGCCACGGTGGGCCTGGGCGCCGCGGCACTCGGCCTTGTTGGCTGCGGCGACGATGACGGCGCCCCGAGCGGCGACGGCGGCGGAAAAGGCCTGCTCCCAACGGCGGGAATCACCCCTACTGCTGCTGCGAAGCAGCCCAAGCCCGGTGGATCGTTCTCGTTTCAGATCTCTTCACCACCACCGGGACTGGACCCGTTCACGAACACGAGCTTTGTCGCTTCGTATATGCACGGCCTGAGTTACAGCAAGCTGTTGCGTTACAAGGCGGGCGTGCCGGATGTTGCCCCGGGCGACTTCTCGAAGGAAGTCGATCTCGCTGCGACGATGCCGGAACAGCCGGACCCACTGACCTACAACTTCAAAATCAAGCCGGGCGCGAAGTTCCACAATGGCCGAGCGGTGACCTCCGAGGATGTCCGCTACTCACTTGATCGCTATCAGAACTTCGACAAATCGGTACACAAGTCCACGATCGCCTGGATGGACAAGATCGAGACGCCGGACGCGAGCACCGTCCGCATCAAGTCGAAATTCCCTTACGCTGACGTTCTCGACATTCTCGGCGGAAGCCTTGGCGCGTGGATCGTGCCCAAGGAGCACGCCGAGGGATCAGACGTGCAGACGAAAATGGTGGGCAGCGGCCCCTTCATCCACACGGAGTATCAAACGGGAGTAAGCCTGAGCTTCAAGAAGAACCCGGACTACTTCGACAAGCCGTATCCGTATTTCGACGATGTCAAGGTTTTCATCACCGGGGACCAGGCCAAGCGCGTCGCCGACTTCTCCGCGAAGTCGGTGAACCTCACCTGGCTCTTCCT
>DAOTTM010000248.1:0-7789 GCA_034437915.1 Dehalococcoidia bacterium | reverse complement strand
CTGGTCGCGGTTGGTGCTGATCTCAATCGGGGCGACAAGGTGGGGCGCGGAGAATTCGTCCGTTATCTCGTCCGGCATCACAAGGCGGGCGTTCACCTCACGCGTCACTGGAGCCGTCTGCGTGATGCGCTCGATGGCGGACGCCAACGCTTCCCACACTTTGGCGCCAATCGCCTGGAGTGAATCGCCCTGTGAGGGCGAGAGGAGCTGGGTCAGGACTTCGTGTGGAGTAGCCACTGTCACCTCCTATTGAGTAATGAACACCGAGAAATAGACCCTGGAGACCTTCTCTTCGTGGAGACCGGTGTTGACTGCTTTGACGATATCTGCCTTGAGTTTGTCGCGTCCCTCTGGAGTCGCCACGTCGTCGATGGTTTTCGAACTGAAGGTCGATGTAATGGCGTCGAGGATCTTGTGCATCTCCGGTTTCAACTCGTGGGCGAAGAGCACATCCTTCGCTTCGACGGCAGCTTGTGCCACACCCACGTACTTTTTGTGGGTATCCTCGAACTCAAGGGCCATCACGACCTTGACGTAGCTCGGTTGTGACGATGGCGCCTTGAGGTTGAAGACCAGGCCCGGGTCCTCCCCGGCGGCCTTGTGGCCTTCGCCAGCGGCCTTGCCGAGGAAGATCGTGGGACGAGGCGCCGCCGCGATCTGCTCTTCCGTGAAGACTGGTGGTGGCGTCGAACTCAGGTAATTGGGCTTGATATAGAACCAAAATGCCGCCGCCAAGAGCACGGCGCCGCCGGCGAGGATCTTTTTGTCCGGCATACCTATCTCCCCCTTGCGCCCGCGAGGGCAATTTCGATGTCCTCTTGCGTCGGATAGACGATGACGATGTCGGCACGCCGGTTGAGTGCGCGGCCTTCGGGCGTCGCGTTGTCGCTGATCGGATGCGTTTCCGCATACCCCGCGAGGAACATGCGCGGAACCGCGACCTTGCCCTGTTCGGAAAGGAACCGCAGAACCGTGGAGGCTCGATTCGCGGAGAGTTCCCAGTTCGTCGCGAAATCGACGCTGTTCACGGGCACGTTGTCGGTATGCCCCTCGATCCGCAATTGGTTTGGCAGCGGACGCAGGAGGGCGGCAACTTCCGCCAGGACAACCTGGCTTCCCGGCTTCAGTTCGGCGTTACCAGAATCGAAGAGGAGGTTGTCAGCGAGGCTGATGGTGATGGAGTTGGCATCGCTTCGCACCTGGATCTTGCCATCGAGCTGGTTCTTGTTGGAGAACTCCGCCAGCTTCTTGGAGAGTGCTGCGAGGTTATTCGACTTGACCTCGGAGATGTTCGGGGCGAGGCCTCCTCCTCCACCGCTAAACACTGGCGAAGACCCCTTGGACCCGTTGAGCACGCCCACGCTGAAGGCCTGGTCGATCGATTGGCTCACGATGAGGAGCTTGCGCGGATTGGAGTCACTGAGCGCGTAGAGCACGACGAAGAGCGCCCAAAGCAGCGTCACCATGTCTGCATAGCTGACGATCCAGCGCTCGTGGTTTTCGGGCGCTTCGGCTTCGGGCGCCTTCCTGCTCATGCCGCCTCCTTGGCGCCCGCGCCCTCGGCGTCGCCCTTCTTCGATTGCCGCTGGCCGGGCGCAAGGAATCCTTCGAGCTTTTCGCGAACGATGCGTGGGTTGTCCCCAGATTGGATGGACATCAGCCCTTCGATCACGAGGTTCAGCGAATGCTGTTCATGCTTCATGTTGTTGGTCAATTTCTTCGCGAGAGGGAGCCAGAGGACGTTTGCCGTGAAGACGCCATAGAAGGTGGCGACGAAGGCGGTGGCGATGCCGGGGCCGATTTTCTCGGGTTCGGTGAGGTGTGTCATAACGCCCATGAGGCCAAGGACCGCGCCGAGGACGCCGATCGTTGGAGCGATGCCGCCCATGAACTCGAGGACCTGGGCGCCGCCTTCCGCGCGGTGCTTCGTTGATTCGGCATCGATCTCCATGATCTGGCGGAGGAGTTCCGGATCCGTGCCATCGATCATGAGCTGGACGCCCTTGCGGGTGAACTCGTCGTGGATCTTGTCCACATCCGCCTCGAGGGCGAGGAGGCCTTCACGGCGGGCCTTATCGGCCATGGTCACAAAGAGATCGACGGTGGCTGGTTCGTCGTGGCCTTTAGCGCCGAGGAAGGCGCTGATGAGGGTCTTCGGCAGCCCGATCATTCTGTCGAGGGGCTGCGAGATCATCGTCGCCCCGAGAGAGCCCAGGATCACAATCATGAAACCAGGGAGATTGATCAGGGCAGCGGGATTGCCGCCTTCCAGGACGTTGCCGCCGATGATGCCCACGATCGCGAGGATGAGGCCGACAAGCGTCGCGATGTCCACTAGCCAGCCCTCCGGATCGCGCCCATCGTCGCCCGGCGAAACTCGACCACGCGTTCGGCAATGAGTCCCGGAGTCTCCGCGCAGACATAGCGGTGTCCGTTGATCATGGTGACGTGCGTATCGTGTGCGGCCTCAACGACCTCGATGAGGTCCGGGTTGAGCCAGAACGTGGTGCCGTCAATGCGTGTGAGCTCGATCATGGCGCTCCCCCGGAAGTTCACTCAGGGTATGCAGGCGTCTCCGCGTGAGTTATTAGGGAAGCCCCACCGTCCGCGTTCCGGCTCCCCCAGAGCGAAGCCCACTCTCCCTGAATACACACGACCGTGGAGTGGATACTTTGCTGTGACCCAGCGCCGCGCAAGGAAAGGCCCGGCGGGTGCCGGGCCTTTGGTATGAGCGAATTGGGATGACCAAGCTGCCCTACCCTGCCAGGGCAGTTCCCCCTCCACCAGGAGCGATAAGCATCCGCTCGGCCTCTTCAACGCTTTCGAGACGGACGATGCCCTTGCGGATGGCGTAGCGAATGAGGTCCGTGCGATTGCGGGCGTGGAGCTTTGCCATGATGTGCGCCTTGTGCGCCTCCACCGTCTTCACGGATATGAAGAGTGTATTCGCAATCCCCTGGTTGGTGTAGCCTTCGGCGATCAGCTGGAGCACTTCGCGTTCGCGCGGCGTCAATGATTCCACGCCGGTACGCTGGTCGCTGCGCTTGGCCTGGTAGAGCACCTCTGCGAGGTCAAAGCCTTCACTGAGGGCGCTGGAGAAATAGCTATTGCCGCGATGGACGGTCTGGATGGCGAGGACGAGTTCGGAAACGTCGGACTTCTTGATGATGTATCCGGAGGCGCCCGAACGGAGCGAATCGAGGAGCTGGTCTTCATCGACGAAGCCCGAAAGCATGACGACTCGCGTTCCCGGGGAGGAACGGCGGATCTGTCGCGTCGCTTCGAGACCGTTCAGGCCGGGCATCACCACATCCATGAGGACGACATCCGGATTCAGCTTTTCGACGGCGGCGACCGCTTCACGCCCGTTTTCGACATCGCCGACGACTTCAAGCTCGGGTTGGCTTTCCAGGAGCATGCGCAACGCCTGGCGGATGACGTGATGATCATCGACGAGGAGGATGCGAATCGCGTGGGGGTTGCGCACCTGCCCAATGGACCCTTGCGGGCTGGACATGCTGAGACGGCTCTGAAGCGTCCGCGCTTGGGGGCGGAGTGTGGTCATTGGTTGGCTCCTTCACGGTTGGCCCTTGTCGGTTGATCCGGCAAGTGACCCTGACTGGGGCGGGTAAAAATCCCCGGGGCGAAACCCCTTAGACTCTGTGCAGTCTAACGACACCCGGCTGGCGTCGTATCAGTGATCACCCTGATATACGGTCCTCCGAACCCCCCGCCGACCGTGCGGAAACGCCACCATAGCGTTGTGCACATAAGAACACGGAAGCCCGCGTGCCCGCAAGTTTCGCCAAGGGGGCGATTACGGGACAACCCCGTGACAAATTTGCTGAACGCGCTGTTTCAAATGCTGAAGAACGCCCGTTCGGTGTGACCTGGCTGGCAGGCGAGGTGCATTTCCGAACGCAAGGCGAGGATGCGATCGGAGTTCGCCGACTGTTCGGCGGAGTGTTCGTCCTTGTAGATGGTGATGCGAGCAATTTCACCGCTGTCGTCGTGGGGCTTGAGGATGTAAGCCTTTTCACAGCCCTCTTGTTCCGCGCATGCCGACGCCAGCGCTCGCATAATCTCCTCAAAACGCTTTTCCGAACCGTGGTTGGGGCGTGCGATGGAAATGCGGATGTAGGTCACTGTATGAATCCCTCTGTTCCCGGTTAAGTCATCTCCACTATAGGGGACGAGCACGGGCGCTGGAAACGAACTCTTTGGAACCAGTCCAAAGTGCTGAACCGGAACCTGTTCCGGCATTGGACTCCGCTGGAGGGAGGCACGGCGGCGAACAAAAAAGGGAGCCCCAAGTGAAATGGGGCCCCCTCTGGGACGCGTATGGACGCGGATGTTACAAGCGCAGTTTGCCGTGTGACGGCTGGCGTCGCCGCTGACGTAGCGGGAGCGCTGCCTCTTCGGCGGCGAGGTCTATGGGCGGGCTGGTGAGCACCTCATGGACATAGCCGCACATGATGCAGCTTCCGTACGTGCCGTGCCAGTCGCGCTCGACAATCATCGAACCGCGGCACTTTGGGCAAGACTTGGGGGGCGCTTCTTGCAAAGCCGGCATAAGGGGTCTGTTCTCCTCTGTTGTCGTCTCAATTTCTACTCCCCTTGCGAAGGGCAGAAAAAAAGACCTTGAGACGGGCAACCTGCCCGCAAGGCCTTCCTGCAGCCTACGAGGTTAGCTGACGGGTTCGGGCGGAAGGTCGCCCTATCCGGCGCCCACTCCGGCGCCGAAATTCACCCCAACCATGGTTCCCCCGTTGCGCTTACGCGCACTTGGCTGTGTGTGCGAGTGTCAAAACCGAGCGCGTTACACGTTCGTTAATAACGACCGTATGCGGACGCTACCAATTCGCGCCCGCAGCTGTCAACCCTCGATTGCGAATTCCATCACAAATTTATCGCTGCGTGCGGGTCATCTCTATGAGGACTCCCCCTTTATGACGCCTCGCCGTACGCGGGGCCTCATAACGTGAGCGCCGACCTCCGCCTCGCGGTTCGGACCCCCAATTCAGGGTGGAGCAATTGGTAATCCCGGACTCCACGACCCCGCATTCGTTCGCCACCACTCCTAACGTATCTCCTTTGACGACGAAATACAATACCCAACAACTCAAGCCCGCAACATGATGAGCGGGGCGACCAGCGAGTATCTCTCGTCTGCCTCCTTGGCCAGGCGCGGCGGTATTCGGGGAGCCAGAAGGGACGACCGCTCTATTCCCAAGACGTCTTTCCGAGATTTGAAGCTAAGAAATCGGACCGGACAGATCGCACGGGCTGGGACTCAATCCCAGAGAAGTTCACCTTCGATGAGGCCCATCACAACCACGTTTTGATCGGCGCCGAACTTGAACACCCCGTCCCTGCGTGTGCCTTCCACGGCGAAGCCGACCTTCTCGTAGACGTGCCTGGCGCGCGCCTTAGATGCGTAGACCTCCAGCTCGATGCGGTGGAGGTTCATCATCTCGAAGCCGAATCGGCAGACGGTGCGCATCGTGTCCGTTCCAAAGCCGCCATCCCAGGAATCCTTGTCGCCAATGGCAATGCCGAGTGTCGCGCTGCGGTTCTCCGGGCTGTCCACGCTGAGTTCGACTCCGCCGATGAGGAGGCCGTTGTCCAGGCGTTCAACGGCGAAGTTGGCGTCGCCGTAAGACGGTGAGCTGTGCCCTTCGATGAAGCACTTCTCCTGGTTATGCGAGACGGGGTACCTGACGGTCGGGTGTTCCGTAACCTCGGGATCGTTAAACCAGCGAAAGCGGAGGGGCTCGTCTTCGGACTCACGCGCACGGGGACGGACGAGGCGGACGGCGCGTCATGGCTGATGGTACTGACGCCATCCGGCCAACCCGGTTGGGCGGCGCTGCAGTATCTCGACCGTTAGACTGCGCCCAAGTCAGCGGAGGGGGGAGCCGGGGCGGGGGGCGCGGCGGCGGTGTTCGGCGGCGCGCAGGCGAACGAGGGAGCGGGCGAGGGCGGCGGAGGCGCGGGCGAGGTCGACGTCGCTCGAGTTCTGCTCGCGGGCGCGCTTGAGGCGGTCCTGGGCACGCTGGCGTGCGGCTTCGGCGCGGGATTCGTCGATATCCTCGGCAGCCTCCGCCTGGTCCGCGAGGATCGTGACCATGTCGTTGCGGACTTCCATGAAGCCGCCGGAGATGGCGAAGATCTCTTCGATGCCGCCGCGCCGGAAGACGAGCTCGCCGTGGTCCAGGGTCGTCATGAGGGGGGCGTGGTGCTGGAGGATGGCGAGTTGGCCTTCGCTGCCGGGGGCGATCAGCACATCAACGCCCCGTTCCGTGCGGACCACTTTCTCGGCGGTGACAATTTCGACGGTCAGTGGCATGGGTTAAGCCTCGGCCAGCGCGCGGCCCTTTTCGACGGCGCTGTCGATGTTTCCGACCATATAGAAGGCCTGCTCGGGCAGCCCGTCGTGCATGCCTTCGAGGATCTCCTTGAAGCCGCGGATGCTCTCTTTGATGCCGACGTATTGCCCCGGGACTCCGGTGAATTGCTCGGCGACGAACATGGGCTGGGTGAGGAAGCGCTGGATCTTGCGGGCGCGGGCGACGGTGAGCTTGTCCTCGTCGGAGAGTTCGTCGATGCCGAGGATAGCGATGATGTCCTGGAGTTCGCGATAGCGCTGGAGGACGCCCTGGACGCCGCGGGCGACGTCGTAGTGCTCCTGGCCGACGATCCGCGGTTCGAGGGCGCGGGAGAAGGAGGTGAGCGGGTCCATCGCGGGGAAGAGGGCCTGCTCGGCAAGCGCACGCTCAAGGGCGACAACGGAGTCGAGGTGGCCGAAGGTTGTGGCGACGCCCGGGTCGGTATAGTCGTCGGCGGGGACGTAGATTGCCTGGAAGGAGGTGATGGAACCCTTCTTCGTGGAGGTGATGCGCTCTTCGAGGTCGCCCATTTCCGTGGCGAGGGTGGGCTGGTAGCCGACGGCGGAGGGCATGCGGCCGAGGAGGGCGGAGACTTCCATGCCGGCGAGTGTGTAGCGATAGATGTTATCGACGAAGAAGAGGACGTCGCGGCCCTCTTCGTCGCGGAAGTACTCGGCCATCGTGAGGCCGGTGAGGGCCACCCGCAGACGCACGCCCGGCGGCTCGTTCATCTGGCCGAAGACCATGGCCATCTTGGGGAGGACGCCGGAGTCCTTCATCTCGTGCCAGAGGTCGTTACCTTCACGGGAGCGTTCGCCCACGCCGGCGAAGACGGAGTAACCGCCGTGCTCGCGGGCGATGTTGGAGATGAGCTCCTGGATGACGACGGTCTTGCCGACGCCGGCGCCGCCATAGAGGCCGACCTTACCGCCGCGCACGAGGGGGGCGATGAGGTCGATGACCTTGATACCTGTTTCGAGGATAGAAGGGGCGGTTTCCTGATCCTTGAATTCCGGGGGAAGGCGATGGATGCCCCAATGGGGGGCGTCATCGGCGGGCGGGAGATTGTCGATGGGGTTGCCAAGGACGTTGAACATGCGCCCGAGGGCCTTTTCGCCGACGGGCACCTGGATGGCGTCGCCGGTGTCGGCGGCGGGTGCGCCACGCTTGAGGCCGTCCGTGGTGTCCATGGCGAGGCAGCGCACCCAGTTGTTGCCGAGGTGCTGCTGCACTTCGGTGACGAGAATTTCGCCGTTTTCGCGGGTGATGTTGACGGCGTTATTGATCTTCGGGAGATGCCCGGGAGGGAACTCCACGTCGATGACGGTGCCGATGATTTGGACGACCTGTCCGGCAGTGGATGTAGCGGTCATGGTCATTGGGAAACCTCCAAGGGGGTC